>CANHDQ010000021.1 GCA_947459405.1 Comamonadaceae bacterium
GGACATGTCTGACGCCCGCTGGGCGCGCCTGATCGCCTGCCATGAGGCAGAGATCCACCTCATTCAATCGATCCTCGAAACACCGCGCCGCTCGCAGCGGCGTGCATCCAAATGATCACTCTGTCTGATTGCCAAGCGCTCGATGCGCGTGACCCCTTGCGCCAGTTGCGGCTTAAATTTGCCCAGCCCACCGAGGACACGATTTACCTCGACGGCAACTCGGTTGGCGCCATGCCCGCCGATGCGCCGCAGCGGGTGCAGGAGCTGATGACGCTTGGCTGGCGGGACGCCCGTCGGCGCGGCTGGAGCCATTTCGACTGGATGGAAAAGCCTTGGCTGCTCGGTGAGGCAGTTGCACATTTGCTCGGTGCAGGGCCTCATGACGTGGTGTTTAGCGACAACACCTCGGTCAATTTATTCAAGCTGCTCGCCTATGCATGCAAGCTGCAGTCGCAGCGACCGGTCATCGTGACCGAGCGTTACAACTTTCCGACCGACGTCTATATTGCGCAGGGGCTCGCTCGCCTGCTTGATGGCCGTGCGAGCGTGCGCTTCATCGACCATCCCGATGAACTGCCCGCTGCCCTGGGTCCCGATGTCGGCGTGGTCTACCTCAGTCATGTGGACTATCGATCGAGCTACCGCTGGCCTATGCGGCAGGCCAACGATGCGATCCACCGTTGCGGCGCGCTGGCGTTTTGGGATCTTTCCCATGCAGCCGGTGCCATTGCGGTGAACCTTGAAGGCGATGGCGCCGATTTTGCGGTGGGCTGCGGTTACAAATACCTGTGCGGTGGTCCGGGCGCTCCGGCGTGGCTCTATGTGCATCCGCAGCACCAGGAAAAGGATTGGCCTGCTATCGCGGGCTGGATGGGTCACCAGGACGTGTTTGCCTTCGCGCCGGACTACGAGCCCCTGTCCGGAGTGCGCCGTCACTTGACGGGGTCGCCGTCCATTCTGGCCAATCAGGCCATGTCGGCGGCTGCGGACATTTGGAAGACCATCGAGCCCGCCGATCTGAACTGGAAGCATCAGTCGCTCTCGGAGTTGTTGGTGCAACTGCTACAGCAGCGCTGCGCGCACTTGGGCGTGGTGGTCACCTCGCCCCTTGATTACGCGCAGCGTGGAGGACATTTGACGTTTAGCCATCCCGGCGCTGGCAGCGTTACCGAGGCCTTGTTGGCCCACGGTGTGGTGTCTTCGTTTCGAAAGCCCGATTCGATCCGGTTTGGGCTGTCGCCCATGGCCTTGAGCCATGTCGACCTCTGGAACGCGGTCGATCGGCTGGTTCATGTGCTGCAAAGCGGTATCTGGCAAGACAGCCGCTTTGCCAAGGTATCGGTCTGAGGTGGTGCGGCCGGCAGGCCGCGGCGGGCTCAGCGCCGGCGCGCAGTGACCTCGATTTCCACCAGGCACTGGGCCAAGGCCAGCGGCGTGCACAAGGTGGTGTTGCTCGGTCGGGCCGGACCGAAGCGCTCGCGGATCACCTGGCTGACCGCCTCCACATCGTCTCGGCGGGCCAGATGCACCACCACCCGCACCACATCGAGCATGCTCATCTGCGCTTGCTGCAGCGCCGCTTCGATGGTGTCGATGGCGCGCTGCGCCTGCTCGACCGCACTGGAGGGCCACAGGCCCGTTGCAAAGTCGACGCCTACGGTGCCGGAGACAAAAGCCCAGTCGCCCTCGATGACGGCGCGCGAGTAGCCCGCCATCGCCTCATACGGTGAGCCGCTGCTGACCAATTGCCTGGGCGCTGGCTCGACCTCGGCCTCGGCCTCGATTTCCACTTCATAGTCGCCGACCAGATTAGCCACGGCCAGCAAGGTGTTGGCCGGCCGGACGTCGGCAAACACCCGGCCGTGGACCTCGGTGGGGCCTTGCCAGGCCGCAACGTCCTTCAAGTAGACCCGCGTGCGCACCACATCGCTCAGGCTCGCGCCGAGCGCTTGCAGGCTTGCCGCAATCTTGTCGAGAATGTAGACCGTTTGCGCCTGCGCGTTGCCGCGAGCTACGACGGTGCCGC
This sequence comes from Comamonadaceae bacterium, assembly GCA_947459405.1. Taxonomy (GTDB): domain Bacteria; phylum Pseudomonadota; class Gammaproteobacteria; order Burkholderiales; family Burkholderiaceae_C; genus Polaromonas. Next base: position 2,027 of record CANHDQ010000021.1, read on the forward strand.
TGCCGTGAGTGGCGGTGGTGCCGCTGACGAGCACGCGCGGGCCTTGCCGGACGGCCCGTGAGTAGCCGCCAACGCCTTCCCAGTGACTGCCGGTGGACACTTGGCTGCGCGCGCGTCGTGCGTTTGTCGTGTGTGCTTGGTAGGGCCGCTTGAGCTGGCCGAGGTGATGGCTGAGGTCACCCGATGCCGTCAGGAAGGGCGGCTTGCGGTACTCGTCCCCACAGTCGCCGGGCGGGTGCCGAGTCTGCGCAAAGGCGGCCTCCAGGCGCGCATGGTCGTGCGCATCGAGCGCAAAGCCAAACACGCTCAGATTGCTGCTGCGGTGCTCGCTTTGACCCAGACGTGCCCCCACGATGGCCGCGCCCACTGCAGGTTGCTCGAGCACCCAGCGCAGCGAGACCGCCGCAATCGACACCCGGTGCTTTTCGGCAATCGCATGGGCCGCCTGCAAAACCCCTTGGAAAGCTTGCCAGCCGCCAATGGCGTCGATGAAGCGGTGGTATTTGGACTTGCTCCAGTCGGCGACGGCTGTCGGTTCGGGCTGGTCCAGCCAGCGCTCGCTCAGAAAGCCTCCGGCCAGCGTGCCATAGGCCAGCAGCTTGATGCCCTCTGCTTGGCACAACTCGCTCATACGTCCGGCCGCGCGCCGGTCGAGCAGCGAGAACGACACTTGGTTGGTCGCAATCGAGACGCCATGGCGGCACAGCAGGTGTAAGTGATCGGTGTCAAAGTTGGTCAATCCCAGATGATGGATTTGGCCGCGCTCGCGCAGCGCCATCAGGTGTTCCAAGGCATCGAGGTAGCCTGGGTGGGTGTAATCCCACCAATGGAACTGCAGCAGGCCGATGCGCTCTACACCCAGCCGGCTGCGTCGCTCGTCGATCCCCTCTTGCACACGCGCGGCCGTCATCTCGTCAGGCTCGGGGCACCACTTGGTGAAAGCGTGCGCGCCGCTGCCGCGCCAGTTCCGCAAAAACTCGGCCGTGATCAGCTCGGCGCTGCCGTAGTGGTCGGCCATGTCGAAGGCGTCGAACCCGGCCAGGGCGTAGTCGGTCAGGTTTTGGGCGGCCGGTCCGATCTCGAGCAGGCGTCCATCGCGCTCCATGTCGGCCACCTGCCAAAGGCCGGTGACCAGTCTTGGCACATTCAGTCCGGGTGCCAGATCGATGCGATCGGGGCTTTGGGGTGACTCAGGCGCAGGCATGGAAGGGCAGTCGGTCTCGTCGAAGGGGTGGATTGATTGTGCCCTCAGCGCGTCTCCAGGCCTTCGGCCCGGTCGAGCGTCAGGGCCTGGGGATCCCGATCCTGGGGGTTGCCGTAGCCGCCGCCGCCTGGCAGCTCAAGCAACAAGCGGCACCCTGACGGCACCTCATGCAGGCCTTTGTCGAGAATGACGGTGCCGTTGGAGATACGACACGAGCCCGGTCTGCCGTCCTGGCCGCCGGCCCGGCCACGGGCCGGATGGATGCGGCGGTCAAAGGTGGCCGCTGAAATGCGAAAGCTCTCGCCCTCGCGGTGACCGATTTCAATCACGCTGCCCAGGCCCCCACGAAACTGGCCTTGCCCTGCGCTGGCAGGAAGGTATTCGCGCCGATGGAACAAAAGCGGCGATTCGGCCTCGGTCACCTCGATCGGAATGCTCCCCACGCCGCTTGGAAAGGCCGTGCAGGACAGCCCGTCCTTGCTCGGCCGGGCACCCATGCCTCCGATGCCCAGGCTCATGGTTTGGTACGGCCCCTGGGCCTGATCGCCCGACAGGGCCAGCACCCAGATGCTGCCTGCCCCCTCGGCGCTGACCAGGCCTTTGCAGGGTTGCCGCAGGCAGCCAAACATCAGGTCGGGCAACATTTGTCCGACGACATGCCGGGCGGTGACCGGGGCTGGTGGCAAGGGGTGGACGATGGAGCCAGGCTCTGCCCTGACCTCGATGGCCGAGAGCGAACCGGCGTTGTTCGGGATATCCGGGGCGATAACGCATTTGATACCGAAGACTGTATAGGCATCGGTGTAGCACTTGGGTGAATTGATGCCCGAACGCGATGCGGCCGACGAGCCGGCGTAGTCGATGCACATCTGCTCACCGGTCACCTGCAGCGTGGCCACCAGATCGACAGCTGGGCCGTTGCCATCGATGCGCATTTCGTGCCGCCATTGCCCATCGGGCAAGGCCGCAATCACGTCGCGCATGGCCTTGGCCGAGGTGTCGATGATGTAGTCGGACAGCCTCTCTAGGTCGTCCAGACCAAACTCCTGCAGCAAGGCCTGCAAGCGCTGCATGGCCGCTGCGTTGCACGACACGAGCGACATCAGGTCCCCGCGCGCTTGCAGGGGCTCTCGCACGTTGCGCTCGAGCAAAGCAAAAAAGGTGGTGTTGGGCTGGCCCGCCTCAAACAACTTGAGGTGGGGCACCCAGAGCCCCTCCTCGAACACCGACCGCGCCTCAGCGGTAAAGCCACGCCCACCGATATCGATGACATGGCAGGTCGAGGCCATCAGGGCCACCGCACGGCCCTGGTGAAAGACGGGCGAGACGACGACGAAGTCGAACAGATGACCTGTGCCCATCCAGGGGTCGTTGGTGACCAGCACATCGCCGGGCTTCAAACCATCGAGTGCAAAGCGCTCCAGGAAGTGCCCGACAGCCAAGGCCATGGTGTTGACGTGGCCAGGCGTGCCGGTCACCGCCTGCGCCATCATGCGTCCACGGCGGTCGTAAACCCCCACGGACAAATCGCCGGCCTCGCGTGTGACGGCCCCGAATGCCGTCTTAAGCAAGACTTGGGCGCCTTCCTCCACCACCGAGATCAGGCGGTTCCACATCACTTGCTGCATGACGCGCTCGCGCATGCTTGGCCCGGCTTGGCTTGGGTCTACACGGGCCGCAAGGTCGCTTTCAGGGGGGGCAGTGTGTGTGTCCATGTACAGATGGCGCTGCGGCTCGGCGCTCTGGTCAAGGGGTTTAAGGGGTTGAAGAGGCGGTCCGGTCGATCAGGTGCAGGTGACCCAGGCCGTCGAGACTGGCCCGCCAGCCTGGCGACACCACGGTGGTGGTCTGCTCTTCGACAACGAGCGCCGGGCCATCGAGCCAGGCGCCAACGGCAAGCGCTGTGCGGTCATACACCGGGTGTATCAGCCACTGTCCTGTCTGTGCGTCAAAGACCTGGCGCCGCGCCTGCGGCTGCGCCAGCGTGGGCTCCGGTGCATTTGGCAGTGCAGGCAGAACCGGTGCCTGGGCGCTGGCCGAGACGGTCCATGTGAGGAACTCCAGCGCAACCCCAGGGATGCGCATCCCGTATTGACGCTCATACCGGCTCTCGAAGGCTGCACGCAGGTGTTGTATCGCCCGTTCGTCGAGGGGGCCTTCTGGCAGCTCAATGCCCAATTCATGGCCCTGGCCTGCGTAACGCACGTCGACCCAGCGCCGCACCTGGATGCGGGCACCGCTGTCGCCCAGGCGCACGATGTGCGTGGACTGCTCCTCTAGGTCGCCCAGCATCTCATTGAGCCGGGGCAGATCCAGCCAGGCCTCTTGCATGCGCAGGCTGCGAACCATCTCGAAGGCCACGGGCGAGAGCAGAAAGCCCACTGCTGAACCCACACCTGCGTCCTTGGGCACGACCACCTCATGGATGCCCAGGCGGCGGGCCATGGCGGCGGCATGCAATGGCGCCGCGCCGCCAAAGGCAATCAGCGCGCACTGGGCCAGGGTTTTGCCGCGCTCGATCGCATGCACCCTCGCGGCGTTGGCCATGTTTTCCTCGACGATCTCGAGTATGCCGCCGGCGGCCCAGGTCAGATCGAGCGACTGGGCCCGGGCCACCTGCTCGGCAATGGCCTGCTGCGCAGCGCCCAGATCGAGTTGGAGGCGACCGGCAGCAAACCGCTGGGGGTCGAGTCGTCCAAGCACGAGTTGGGCATCGGTGACGGTAGCGAGTTGGCCGCCGCGGCCAAAGCAAACCGGACCGGGCAGGGCCGCGGCGCTGTCTGGGCCCACGGCGATGCGACCCATGCGGTCGACGCGTCCGATGGAGCCTCCGCCGGCACCGATTTCAACCATTTCGGTAACGGGTATGCGTACCGGCCAGCCGCTGCCTTTGAGATTTTTCCAGGCCCGCGCCACTTCGAATCGACGCGACTGTTCGACCTGGCCGTCGGTGATGAAGCAAATCTTGGCGGTGGTCCCGCCCATGTCGAAGGACAGGGACTGTTTGAGGCCCAGCTGATGCGACAGCGATGCCGACAGGGTTGCCCCGCCGGCCGGGCCCGACTCGACCAGCCGGATGGGAAAGCGCATGGCCGTCTGTAGCGTGGTCAGTCCTCCGCCTGAGGTCACGAGAAAGAGCGGGCAGCGCAAGCCCAGGGCCTGCAGGCGCTCTTGCAGGGCCTGCAAATAGCGCGACATCAGGGGCTGCACGTAGGCATTGGCCACGGTGGTCGAAAACCGCTCAAACTCGCGGATCTCCGGGCAAACCTCGCTGGAGATGCACACCGATGCCTCGGGCCACAGCGTCCGCACCCGATCGGCAATGGCCCGCTCGTGTTCGGGGTTGGCATAGGCGTGCAGCATGCCGACCGCCACCGCTTCGATCGCCTGGCTTTTCAGGCTTGCAATTGCTTGGTCGACTTCGTCCAGACAAATTGGCTCGTAGGCCTTGCCCTGTGCGGTCATCCGGCCCTTGACGCCGATGCGGGCCTGCCGGGGGACCAGGGCCGAGGGCTTTTCAAGATCCAGGTCGTAGTGGTCAAAGCGTTTTTCATCTCCCATGGCCAAGACATCCCGAAATCCGGCGTTGGTGATGAAGCCAGTGCGTGCGCCCTTGCGCTCGATCAAGGCGTTGGTCGCCAAGGTCGTGCCATGGACCAGCAGATCCACGTCATGCGGCGCTGCACCGACTTGCGCCAGCACCTGCAAGATGCCCTCGACCATGGCTTTTTCGGGTGCCTTTGGGGTCGTCAGCAGCTTGGTGCTGCTTTGCTGTGTCCCGCGCTGCAGCACCACGTCGGTAAAGGTGCCGCCGATATCGACCGCAATGCGCAAAGCGCTCGACGGGTTCATTGCGCAACTCCCGCAGCCCTCGATGCGCCCGCAGCGCCAGGAACCGGGCGCAAGTTCCAGCGCCTGGGCGCCCCTGGCTTGGCGGGCTTGCAGCAATTGGGGCGATGGCGGGGCGTCATGGAGCCGGTGTGGAAGCAATCGATGCCCACAGCTTAGTCAGCCCCTGGTCCGCGGCCATGTCAATCGCTTTACAACCTGATGAAAACCCGTATCGCCGTCCCTGGCAGTCAGGGCAGGCCAGTCCCGGCGCCGCGAGCCTCCAGGGCCAGTAAATCGGGCCGGCAAATGACCACGTGGCCTTTGTGGCGGGCAATCACGCCCTGGCGCTCGAGGCGCGAAAAGATATGAGACACGCTCACCCGCGACAGACCGCAGATATTGCCCATCTCCTGCTGGGTGAAGGTGATGTTGATGCGACTGCCTTGCGCTATGGGCGCGCCGTGGGCATGCAGTAATCCCAGCAAGTGATGGCACACGCGCCGACCGGCCGAGTTGTGTGCTTGCAATTGAATGTGTTGCAGCAAGACGCCAAAGCGCCGGCTGCTCAGTTGCCGGTGCTGGTGGGCCAACTCAGGGTGTGCCTGCAGCGCCTCCAGGAAGTGGCTGGCAGGCATGGCCCGCAATTGAACCTCTGAGGAGGCCAGGGCACTGACCCCGTAATGGGCCGATGCGGGCAAGCTGCAGTCGCCTAGCAGACCGTTGGCGCCCAAAATCATCAGGTGCCGCTCGCGGCCGTCGATGCCAAAGGACGACATGCGAACCCGGCCTTCCACGATCACATACACGGTCTGCGCCGGCTCGCCTTCATGGAACAGGGTCTGGTCTTTGTGCAGGCTCAGCGCCCGCGTGTCGTCGAGTAAAGGCCCCCAGGAAAATCGCAGATCCGTCAGCCAAGCCGAGACCCGCTCGACGCTGCCGGGCGTGGCCGATTCGGATCCCTGCCTTGGGGTTGCGGCCTGCGGCGCGCCGCCCGTGCGCGTCATGCGGGTCGCCTCCTGACCCTGCAGCTCAAGTTCATGGGGAGCCTGTCGTTCACGCAAAACCACGCGACATTGGGGCGCGCCGGCCCGCTCAGGCCTTGCCTTCGTTGAGGTTGTATTTCATGATGCGGCCGTGCCGTCCCTGGCGATCTCGCTCAAGGTCGAACACATCGCCTTCGAGCATGGTGCTGCGGCGCAGCACATCGACCAGCCGATCGTGATCTTGCTGCTCAAGCTCAAAGGCGAACACCTCGAGCATCTGCGGCAGGTGCACGGCATAGCGGGCCCCGACGATGGCCGCTGCAACGTGCTGTTGCTCAAGCACCCAGCGCGTGGCCACGCTCGAAAGCGCCACGCCGTGGCGCTGGGCAATGTGGTGCAAGGCAGCCAGCAGTTGTTGAAACAAGGGCCAGCCGCCAAAGTCGTCTATCACCAGTTTGTATTTGATCAGCGAGCGATTGCTCAGGCTGCTCAAGGCTGGCTCGGGTGCGTCCAGCCAGGCCTGCGTGAGAAAGCCCCCGGCCAGCGTGCCGTAGCACAGCAATTGCAAGCCCGAGCGCTCGCACAACCGCGACATCGCGCCGGCCGGTCGTCGATCGAGCAGCGAGTACTGCACCTGCATGCTCACCAGGTCAATGCCCGCGTCGAGCAGGCGCTGTGTTTGCTCGGTGTTGAAATTGGTGGCGCCCACCAAGCGCAGTGTGCCCTCGCGCCGCAGCGCCATCAGATGCGCAGCCGTCTGCACCATTCCCGGCACGGCGTAGTCCCACCAGTGGTACTGCACCAGATCGAGCACGCTCGCACGCAGTCGCTCACGGGAGCGCTCATGAATCTCGCGCACGTAGCCCTCGTTGACCCGATGCAGGTGGGCCAGATCGGGCACGAATTTGGTGTGGACCTGCAAGCGCGGGTCACGCTGGCGGTAGCGCCCGATCAGCTCTTCAACGCCGGTGTAGATGTCGGCGCAGTCAAAGGTATTCAAGCCCGCTTGCGCGAAGTGGGCCATGTCGTCGATCGCTCGCTCGGCCTGAACCTCGCCGTGGTCGCCGGCGAGCTGCCAGCCGCCCCGGATTAACCGGGCGATCTTGTAACCTGGGGCCAGGCTGATGGTCTCGACCGTCATGGCTGGCCTGCGTTCAAGGGCACGGCCGTTGTCTGGCTGTGGAGAAACTGGCGGGGCTGCAGTCGCGTGATCCGAAAGCGGGTGGGGCAATTGGGATCCGGGCACGCCACCTCGCTGTCGGTGCTCATCCAGTCATGGGCGTGGCTGGCGCGCTGCTTGGCAGGTAAAAGCGGCAGCAGCGTTGCCAGCGAATACATGGAAAAGCCCTGACCCGGTGGGAAGTGCAGCATTTCGCCGCGCACTTCAAACGAATCGCCCAGCCGCGCGCCACAGTAAATGGCGGCATCGGCCGGGCCCACCACCTCAACGCGCAGATCAAAAATCTCGAAGCTCTCGTCGCTCATTACGCCACCCCTGGGCCAGTCGAAAATCAGGCCTGAAGTCGGCATTTTGACCTGAGAAGCTTGCCGACGGGCTGGCGCGGCGCATTACCATCGGCACCTGGCAGACTGGTCAGGCCCTAGATGGGCCCGGCCGGTGCGATCAAACCACAACAACCGCAGCAGGCATGTCCAACTATGACGCTTTGAGAGCCCCGGCGGCCCACGCCACCGTCAGTCTCGATTCGCTGCGCCGCAGCGGCAAGCGCCACGCTCGGCTCAAGGGCCGGCAAAGCGACGAGCTCTCGATCGAGGAGGTGCGTGCGCTTCTTGGCGTACGACCCGAGGGCGGACACCGGCGCGATCTTCTGATTGAGCACCTACATCGGCTCAACGACCGCTACCTGGGTCTGCACGAGCGGCACTTGGTGGCTCTGGCGCAGGAGATGAACCTGCCGATGGCCGAGGTCTATGAGGTCGCCAGTTTCTACCATCACTTCGAGATCCTGCGCGAGGGCCAATCGGCCCCGGCGCTGACCGTGCGGGTGTGTGAGGGCCTTTCGTGCGAGATGCACGGCGCGCGCGATTTGCTGCAGCGCCTGCCCCAGCTGCCCCAACTGATCGACGCCCGTGTGGTTGCGGCGCCCTGCATCGGCCGCTGCGAGCAGGCCCCGGCCGTGGCGGTGCACCACAGCGCTGTGCCGCATGCCACGGCCGAGAAGGTGGCACAGGCCTGTGCACGGGCCCTAAACCCAGCCCTAGACTCAGCCCTAAACCCAGCCACGAACCCGCAGCCGGCTGAGTCGGTGGCAAGATTGCCGGCCCCGGCCTTTGACCCCGCCGACTTCGCCCTGCGCAGTCTCACGCCGGGCACGCCCGACGATGCCCCGGTGGGCCTGGCCGCGTACCGCGCCCAGGGCGGTTACGCGCTGCTCGCTCGCATTGCCTCGGGAGCGCTTGCCGCCGAGGACGTGATGGCCGCCCTCGACGACTCGGGCCTGCGCGGGCTCGGCGGTGCTGGCTTTCCGGCCGGACGCAAGTGGCGCATCGTGCGCGAGCAGGCCGCGCCTCGGTTGCTGGCCGTCAATATCGACGAGGGCGAGCCCGGCACCTTCAAGGACCGCAGTTACCTCGAGCGCGATCCGCACCGCTTCCTTGAGGGCATGCTGATTGCGGCCCATGTGGTGGGCACCGAGGCCTGCTACATCTACCTGCGCGACGAGTACCACGACTGCCGCGACCTGCTACAGGCCGAGCTGGCCAAGCTGCAGGCCGACCCCCCTTGCCCCTTGCCGCGCATCGAGCTGCGCCGAGGTGCGGGCGCCTACATCTGTGGCGAGGAGTCGGCCATGATCGAAAGCATCGAGGGTAAGCGCGGCGAGCCTCGCATGCGCCCGCCCTACATCGCTCAGGTGGGCCTGTTTGGCCGCCCGACGCTCGAGCACAACTTTGAAACGCTCTACTGGGTGCGCAGCATTGTCGAGCGCGGGCCGCAGTGGTTCGCCGGTTTTGGGGCCAACGGCCGCCGGGGCCTGCGCTCTTTTAGCGTCAGTGGGCGCGTGCGCCATCCGGGCGTGAAGTTGGCACCGGCGGGCATCACGCTGCGCCAGCTGGTGGCCGACTACTGCGGCGGCATGGCCGACGGCCATGAGCTTTATGCCTATTTGCCCGGTGGCGCTTCCGGCGGCATCTTGCCAGCCTCGATGGCCGACATTGCGCTTGATTTCGACACGCTGCAGCCCTACGGTTGCTTTATCGGATCGGCAGCGGTGATCGTGCTCAGCCAGCACGACCGCGCCCGCGATGCGGCGCTCAACATGATGCGTTTTTTTGAGCATGAAAGTTGCGGCCAGTGCACCCCCTGTCGGGTGGGCACCGCCAAGGCTGCGCAGCTGATGGCCCAGCCTGTCTGGGATGCAGACACCCTGCGCGACCTCGGCGAGGTCATGGTCGACGCGTCCATCTGCGGCCTCGGGCAGGCGGCGCCCAATCCGCTGCGCAGCGTGCTCGCCCATTTCCCGCAAGAAGTGGGAGCCCAGGCATGAACGCCCCGCTGCAAGCTGCATCCCTCTTGCCACCGGCCACTGTCGAGTTCGAGCTCGACGGCCGGCCGGTGCAAGCGCTGGAAGGCCAAACTGTGCTCCAGGCCGCCCGCCAATTGGGCGTCGACATTCCCCATCTGTGCTTTAAGGATGGCCTGCGACCTGACGGCAACTGCCGCGCTTGCGTGGTCGAGATTGCCGGCGAGCGCACCCTGGCACCCAGCTGCTGCCGGGCGGTGGCGCCGGGCATGAAGGTGCACTCGCGCAGTGAGCGTGCGCTCAAGAGCCAGAAGATGGTGCTTGAAATGCTGCTGGCCGATCTGCCCGAGCAGGGCCACAAATGGGACGAGCACAACGAATCGCTGCAGCATGGCGAGCTCAGCGTGTGGGCCGACCGCTTGGGCGTACAGGTGCGACCCGAGCTGCGTGCGCTCGCGCGGCCGCAGCCCCCGGCCGATCTGTCCCATCCGGCGATGGCGGTCAACCTTGATGCCTGCATCCAGTGCACACGCTGCGTGCGCGCCTGCCGTGAAGAGCAGGTCAATGACGTCATTGGCTATGCCCGGCGCGGTGCGCACAGCCAGATCGTGTTTGATTTGGACGATCCGATGGGCCACAGCAGTTGCGTGGCCTGCGGCGAATGCGTGCAGGCCTGCCCGACCGGAGCGCTTATGCCCAAGAGCCAGGTCGGCTCGCAGCAGGTCGATGCCAAGGTCGATTCGGTCTGCCCGTTTTGTGGGGTGGGCTGCCTGCTCACCTACAAGGTCAAGGACCAGCGCATCGTCAGCGTCGAAGGCCGGGACGGGCCGGCCAATCATGCGCGCCTGTGTGTCAAGGGCCGCTTCGGTTTTGACTATGTGCACAGTCCCCAGCGTTTAACCCGGCCCCTGATCCGCCGCGAAGGCGTGGCCAAGGACCCGGCGGCGCTGGAGCGGCTCAACCAGGGCAGCGCCGACTGGTCACAGGTGTTTCGCGAGGCCAGCTGGGAAGAGGCGCTGGCCCTGGCCGCTGGCGGCTTGAGGCGACTGCGCGATGGGCACAGTGCCAAGTCGCTGGCTGGCTTCGGCTCGGCCAAGGGCAGCAACGAAGAGGCCTACTTGTTTCAAAAGCTGGTGCGCACCGGCTTTGGCAGCAACAACGTCGACCATTGCACCCGGCTGTGCCACGCCTCGAGCGTTGCGGCCTTGCTCGAGGGGGTGGGCTCGGGCGCCGTGAGCAACCCGGTCAGTGATGTGGCGCAGGCCGAGCTCATCTTTATCATCGGCTCGAACCCGACCGCCAACCATCCGGTGGCCGCCACCTGGATGAAGAACGCCGCCAAGGCCGGCAAGAAGCTGGTGCTGGCCGACCCGCGCATCACCGAGATCGGCAAGCACGCCTGGCGCACGCTGCAATTTAAGCCCGACACCGATGTGGCCATGCTCAACGCCATGATCCACACCATCGTCGAAGAAGGCCTGGTCGATGCCGACTTTATTGCCCAGCGCGTGAGCGATTACCAGGGGCTGTGCGAGCGGGTGCTGCCTTACAGCCCCGAGGCCATGGCGAGCATTTGCGGCATTGATGCCGCCACCCTGCGCGAAATCGCCCGTGCCTTTGCCCAGGCCAAAAGCGCGATGATTTTGTGGGGCATGGGCGTGAGCCAGCACATCCACGGCACCGACAACGTGCGCTGCCTGATTGCCTTGTCGACCATCACCGGGCAGATTGGTCGGCCCGGCACAGGGCTGCATCCGCTGCGCGGCCAGAACAATGTGCAAGGCGCCAGCGACGCCGGCCTCATTCCGATGATGTTTCCCAACTACCAGCGCGTCAACGATGCTGCGGCGCACGCCTGGTTTGAGCAGTTCTGGGGCATGCCGCTGGACAAGGCGCCCGGCTACACCGTCACCGAGATCATGGACAAGGCGCTGGCTGCGCACGCCGATCCGCACAAGGTGCGCGGCCTGTACATCATGGGCGAGAACCCGGCCATGAGCGACCCCGACCTGCACCATGCGCGCGCCGCCCTGGCCGCGCTGGAACATCTGGTGGTGCAGGACATCTTCATGACCGAGACCGCCTGGCTGGCCGATGTGGTGCTGCCGGCCTCGGCCTGGCCCGAGAAAACCGGCACCGTGACCAACACCGACCGCATGGTGCAGCTGGGCCGGCAAGCCATCGAGGCGCCCGGCCAGGCGCGCGCCGATCTGTGGATCATCCAGCAACTGGCCCAGCGCATGGGTCTGGCCTGGCGCTACGAGGGCGAGCACCACGGTGTGGCTCAGGTCTATGAGGAAATGCGGCGCGCCATGCACGCCAGCATCGGGGGCATCAGCTGGCAGCGCCTTGAGCGCGAGTCGAGCGTGACCTACCCCTGCCTGAGCGAGGACGATCCCGGCCAGCCCACCGTCTTCGTTGAGCACTTCGACACGCCCGACGGGCGCGTCAAGCTCGTGCCGGCCGACCTGATTCATGCCGACGAGCTGCCCGATGCGCAATACCCCTTGGTTCTGATCACCGGTCGCCAGCTCGAGCACTGGCACACCGGCTCCATGACGCGGCGCGCCAGCGTGCTCGATGCCATCGAGCCGGTGGCCACTGCCTCGCTGTGCGGAGCCGATCTCGCAGCCATGGGTCTGCAGCCGGGAGATGTGGTCACGCTGCGCTCGCGCCGTGGCCAGGTGGTGGTGCAGGTGCGCCGCGACGACGGCACGCCGCGCGGGGCGGTGTTCATGCCCTTTGCCTACCATGAGGCGGCGGCCAACCTGATGACCAACGGTGCGATCGATCCTTTTGGCAAGATTCCCGAGTTCAAGTACTGCGCGGTGCAGCTGACTGCCGGGGGCACCTTGGTCGCGCAGCGTGGCTACTCGGACTTGGCAGGCCGCGCATGATGCACGAGCAGGCGCGGCCTGCGCCGGCCGCCCGACTGCCGCGCCTGAGTCAGGCGCAGCTGCCGCTGACCTGTGAGATCACCGCGATCGACGAGCAGGCCAATGCGCGCCAACTGGCCATCCCGGTGGAGCGGGCGCTGACCGTTTATGTCGACAAGCAAGAGCTGGTCACGCTCATGACCCTGGGCGCGCGGCCCGAATGGCTGACGCTCGGTTATCTGCTCAACCAGGGTCTGATCGCCTCGCTCGAGGAGATCGAGTCGGTCACGGTCGATTGGGACGTGGGCGCGGCGGCGGTCAAGACAGTGCGGGGCATCGCCGGCCTGCAAGAGCGCAGCGCCCGCCGCGTGGTGACCACCGGCTGCGGCCAAGGCAGCGTGTTTGCTGGCCTCATGGATGATTTGGCGGCCTTGCAGCTGCCTGCGCAGGCGCGCATCGGCCGCCAGCAGATTCACAGTGTGGTCAACACCATCCGGCTGACCGAGAGCACCTACAAGTCGGCCGGATCGGTGCACGCGTGTGCCTTGTTCAGTCTGCTCCACAGCGAGCCGCAGATGCTGCTGTTTGTGGAGGACGTGGGCCGGCACAACGCGCTCGACACGATTGCCGGCTGGAGCGCTTTGCATGCGATCGAGGCGCCGCTGGCGCTCTACACGACGGGTCGCCTGACCAGCGAGATGGTCATCAAGTCGGCGCAGATGGGCGTGCCCTTTGCCATCTCACGCAGCGGCATCACGCAGATGGGCCACCAGGTGGCCCAGCAGGTGGGCCTGTGCGCCATCGGGCGCGCCACCGCCCAGCGCTTTTTGTGCTTTAGCCAGCCGCAGCGGCTGCGCATGGATTAGCCGATCGCGCCGAGGGGCATTCCCATAGGGCTCACGCCGGACCGGGTGCCGGGTTTTTCTGTCGGCGCCGTGCCCGTTCGGCGATCGGTCAATGACCCGCGACATCCGCAGGTTCACGGCTTTGCGCTATGGTGTTGGCATGCGATTTTGGTCATTGGGTCTGAGCAACACTTGGCGCGACTGGCGCGCGGGGCAATTGCGCCTGCTGGTGCTGGCGGTGTCGTTGGCCGTCGCGGCCCTGACGGCGGTGGGTTTTTTTGCCGACCGCCTGCAAGGCGGGCTCGAGCGCGATGCCCGGCAATTGCTAGGCGGCGATGCGGTGATCAGCAGCGACCGCCCAACCCCCCCGGCCTTTGTCGAGCAGGCCAGGCGCGGCGGCCTGACCCTGGTGCAGCTGGTGAGCTTTCCGACCATGGCGCGCGCACTCGAGCAAGATGGCGGCCAGAGCAAGCTGGTGGCCTTCAAGGCCGTGGAGCCCGGATACCCGCTGCGCGGCAAGCTGCGCGTGGCCAGCGGCCCGCAGCAGGCCGAAGAAGTCACCCGCGACATTCCGGCCCCCGGTCAGGTCTGGGTCGATCCCTCCTTGCTCGACGCCTTGGGTCTGGAGATTGGCCAGAGCCTGATGCTGGGCGACAAGAGCCTGCGCATCGACAAGCTCATCATTCAGGAGCCCGATCGGGGCGGCGGCTTCATGAGTTTTTCGCCGCGTGTCATGGTCAATCAGATCGATGTGCCGGCCACCGGCCTGATCCAGCCGGCCAGCCGCACCAACTACCGGCTGGTGGTCGCTGGCAGCGACGCGCAGGTGCGCGACTACACGCGCTGGGTGCAGGCGCAGATCGAGGCCGGCAATTTGCGCGGCCTGCGCATCGAATCGCTCGAGGGCGGCCGCCCGGAAATGCGCCAGACCCTGGATCGGGCTGGCAAGTTCCTCAGTTTGGTGGCCTTGCTGGCGGCTTTGCTTAGCGCCGTTGCGGTGGCCATTGTGGCGCGCGGTTTTGCCGCCAGCCATCTCGACGCCTGCGCCATGCTGCGCGTGCTCGGGCAAAGCCAGCGCAGCATCGCGCTGGCCTACACCCTCGAATTCCTGCTGGTGGGTCTGCTGGCCAGCCTGTTGGGCCTGGCACTCGGTTATGCGGTGCACCACATCTTTGTGATGCTGCTGGCCGGATTGGTCGAGTCGCAGCTGCCGCAGCCGGGCTTGGCGCCGGTTGGCCTGGGTCTGGGCATGGGGTTGACCTTGATGCTGGCTTTTGGCTTGCCGCCGGTGCTGCAGCTGGCCCAGGTGCCGCCGCTGCGCGTCATGCGGCGCGAGGTTGGCAACCTGCGGCCGGTTTCGCTGGCAGTGCTGCTGTTGGGCGTGGCGGGCTTTGCCGGCCTGTTGCTTACGGTCAGCAGCGATCTCAAGCTCGGCCTGATTGCGGTGGGCGGCTTTGCCGGTGCGGTGCTGCTTTTTGCGCTCGTCAGCTGGCTTGCCGTGCGCCTGCTCAGGGCACTGGTCAATGAGGCCCGCGCGCCGCGTTGGCTGATGCTGGCCACGCGCCAGGTCGCGGCGCGTCCCGGTTATGCGGTGGTCCAGGTCAGCGCGCTGGCAGTGTGCCTGCTGGCGCTGGTGCTGCTGGTTCTTTTGCGCACCGATCTCATTCGCAGCTGGCAACAGGCCACGCCGCCGGATGCGCCCAACCGCTTCATCATCAATGTGCAGCCCGAGCAAAGCCAGGACTTTCAGCAGGCGCTGCGTGATGCAGGGGTGCAGCGCTTTGACTGGTTTCCCATGATCCGTGGGCGGCTGGTGGCGGTCAATGACAAGCCGGTGTCGCCGCAGGCCTATGGTGACGACCGAGCCCAGCGCCTGGTTGAGCGCGAGTTCAATCTCTCGCACAGTGCCGCTTTGCCCGCCCACAACCAGGTGGTGGCGGGCCGCTGGAGCGCCGAAGAAAGCCAGGGCCTGAGCGTGGAGGACGGCCTGGCGCGCACACTGGGCCTCAAGCTTGGCGACACCTTGAGTTTTGACATCGCCGGTCAAATTCGCAGCGCCCGCATCACCAGCTTGCGCAAGGTCGACTGGGGCTCGATGCGCGTGAACTTCTTCGTGATCTTCCCGGTCTCGCAAATGACCGATGTGCCGCTGACCTACATCTCGGCCTTTCGAGCGCCGGAGGCGGCGGCGCTTGTCCAACAAGAAGGTCGGCGCATGAGTTTTGACAACCAACTGGTGCGTCGCTTTCCCAACATCACCAATGTGGACATGACGGCCACCATTTCTCAGGTTCAGCGCGTGCTTGGCCAGGTGATCCGGGCGGTGGAGTTCCTGTTTGCCTTTACGCTGGCCGCCGGCCTGGTGGTGCTGTTTGCCGCAGTCACGGCCACCCGCGAGGAGCGCACGCGCGAATTTGCCATCATGCTGGCTCTGGGTGGGAGAGCTTCTTTGCTGCGACAGGTGCAGCGCGCCGAACTGGCCGGTGTGGGCTTGTTGGCCGGATTGCTCGCCTCGGCGGTCGCATCGGCCGTGGGCTGGGCGTTGGCGCACTTCGTCTTCGATTTCGAATGGACCGCCTCGCCCCTGGTGCTGCTGGCGGGCAGCGCAGCCGGTGCCACGCTGGCCTTGCTGGCGGGCTGGTGGGGCTTGCGCTCGGTGCTGAGCACGCCGGTGGTGCAGACCTTGCGCCGGGCGCAGTCTTGACGCGATGGGCAATGGCCTGGCGGCGTGCAGCCGCCCGCTTGGCCCGACAATGCCGCCATGCAGACGCAAGAACCTCCTGCGGGCAATCCGCCTTTTGAGACCCCGTTCGAATGGATAGGCGGTGAGGCGCGCATTGCGGCACTGGTCGAGCGCTTTTACGACCTGATGGACCTCGAGCCTGACTATGCGATGCTGCGTGCGGCGCATGGCACCGATCTGACCCAGGCCCGCCAGCGGCTGTCTTGGTTTCTCTGCGGCTGGATGGGTGGGCCTGAGCACTACACCGAGCGTTTTGGTCACCCGCGGCTGCGCATGCGCCACATGCCTTTTTCGATTGGACTGGCCGAGCGCGATCAGTGGCTGGCCTGCATGGACCAGGCGATGCAGGAAACCGGTGTGGACGACCAGTTGCGCCGGCGCCTGAACAGCTCTTTCTTCCAGACCGCCGACTGGATGCGCAACCGGGGCGAGTCGCTTTAGGAAAAGCCTGCAAAGCCCCGTCAACGCCAGGAGCGCAGCAACGTAGCCATCCATAAGCGCCTGATGGATGGATGTTTTTGCGATTGCCCGCTTGGCTCGCAATGACAAAACGGTCTTTTGCAGACCGCGCTTGACCCCTGGTCTTAGGTCGCCGATGGCTGGGCCGTAGGGGCCAGCAGCACGACGAGTGCGCCGGCGCCGCCTTCTGCGGGGCGGGCCTGCACGAAGGCCAGCACTTCTTTTTTCTGCACCAGCCAGCTTTGCACCCGGCCCTTTAGCACCGGTGTCTTGCCGGGCGAGCCCAGGCCTTTGCCGTGCACCACACGCACGCAGCGCCAGCCTTGCTTGTTGGCCTCGCGAATGAAGTCGGCCAGGGCTTGCCGTGCGTCTTCGCGCCGCAAGCCATGCAGGTCGATCTGGCCTTGCAGGCGCCAGCCGCCGCGCCTGAGCTTGCGCACCACATCGGGCCCGAGACCCGGGCGGCGATAGCTCAGGGCCTCGTCGGTGTCGAGCAGGGTCTCGACGTCGAAGTCGTCGGACAGGGCCTCGCGCATCACCGCCTGCTCGTCCAGCCTGTGCTGCACCGGCACGGGCTGGGGGCGGGCTGCAGCAACGGGCCTGTTTTGCCGGTGCTTGCCCGCCAGCGGCCGCACCGGCCCGACGCTGCGCGCAAAAAGCTGCTGCTGCGCCTGCTGCAGCCGCTGGGCCTCCAGCCGCGCCGCCTCCTGCTCGGCCCGCACCCTGGCCTGGCGCTCGATCTCCATCTTGAGTCGCTTGAGCTCGCTGAGGTCTTTTAGGGGCGCCGCTTTCATAGACGGCACTGTAAGTCAGGCGCGGCGGCAGTGCTGCGGGTCGGGCATGGCGCTTAGCATGGCGCTTAGAGCAGCCCCATTTCGGCCATCGAGCAGGCCTGCTGTGAGGTCACCACAAAGTGATCGAGCACCCGCACATCGACCAGCGCCAGTGCGCTTTTGAGGCTCTGCGTCAGCACTTCGTCGGCGCGTGAGGGCTGGGTCGATCCGCTGGGGTGGTTGTGCGCCAGCACCACGGCCACCGCCTGCAGGCTCAGCGCACGCACGACGACTTCGCGCGGGTAGACGCTGGTTTGCGTGACCGTGCCGCGAAACATTTCTTCGAAGGCGA
Organism: Comamonadaceae bacterium; assembly: GCA_947459405.1. Lineage (GTDB taxonomy): Bacteria > Pseudomonadota > Gammaproteobacteria > Burkholderiales > Burkholderiaceae_C > Polaromonas. Next base: position 19,575 of record CANHDQ010000021.1, read on the forward strand.
TGAGCCGGTGCTGGCTGTCGAGAAACATCACCGCAAACACCTCGTAGGCCTTAGCGCCCAGTTGCAGTTGCAGGTACTGGCGCACGCTGTGCGGGCTGTCGAACAGGGGCCGGCTTTGCAGCTGCTGGCTCAAGGCCCGGCGCGAGATTTCGAGCACCGCCAGCAGCTCGGCCCGTTTGGCCGGCCCCAGACCCTTGATGCGTTGGAGTGCCGGCGCTTGGGCGTGCAGCAGCCCTGCCAGCCCACCGAAGGCGTCGAGCACGTCCTGCGCCAGGCTCAGCACCCCTTTGCCCCGCAGTCCGCTGCGCAGCAACAGCGCCAGCAGCTCGGCGTCGCTGAGCGCGCCCGCGCCGCGCGCAAGCAGCTTTTCACGCGGGCGGGCATCTGGCGGTAATGCTTTAATACTCATGTCACAAGCATACCGGCCATGCCTGCATCTTCCAAGACCCCCGCACCCCGCACCCGTCCACCTCCCTCGCCCCACCCGAATTGCAACCGCAGCAAAGCCGCTCCTGCCTACAATCGCATGGCTCATGACCGCCCCTGCCGCCGTTCAGGCCGACTCTTTCTTGACCCTGCACTACCGCCTTGCTGCGCTCGGGCCGGCCGGTGAGGGCCCTGCCATCATCGACACCTTTGCTGACAAGCCCGCCACCCTGAGCCTGGGCGCCGGTGAACTCTCGCCCGCCCTTGAGGCGCGCCTGCTTGGGCTGGCCGAAGGCAGCCGCTGCCGGTTTGAGTTGTCGGCCGGCGAGGCCTTTGGCCCGCGCAATGGCGATCTGGTGCAGTGGGTGGCGCGCACGCTGCTCGACCAATTGGGCGACCCGCAGGAGCGCTACAGCACAGGCGATGTGGTGCAGTTCCCCACGCCCGATGGCATGGGCCAATACGCCGGCGCGGTGGTTCAGGTGGGCCCCGATGGCGCAGTGCAGTTTGACTTCAACCACCCTTTGGCCGGCCAGGCGGTGGTGTTTGAGGTGCAGTTGATAGGAGTGCTATGAACACCCCCACCTCCCAACCGGTGCGCGAAATCATCATGGCCGAGCCGCGTGGTTTTTGCGCCGGCGTCGACCGCGCCATCGAAATCGTCGAGCGCGCCTTGCGCAAGTTTGGCGCACCGATTTATGTGCGCCACGAAATCGTGCACAACACCCATGTGGTGCAGAACCTCAAGTCGCTCGGGGCCATCTTCATCGAAGAGCTCAGCGACGTGCCGCCCGGCGCCACCTTGGTCTTTAGCGCCCACGGGGTGAGCAAAGCTTTGCAAGACGAGGCACAGGCGCGGGGCTTTCGAATTTTTGACGCCACCTGCCCGCTGGTGACCAAGGTTCATGTGGAGGTGGCCAAGCTGCACCGCGAGGGCTATGAGTTCATCATGATCGGCCACAAGGGCCATCCGGAGGTCGAAGGCACCATGGGTCAGTTGTCCGACGGCATCTATCTGGTTGAAGACGTGGACGACGTGGCCAAAGTGCAGCCGCGCCAGAGCGAGCGCCTGGCTGTGGTCACCCAGACCACGCTAAGCGTCGACGATGCGGCCGAGATCTCCGCCGCCGTGCAGGCGCGCTTCCCGCAGGTGCGCCGGCCCAAGCAGCAGGACATCTGCTATGCCACGCAAAACCGGCAAGATGCGGTCAAGCTGCTTAGCCCGCAGGTTGACATCCTGATCGTCGTGGGCAGCTCCACCAGCTCCAACAGCAACCGCCTGGCTGAACTGTCTAACCGGCTGGGCACCGAGGCGCACATGGTCGATGGGCCCGACGACCTCAAGCCGGCCTGGTTTGAGGGCAAGTTGCGCGTGGGGCTGACCGCCGGCGCCTCGGCCCCCGATGTGGTGGTGCAGGCGGTGATTGAGCGCATCCGCAGCCTCGGGGCGATTTCGGTGCGAACAATGGACGGCATCGCCGAGACGCTGAAGTTTCCCCTGCCCAAGGGCCTCAAGCTCGAAGAGCCGACGGCGCCGTCCTGAAGCCAGTGCCCTCAGGCGTGGCCACTAAAATCGACCGATGCTTGACATTCAACTGCTCCGCAAGGACCTCGCTGCCGCCCTGGCCGGTCTGGAAAGCCGCAAGAGCCCCCAGCCCTTTTTGAACGTGGCGGCCCTCGAGTCGCTCGAGGCCGAGCGCAAGCGGCTGCAGATTCGCACCGAGGAGCTGCAAAACCAGCGCAACCAGCTGTCCAAGCAAATCGGACAGCTCAAGTCGCAGGGGCAGGATGTCAGCACCATCATGGCCCAGGTGGCCGACTTCAAGGCCGAGCTTGAGCAATCGGCCCAGCGGCTCGAGCAGATTCAGCAGGAGCTGCAAGCCTTGCTGCTGGCCGTGCCCAATCTGCCGCAGGCCGATGTACCGCGCGGCGCGGGCGAGGCAGGCAATGTCGAGGTGCGTTGCTGGGCCCCGGGCGCCGGTTACGGGGCGCGCGCACCGCAGCTGGCCTTTGAGGCGCGCGACCATGTGGATGTGGGCGAGCCGCTGGGCCTGGACTTTGAGCTGGGCACCAAGCTGGCCGGCTCGCGCTTTACCGTGATGAAGGGGCAACTGGCGCGTCTGCACCGGGCACTGGCGGCCTTCATGCTTGATGTGCAAACGCAGCAGCACGGCTACACCGAGTGCTATGTGCCCTACATCGTCAGCGACCAGTCGCTGCGCGGCACCGGCCAGCTGCCCAAGTTTGAAGAAGACCTGTTTGCCGCCAACAAGGGCGGGCAGGGGGGTGGGCAAGCCGAGAGCGTGCCGCTTTACCTGATTCCCACTTCCGAAGTGCCGCTGACCAACTTCGTGCGCGACCAGGTGCTGGCAGCTGGCGATTTGCCGATCAAACTCACCGCCCATACCCCGTGCTTTCGCTCCGAAGCCGGCAGCTACGGCCGCGACACCCGCGGCATGATCCGCCAGCATCAGTTTGACAAAGTTGAGATGGTGCAGATCGTGCACCCCGACCGAAGCGGCGAGGCGCTCGAAGAGATGACGCGCCACGCCGAGGCCATCTTGCAGGCCCTGGGCCTGCCCTATCGCGTCATGCTGCTGTGCACGGGCGATATGGGCTTTGGCGCGGCCAAGACCTATGACCTTGAAGTCTGGCTGCCGGCGCAAAATACCTATCGCGAGATCAGCTCGGTCTCTAACTGCGAGGCGTTTCAGGCGCGGCGCATGCAGGCGCGTTTCAAGAATGCGCAAGGCAAGAACGAATGGGTGCACACGCTCAACGGTTCGGGCCTCGCGGTGGGCCGCACACTGGTGGCGGTGCTGGAAAATTACCAACAGGCCGATGGCTCGGTGACGATCCCCGAGGTGCTTCGCCCCTATATGGGCGGCCTGCAGAGTTTGCTTGCCCAAGAAAGGTGAACACCATGAAGACGCTGCACCATCTGACTGCGATCGCCTCGATCGCCCTTCTCGCAGGCTGCACCACCACCACGGGCTTGAGCCCGGCTGTCGTCGATCCGGCACAGGGCACGGTCGACCCGGTGGGCCTGTCGGCCTTGCCACCCGGTGCCACCCTCAAGCCCGAGGGATCGCTCATCATCGGCTCGGGTGAACAGTGGGTGGGGCGCGTGGTGGCCACACTGGGCAAGGACACCGATGCGGCGATTCGGTTTTTTGTCGATAGCTACCAAAGCCAGGGCTGGACCTTGATCTCGTCCGTGCGCGGCAAGGCCAGCTTGCTGGTCTTTACCAAACAGGACCGTACCGCCACGGTGGAACTGACCGAAGGCGGCTTCATGACAGGCGGCACACTCATCCTGACCGTCGCGCCCCGCAACGCTGCTGTCTCCGCCCCGAGGCGGCCCTGAGCCGCCCAGCCCCCTGTCCAGCCTCTGCTAGAATTTAGGGCACGACACGAAGCAGGAGAGGTGGCAGAGTGGTCGAATGTACCTGACTCGAAATCAGGCGTGGGCGCAAGTTCACCGTGGGTTCGAATCCCACCCTCTCCGCCAGAATAAGTCCTGCTAACTCGCTGAGCCGGGTTGCAAGGCGCTCAGAGCCCCGCACCACGCGGGGCTTTTTGCTATGGGCTCCTGACTGACCCCATGGCCACTGCCTGCATCGCACACTGAAGTCAGAGCACGGCCTCTAGCCCTTTGCGATCGAGCAAGTTGAGCAGTTTCAGCGATGGGCCGCTCGGATGCTTTTCGCCGATTTCCCACTTACGCACCGTTGAGGGACTCGTGTTGAGGACAGAGGCCAGGA
>CANHDQ010000022.1 GCA_947459405.1 Comamonadaceae bacterium
GAATAACCGACTCGATGATGCGCGCAAGCTCCACATACTTCTGGCCGCCACCGACGCGGGCCGACAGCGCAAACAAAGCGCCCACGCGCGGATCGGCGCTTTTGTGCTCCGGGTGGCCGTAGCCCGGCACGATCTGCTTTTTGGCGCGCAGATCGGTCACCACCGCCTTGGCCGCAGCCTTGAGGTCACCGCCGTGGCTGGCGGCCGCCTCGGCCTCGACGCGCAAAAAGAGCTTGCCAGCCGTCTCGGAGGCGCCGAGCACCACCGAGCCTGCGCCCAAAATGCCGGCAGCCACCGCGCCTTGCATCGCGTCCGGCGCTGCCGCCAGCGTCATTCGCGCCGCCTGGTTGCTCGGCACCAGGCCGTGCTCGGCGATGGCCACCATCGTGGCGTTGACCAAGGCGCTGGTCGCAGCGTCCGGCATCTTGCCGGTCAGCAGGAGGAAAAAGTAGTCGCCGAAGTTGACCTGACCGATCAGATCGCGCGACAGATCATGGCCGCGCACCACGATGCGCTGCTCGCTCGATGTGCTGATGGCCGTGTGCGGAACGATAGATTTGCCGATTTTCACTTGAAGCTCCCTCGATGATTGATGTAAGTGGTGTGGATGCAGGCCAGTCGGCGCCCTGGGTTCAAAGCATCTGGCAGGCCTGCTCGAAGGCCAGACGCGGGTTGCGATCAAACAGCTTGCTCTTGTCCATATAGCCCAGGTTGATCAGGAAATTGGCCTGGTAACGGCCATCGGGGAAGAACTCCGCATTGACTTTGGCCAGATCGACGCCGCTCATCGGGCCGCAGTCGAGGTCGAGGGCGCGCGCGGCCAACATGAAATAGGCGCCGCCCAGGGTGCCGTTGCGAACCGCTGTGGCCGAAGCCATGCCCGCGTTGCCCTCAAACATCGCCTTGGCCTCTGGCTTGTGCCAGATCTGGGGCATGTGCTCAAAAAACCGGGTGTCGGTGGCCACGATCACGCAAACCGGCGCCGAGCGCGTCTTGTCCACATTGGCCGGAGCCAGAGCGGGAATCACGCGCTCCTTGGCAGCGGCAGTGGTCAGAAACACATAGCGGGTGGGCTGGGTGTTCATCGAGGTCGGCGCCATCGCCGCAAGCTCATAGACCTGGCGCAACACGGCGGGGGCAACAGGCTTGTCGATGAAACCGTTGGCGGTACGGGCTTGGCGGAAAAGCTGATCGAGGCTGGCGTCGGAGATGGGCATGATGGGACGGTAAAGAAAGTTTAAAAGGTAGAGCTTAGCGCCTGCAGGTCGTGTGGGTACGGCAGCAGCAAAATCGGTAGGGCCGCCTCGGGCTCATTCGGCCTTGATGCCCAGGTCGCGGGTGATCTTGGACCAGCGGTCCACATCGCGCTTGACCAACGCGCGGGCCTGCTCACCGCTCAGGGCCAGCGGCTTGCCACCGGCCTTGCGGAAGGTCTCGACCAGATCGGCGCCCTGAACGATGCGCGAGAGCTCGCTGCGAAGGCGCTCCTGCACATCGGCCGGCGTCTTGCTCGGCACAAACAGGCCAAACCAGGACTCCAGATCGAGGTTGGCCACGCCGGTCTCGGTGATGGTCGGCACATCGGGGTGAAAAGGCAAGCGGGCGCTGCCCGAGACCACCAGGGCCTTGAGGTTGCCCGACTCGACCTGCGGCCGCGCAGTCGGCGAAAGATCAAAGAACACATCGACGCGCCCGCCCAGCAAGTCCTGGTAGGCCGCCTGCGCGCCCCGGTAGGGCACGTGCACCAGCTCGACACCGGCCAGATTCCACAGGGCCGCCGCCAGGACATGCTGGCCCGAGCCGCTGCCACCGGAAGCGTAGGTCAGCTTTTTCGGGTTGGCCTTGGCGTGCGCGATCAGCTCGCGCAGATTGGAAAAAGGCAGGTCCTTGCGCGCCACCAGGGTGTAGCTGTAGGCCACGGCCAAGCCCACCGGCTCGAAATCGCGCAGGCTGTCGTAGGGAATGTTGGGGTACAGGCCAGGATTGAGGGCCAGATTGGAAACCGATCCGACCAGCAGGGTGTAACCATCGGGCGGCGCCTTGGCCACCAAGTCGGTGCCCACCAGGGTGCCTGAACCGGGCCGGTTTTCCACCACCGCAGTTTGGCCCAGGGCCTTGCCGAGTCGGTCGGCCAGTAAGCGGCCGACCACATCAAAACCGCCGCCAGGAGGCTGCGGCACGACCACACGCAGGGGCTTGCTGGGAAAGGCCTGAGCCCAGGCCGAGCCGGCAAAGACCGAGCCGCCCAGCAGGCCTGCGGCCATGGCTGCATTGAACGATCGCTTGTTCATCATGGAAGTCTCCTGGTGTGAAATTCAAAACGCGGGCGCCTCAGCGCTCGAGTTCGCCGCCCTGCAGCCAGCGGCGGCCGCGCCCATACAGGGCCTGCACGCCCTCGCCCTTGAGCATGGGCATATCCATCTTGACCTTGTAGCCGATGCGGGTCTGAATATAGGCTAGGTGGCGATACCCCTCGGGGAAAGCGGCCAAAGCCTGCTGATCGAGTTGCAGCACCGCGACCGGATCGACCGGATCGATGCGGTCCTTCTCATAGATCGGCTGGCGGTGCAAGAGCTTCCACTGGCCCTCGTGGCGGGTGACAAAGTCGTAAAAGCGGCCGGTGCACACCACATCGCACAGCACCGGGCCGCTTGCGCCCTCGACCATGCCGCGCTGGGAAATCGTCATCTTGGTCTGCGCGATCGCCCGATCACCGGCCACTTCGACAGCGCTGCCGCCGAGAAAATGCAAAATGCTCACGCCCTTGGCCCAGCCCTCCTGGGTCACGCGGATGAATTCGCGAAATGGCCCCTGAAACCAGGTGGCCATCATCACCCCGTCGGGGTGCCAGACGGTGGCAAAACGCTCCCAGTCGCCGGCATCGCGCCAAACCGCCCAGCGCTCGACCATCTGCCGGATTTCCAACTCGTCGCGCATCGCTGCATCCATGACCTAACTCTCCTTGCGTTCAGCGCGGCTCGGCCAGGTAGTCGACCTGGTGACGGGCAATGCGCAAATCAGACAACTCCTGCTTGACGCGCAGGTGCTCAGGGTGCACCGCATAGGCATCGAGCGCGGACTGTGACTCGAACTCTGAATACAGGACCACATCGCAGGCATAGTCAATGCGGCTTGAATCGACGCCGATCTCCAGATGCAACAGGCCTGGAATGCGTCCACGCAGCGACTCAAAACTGCGCTTGAGGGTGGCCACAGCCGCCGCCTTGGCCTGCTCGGTCTCGCCGCGCAGATTCCACATGACGATGTGCTTGATCAAAGTTGGCCCCCTCGCCGGCGCTGCAAAACGAAATCAAAATCGAGCGTGTACAAGCCCTGCTCATCGCGCACCCACGGCGCCACAAGAGACTGCCGCACACCGTAGACCGGGTCGCTGTCCAGGTACGGATCGTCCTCGCGGTAGACCTGCGTGACCAAGGTCTCAAAACCGGGGGCACTGATTCTGAAATGCATGTGCGCTGGCCGCCAGGGGTGGCCCTTGGATGCGCGCATCAACTGGCCCACCGGGCCGTCTTCGGGCACGGGGTAGGGGCAGGCGAGCACGCTGCGCAATTGAAAACGGCCATCGACTCCGGTTGTGAACACGCCGCGCGCGCGCTGGCCTGCCAGGTCTTCGTACTGCACGTCATAGCGGCCATCGGCATCCGATTGCCAGACTTCCACCTGTGCTGCCGCAACCGGGCCGCCATCGAGCGCGCAGACCCGTCCGCGCACCCGGCAGGGTTGACCCGGCGCATCGCCAGCCAGGTCTGCACCGTTGGCCATGGGCTGGGCATCGGGCAGGTAAAAAGGACCGGAGGTGGTGGCCTCGGTGCAGCCGGCCGGCTTGTCGTGGTTCATGGCCACCGTCAGGGTCGACAGGCCCAGCACATCGGCCAGCAGAACGAACTCCTGGCGCGAAGGGCTGCATTTGTTGCCCACCGCGGTGAGGAACTCGATACCCGCCTGCAACTCCGATTCGGTCAAATGGACCTCGCGGGCAAAAGCATGCAGATGCTGCACCACGCAGGTGAGCACCTCCTTCAATCGCGCATCAGGCGTGTCAGACAGGCGCGCGATCACGGCCTGTGTGATGGTGTCCTGATTGAGATTGCGCAAAGGACGGTCTCCACTTGGGATGGCTAAGGTGGGCGGACTATAGATTTTCAAAACCAGAAGAAAAACACCGCCTGCGCAAATGACTTTTCCGCGCAATGGAATAAAGCCCAGCGGCCCGCGCGCTTGCGGTTACCATCTGCCCTCCCGACGGGCCCAATTGCCCTGCCCGCCTTTGTGACCTGCGCCAATGAGCCCATGGACCGCTGGACCGAAATCGAACTGTTTGTGCGTGTGGCCGAAACCGGCAGCCTCAGCCGCGCCGCCGAGGCACTGCAGCTGTCCAATGCGGCGGCCAGCAGGCACCTTGCCGCCTTGGAGGCCAGGCTCGGGGCCAGGCTGGTCGAGCGCAACACGCGGCGCCTGTTCCTGACCGATACCGGACGCGAATTTCACAGCCGCGCCAGAACCATCGTGGCCGACCTCAGGGATGCCGAGGCAGCCGTCAACGCCACAGCGCTTAATCCGACCGGGGTGCTCAGGGTCACCGCCTCGCTTTCATTTGCGATGCACCATGTGGCGCCGCTGCTGCGCGAATACACCCAACGCTACCCCAATGTGCAGGTGCATCTGGAGGCGGCCAACCGCTACATGGACATCATCGACAACAACATCGATGTGGCCATTCGCAACCGGGAATCGGAGCCCGACTCCAACATCACCATCCGGCGCATGGCCGAGACGCGCCGCATGCTCACCGCATCGCCCGGCTACCTGGCGCGCTGCGGCACGCCGCGCAGCCTCGAAGAACTGCAGCGCCACAAGCTGCTGATTTACACCCACTCCAACAACCCCAACGAGCTGCGCTTTACCAAGGGCGGCGTGAGCAGCACGGTGTCCGTCAAGGGTCTGCTGGAGTCGAACGACGGCCAGATCCTGCGGGCCGCTGCACTCGACGGGCTGGGCATTTTGGTGCAGCCGACCTACATCGTCTACGAGGACATCGTGGCCGGCCGCCTGGTGCCGGTGCTCGACGACTGGGACCTGCCGCGGCTGACCATCAACCTGGCCTACCCAAGCCGCAAACACCTGTCGGCCAAGGTGCGCACCTTTATCGACTTCATGGTCGAGCACTTCGCCAAGATGGACTACGAGCGCAAGTGGACCTCGCGCATGGGCTTGTAGGGCGCTGGTGCGCCGCAATGACACAGGGCGCGGCATGCCCGCGCTTCCCTGTCATTGCGAGGAACGAAGCAATCCATCGGCGGTAGCACAGCAGCCTGGATTGCCACGGCGCTACGCGCCTCGCAATGACGCAGAGTATGGCGCTGATGCCTCGCAAGGGCGCGGGGCGTGGCGCTGGTGAGCCGCAATGACACAGGGCGCGGCATGAACGCACTGCTCTGTCATTGCGAGGAACGAAGCAATCCATCGGCGGTAGCACAACAGCCTGGATTACCACGGCGCTACGCGCCTCGCAATGACGCAGAGTATTGCGCTGATGCCTCGCAAGGACGCGGGGTATGACGGTGATGGCTCGCAATCACGCGGGGCGTGGCGCTGCCGCGCTGCAATGACGCAGGGCACGGCAGGACCGCACTGCCCTGTCATTGCGAGGAACGAAGCAATCCATCGGCCGTGAGACGTCACCCCGGCCGCACGCCCTCCCAGGCGTTTTGAAACAACTGGCGCAACGCCGTGCGGTCCAAGGGGCGCGGGTTCGGGTACTGGTTTTGCACCGCGATGTCGCAGGCTTTGTCCAGGTCGGCCTGCTTCATGCCCAGATCGCGCAAGGCAACCGCCGCGCCATTGTTCTTGGCCAGATCAAAGACCGCTGCCGGCCCGCTGGTGCCGCCCAGGGCCTGTGCGATCTTGGCCATGGCCTCGGGCGCGGCCGGCGCGTTGTAGGCCAGCGCGTGGGGCAAGACCACCGTGTGGCACTCGGCGTGCGGCAAGTTGAAGGTGCCGCCCAGCGTGTGGCACAGCTTGTGGTGCAAGGCCATGCCCACGCTGCCCATCACGATGCCGCACAACCAGGCGCCGTAAAACGCATCGGTGCGCGCCTGCATGTCCTGCGGGTTGCGACAGATCGCCGGCAGCGCACGGCCCAATGCCGCAATGCCGTCGCGCGCCATGAAGTCGATCACCGGATTGCGGTCGGCCGAATACAGACCCTCGGCCGAATGGGCAATGGCGTTGATGCCGCTGGTCAGGCTCATGGCCGGCGGCAAGCTCAGGGTGAGTTCGGGGTCGTAGATGACGGCCCGCGGCACCACCTTGGCATCCTTGCCGGTCTTCTTCAGGCCGCCCTCGGTGATGCCGTAGACCGGCGTCATCTCGGAGCCGGCATAGGTGGTGGGAATCGCGATGATGGGCAGGCCCGAATCGAGCGCAATGGCCTTGCCCAGGCCGGTGGTTGAGCCCCCGCCAATGGCCACCGCGCAGTCGGCGCCGAGCTTGCGCGCCACCTCACGCGCCTCGCGGGCGGTCTCGATCGGCACATGCATCACGGCGCGGTCAAACACGCCGGCCGCGCGGGGCCCAAGCAAGTCGGCCACCTTTTGCGCCGATGCGCGCTGCTCGGGGGTCGACAGCACCAGTGCGCGGTTGTAGCCCAGGGCGTCAATCTCACGCTCGAGGTGCTTGAGGCTGCCCGCCCCAAACACCACGCGGGCGGCATAGGCGTTGTAGATGAAGGCGTTCATTATGGTTTGCGCTCCAGATCGGTGGCAAGGCCTGCGCTGCGCTCGACCGCCTGGATGATGGCCGCGTAGTCGTCCAGGGCTTGACCCTGTGCAACGGCCGCGTGCATCAGCTGCAAAGTCGCCGCGGTCTGCGGCACAGGCGCATGCACCTCACGGGCCGCGCCCACGATCAGCTCGAGGTCTTTGATCATCTGCTCGACGGTAAACGTGGGCGTGAAGTCGCGCTGGCTTAGCTGCACCGACTTGGCCTTGAGGATGGGCGAGCCCACCGCGCTGGCGCACAGCACCTGCCACATGTCTTGCCAATCGAGGCCGCCCTTGCGCCCCAGCGTCAAGCCCTCGGCCAGCATGGCACTGGTCTGGGCAATCAGCAAATTGACCACCAGCTTCATCAGCCGCGCTTGCTCGGCATCGCCCAGGTAGAAACATTGCGGGCCCCAACAGGCCAGCAGGGCTTGGGCCTGCTCGTAAGCGGCGCGCGGGCCCGAGGCCATGATGGTCAGTGCGGCGGCCTCGGCCATCTTGTTGTTGCCCGACACCGTGACGCGCAGCGCCTCGATGCCACGCGCACGGCACAGCGCTGCCGCCTGCGCCGAGGCCTGCACCGAGACGGTGCTGGTGTCGATATAGACCGCGCCGGCCCGCGCACCGGCAGCCACCTGCGCAGCAACGGCCAGCAAAGCTTCGTCATGGGGCAGCGACGAGATCACGAAGTCGGCCTGCGCCAGGCTGTGAGCATCGCCCACGGCCAGGCCGGCCTGCGCAGCCAGCGCCATGCGCTCAGGGCTGGGGTCGGTCACAGCGACCGCATGGCCGGCGCGGCCCAGATGCCCCGCCATGGGCAAGCCCATCTTGCCCACGCCCAAAAATTCAATACGCGCCATCACCGTGCCCCGCCCTGCCGGGCCGCCTCATCGGGCGCCAGACCGCCGACCGTGCCGCCCATGAAACTGCCATGCTGCAAATTGAGCAGGCGGTTCCAGCGCTGCTGGCCCATGGTCAGGCCGATGAAAAACCCCAGCTCGACAATCTGCGGCACCTCAAAATGCGCTTTCAGGTCGCGCCAGAGTTCGTCGCCCGAATCGAGCCCCCAGGTCATGGCCTCGGCCAGCCGCAAGGCCGCCTTCTGCCGGGCGTCATAGCGCGAGGATTTCTCAAAATCGAGCAAGCCGCGCACATCGTCTTCTACCAGCCCCTGGGCCTGTGCCTTGAGCGAGCGCTGGTTGCCGCAGTAGTTGCAATTGACCGACTGCGACACATAAAGCCGGCACAGCTCTTTGATCGCGTGATCGCACACGCCTTGCACGAAGGTGTCGTTCCAGGCGTTTGCAAAAGACCAGAACACCGCCGGCACATGGGCGCGGATGGCGTGGCTTTCGGGCCGTGGCGCGCCCTCGCGGGCGGCGCGCTCGAATTCGGCGCGCATGGCCGGATCGGTCAGCGCGCTGGCATCGACATAAGGCAGGCGTTGCTCGGTCACGGTCCGGCTCCGGTTTCAGCCCTGGGCCAGGGCGCGTTGATAAAAAGACAGATCGACATAGCGCTGGGCAGCCGGGGGCCGGCCGCCCCACATGCCCTCCATCTCGGCGCGGATCGACAGCACGCGGTCAAAACCCTCGGCATTGAAGGCGGCATCGCGCGCCAGCCCCGAACCCTCGGTGAGCAAGGCCTCGTAGGTGTTTTCGGCGGCCTGTCCCTCAAGCTTGAAATTGGCCGTCAACAAGGCCAGCATGGCTGAGCGGTGGGCCCGGTCCATCACGCGCCGCTGCCCGCTCACATAAGCCCGCAGATAGGCCGTGAGCGTCTGGCCATGGGCTTGCGCCCAGGCACGCATCACATAAGCGCCGGTGGCCTGATAGGGCCCGAGCAGGTCGAACTGACTGCCCAGACTCTTGAGCCCCTGGGCACGCAGCTTGAAGTTAAAGGGCGGGTTGATCATGCCGCAAGCCAGCTCAGGGTCGCTGGCCAGGGCCGCCGCGCGTGGGCCGGTCCCCCCAGCGAGCTTGACCTGGTAGTCGCGGCCCTCAAGCAAGCCGCGGTCCTTGAGGATCTTCTTGGCCGCCAGCGCATAGGCGGTGTTGGGCGCATCGACCGCCAGCTTGCCACCGCGCAGATCGGCAAAGCTGCCGATCTCGGGGCGCACGATGAAGTCGTTAAGCCCCGCGTCGCCACCGCAGACGATGACGGCATCGGTGCCCGACTCGATCAGGGCCACCGCGTTGTCGACCGCTGCATGCGCGATCTCGAAACGCCCGGCGGCAAGGCCAGCGCGCTGCTCGTCCGAATTGGGCGTGTGCTGCACCTCGATGCGCAGACCCTCACGCTCAAAATCGCCCGCCTGCACGGCCGCCAGCAGCGGCAAGTTGCTCGAGGTGTTAAAGACATTGACGCGCAGATCAATCATGCAAACTCCATCGCAAGGCAGGCGAACGGGGCCGCCTTCGGCGGGGGCCGGCGAACCGCCCTGCCCCTGGTGGCCCTTGTCTTTACTGCTTGGGCGCCGAGCGCATCACCGCACCCAGCGTGGCGTACTCGTCCTTGATGTAGGCATCAAACTGGTCGGGCGACATCGGCATGGGTTCGGCGCCCAGCGTGGCCATGCGCTCCTTGACTTCAGGCAGGTTGACGATGCGCAGCACCTCGGCATTGAGCTTGGCCAGCACCGGCTTGGGGGTCTTGCTCGGCGCGAGCAGGCCAATCCAGAAATCAAACACAAAACCGGGCAGCCCGGCCTCTGCAACGGTGGGTACATTGGGCAGGGCCGACGAGCGCTTGGCCGTGCTCACCGCAATGGCGCGCAGGCGGTTCTCGCGGATGGCCGGAAGCGAGGCGAGCACCGGCGTGAACATGAAGTCGGTGCGGCCGGTGCTGGTCTCGACGATGGTCTCGGGCGTGCCCTTGAACGGAATGTGCGTCAGCTGCAGGTTGGCGCTGGCGCGAAACTTCTCGGCATTGACGTGCGTGGCACTGCCCACGCCGGCCGAGGCGTAGTTGAGCGCTCCGGGCTTGGCGCGCGCCGCCGCGATCAGCTCGCTGACCGACTTGATGGGGCTGCCCGCACCGACCACCAACACGCTGGGCAGGGTGGCCAGCGGCGTGACACCAGCGAAATCGCCCAGCGTGTCGTACTGCAGCTTGTCGTAGAGCACCGGGTTGACCACATGGCCGGTGGACACCACCACCAGCGTATGGCCGTCGGGTTCAGACTTGGCGACCTGGGTCGCGCCCAGGGTGCCGCCTGCACCGGGGCGGTTTTCCACCACCACCGGCTGGCCCCAGGCCGCCTGCAGCTTCTCGCCGACCACCCGCGCCATGATGTCGGTGGCGCTGCCGGCGGTAAAGGGCACGACGATACGGATGGTCTTGGTCGGATAGGTCTGGGCCCAGCTGCAAGCCAGGGCAAGCGCGGCAGCGGTGCCTACAAAAAAGCGTTTCATAGCAGTCTCCTGAGGGTTGTAATGAAGAACAAATCGGTCAGCCGGTCGGAACAGAACAAGCGCGCAGCGGTCGGCTCTGGGCAAGACGGGCAGTGTGCGCCACAGCGGCGGCGCATGGCAGCAGGCTTACCCTGATGCGCCATAGCCTCAGGCCAGCCCCATGGCCTGGGTGATCTTGCGCCCAGAAGCCTGCAAGCGATCGAGCAACGGCGCCAGTTCCACGCCGAGCAGGCGCCCGTCGCGCTTCTTCCACTGACCTGCAACCATGACGCTGTCGATATTGGCCAGCGTGGTCTGAAACACCACGCTGTTGACCGCATCGTGCACCGGCTGCATATTCAGGTCGCTGGCGCGGATAAGCACCAGATCGGCCTGCTTGCCAGGGGCGAGCGTGCCAATGCGATCGAGCTGGCCGAGCATACGGGCACCCTCAACCGTGACCCAGCCCAGCGCTTCGCGCGTTGTGAGCGTCGAGGTGGGCGGTATGGAGCCGTGCGCCTGCCGGTGCGCCACGTTGTCAAGCGAGCGCTGCACGCCCAGCGCAATGCGCGCTTGCGACAGCATGTCGCCGCCGAGCACGCTCTCCAGGTCTGCCCCGAGCGAGGGCGATCGGCCAAACTGGCGCAGGCGGCCCGTCAGCGGATGGCCGTGGCCTTGTGTCATCTCGTTTTCGGCAGCCGCCGAAAAGCTCATGCCCAGGTCGCAAAAACGCTGCAGCTGCGCGTCATCGAGTGCATGGCCGTGCACGATGTTGATCTGCGGGCCCAGCAGCCCCTGCTCTTGCAGGCGCAGCCAGCCATCGGGCGTGCGGGCCGGCCCACCGCCCTGATGCAATGAGGCAATGAGGCCCAGCTCGCGCGCCATTGCAAAGTCGTGCAGCGCCACCTCGAGCGTGGAGTAGTGCGGGCCGAGCACGGCCGCATGGATAGACAAGAGCGGCCGCCCCTGATGGGCCTTGAGCAGGCGCTCAACCTCTGCGCGCGGATGCGGCACTTCCCAAAACGGCCTTTGGCCAGGCTTGGGATCGGGCTTGGGCGTGCCATGAAAAAACGCGGCGCGGATGCCCGAAGCCAGCAGGCCGTCAATGGCCGCGTCGTTGTGCGCCGGCGTCGGGTTGTTGTGGCACCAATCGACCAGCGTGGTGGTGCCGCAGTTGATCTGGTTGATCGCGCCCACCAGGGTGGCGATGTGCAGGTCTTCGGGTGCAAACACCGTGGCCAGACCGGCGTGCATCTTGGCAAAGTACTCGAGCAAGGTCCAGTTGGACGCCAGCCCGCGCAGCGCCGTCTGCCAGGTGTGCATGTGGGCATTGATCAGCCCC
Organism: Comamonadaceae bacterium; assembly: GCA_947459405.1. Lineage (GTDB taxonomy): Bacteria > Pseudomonadota > Gammaproteobacteria > Burkholderiales > Burkholderiaceae_C > Polaromonas. The sequence goes on from CANHDQ010000022.1 coordinate 11,517, forward strand.
GGAATGACGATGCAGCCGGCGGCATCGACCACCTCGGCGCCCTCGGCGTGGATCACGGGGGCGATCTCGACGATCTGCTCGCCGCGCACCAGCACATCGCCGCGGGGCAGATCCCCCTGGCGGTCCATGGTGATGACGGTGGCACCGCGGATCAGCGTGGCGCGATCGGCCATGGCTTTACGACTCCAGGCCGTCGCTCATCTTGACGTTCTCGCTCTTGAGCTCAAGCCCCGAATCGGCCGCAACCTCCTTGAGCAGCACCGCGAAATCGATGTCCTCATAGCCGCGACCGACCATGCGGGCAATCGACTCGCGCGTGGCCGCTGCAGCGGGCATGGGCACACCGTGAGCCTTGGCCGCGCCGAGCCCGAGGTCCATGTCCTTGAGCAAGAGCTTGGGCGTGAAGGTGACCTGGTCAAACGTGAGGTTGGTGAGCATCGGCGTTTTGTACTTGGTGTACATGGAGCCGAGCACCGAATCGTTGATGCTCTCCAGGAAGATGTGGCGGGGAATACCGGCCTTCTCGGCCATGACCGTGATCTCGCACAGGTTTTGAATCACCACGCCAAACATGGTGTTGTGCGCAATCTTCCAGACCCGCGCCAATTCGCCCTCGCCCACCCACATCACGCGGCGGGCCATGGCCTGCAGCATGGGCTCGACCTCGGTGTAGAGCGGCTTGGGGCCCGAGGCCACCAGCAGCAGTTTGCCCGCCTTGGCCACCTTGGCATTGCCCGACACCGGCGCGCACAGATAGGCCACGCCCATGGCTTCGAGCCGCTGGCGGATCTCGGCCGAGCCTTCCTGAGAGATCGACGACGAGTCAATCACCATACGCGGCTTGACCGACCCCGTGAGCAGCCCGCCGGCGGCAAACAGCACCTCTTTGAGGTCGTCGGTGGTCGAGACCATGGTGAAGACCACGGCGCAGCCGGCCAGATCCTGCTTGGTCGCCACGATGGTGGCGCCGGCCTCGGCCAACGGCGCGGCCTTGGAGGCGGTGCGGTTCCACACCCGCACATCGTGCCCGGCCTTGATCAACTTCTTGGCCATGGCCTCGCCCATGCGACCCAGACCGATCCAGCCCACAGCTTGGCTCATGCTCATCTCCTGGTTGTAGTTGGCACTCGACAGTGTGGCAAAGCCGCTAGGCCGGCACAAGAAAGCGGGTGGAAATCAGTTTTTCCGAATCTGAAAGAAAGGGCATTCAGTTGAGCCGACAACGCACAGAAATGAAAAAGCGGCCGGCGGAAGGCGGGTTGCTAAGCCGCCAAGAGCGAACAGCGCTCGATGGTGGCAAGTTCTTTTTGCAGCGCCTGCCTGGCAACAGCGATGTCATACGCAGCCTGCCCGCGCAAGCACCAGCCTTCGCTCAGGCCAAAGTAGCGGAACAGGCGAAGGTCGGCATCTGCCGTGACAGCGCGTTTGCCAGCGACGATTTCACCAATCCGTTGTGCCCAGACGCCCATGTCCTTTGCGAGGCGGCGCTTTGTTAAGCCAAGTGGCTTAAGAAATTCCTCTTCGAGGGTCTCACCGGGCGTGACGGGTTGAACAGCGCGCGTGACTTCTTCCTTCATTGACCGTCGACTATCTCGACGTTCGCGGCCCCGTCTGCGGTCCAGACGAAGCAAACCCGCCACTGCTGGTGGTCAAGGCGGGCAGCGCGCAACAGCCGCGATCGACACGGACGCGCAAAAAGCCGCACCCCCAAACCTCATCTGGAGATGCGGCCTGCCCAGCTAAAAAACTCAAACCCGCTCGAGAATCAGCGCAATGCCCTGCCCCACGCCGATGCACATGGTGCACAGCGCGTAGCGACCGCCAGTGGCGTGCAGGCGGTTGACGGCGGTGGTGGCCAGGCGTGCGCCCGAGGCGCCCAAGGGGTGGCCCAGCGCAATGGCGCCGCCCCAGGCGTTGACGCGCTCGTCGTCATCGGCCAGGCCCAGATCGCGCAGCACGGCAATACCTTGGGCGGCAAAGGCCTCGTTGAGCTCGATCACGTCGAGTTGCGCCAGGCTCAAGCCGGTCAGCTCAAGCACCTTGCGGGTGGCCGGCGCCGGGCCCATGCCCATGATGCGCGGTGCCAGACCTGCGGTGGCCATGCCCACCACGCGGGCCTTGGGGGTCAATCCGTGCTTGGCGGCTGCGGCTTCGCTCGCGAGCAGCAAGGCGCAGGCGCCGTCGTTGACGCCCGAGGCGTTGCCGGCCGTCACCGTGCCATCGGGTCGCACCACGCCCTTGAGCTTGGCCAGCGCTTCCAGGCTGGTCTCGCGCGGGTGCTCGTCCTTGTCGACCACGATCGCGTCGCCCTTTTTCTGGGGGATGGTGACCGGGCAGATCTCACGGGCCAGGTGGCCGGCCTTTTGCGCGGCCACGGCCTTCATCTGGCTGGCCAAGGCCATGCGGTCTTGCGCCTCGCGCTCGATCTTGTAATCGGTGGCGACGTTCTCGGCCGTCTCGGGCATGGAGTCGACGCCGTACTTTTCTTTCATGAGCTTGTTGACGAAGCGCCAGCCGATGGTGGTGTCGTAGACGGCATTGCTGCGCGAGAACGCACTTTCGGCCTTGGGCATCACAAAGGGTGCGCGGCTCATGCTCTCGACACCGCCGGCGATCATGAGGCCGGCCTCACCGGCCTTGATGGCACGCGCGGCCGTGCCCACCGCGTCGAGCCCCGAGCCGCACAGGCGGTTGATGGTGGCCCCTGGCACGTCGATGGGCAAGCCGGCCAGCAAACTGGCCATGTGGGCCACATTGCGATTGTCTTCGCCGGCCTGGTTGGCGCAGCCGTAAATCACGTCGGTGACGGCCGCCCAGTCGACCTGGGGGTTGCGCGCCATCAGCGCCTTGAGCGGGATCGCGCCCAAATCGTCGGTGCGCACGCTAGAGAGGGCGCCGCCGTAGCGGCCGAAAGGGGTGCGGATGGCATCGCAGATAAAGGCGTCAGTAGAGCTCATGGTCTTGGCTATCGAAGTAAAGAAAAAATGGGGCAACGGACATCAGGCCGCGGCAATCGGCAGGCCCACCAGCTGCTCGAGCTCGGCGTGGGACAGGCCGTCGACCGTGTCGATCAGGCGCAAGCCCTGCGGCGTGCAAGCCAGGGTGGCCAGGTCGGTGTAGATGCGCTTGACGCAGCCAATGCCGGTGAGCGGGTAGCCGCACTGCTGCACCACCTTGGACTGACCGGTCTTGGTCAGCAGGTCCATCATGACCCAGGTTTGCTTGGCACCGATGGCCAAGTCCATGGCGCCGCCGACCGCAGGAATCGCGTCTTTTTCGCCGGTGCTCCAGTTGGCCAGATCGCCTGTGGCACTGACCTGAAAGGCGCCGAGCACGCAGATGTCAAGGTGGCCGCCGCGCATCATGCCAAAGCTGTCGGCGTGGTGGAAAAAGGCGCCGCCGGGCAATAGCGTAACCGGCTGCTTGCCCGCGTTGATCAGGTCGTAGTCTTCTTGGCCTGCCGCAGGGGCAGGGCCCATGCCCAGGATGCCGTTTTCGCTGTGCAAAATCACTTCAATGCCCGCGGGCAGGTGGTTGGCCACGAGCGTGGGCTGACCGATGCCCAGGTTGACGTAGGCGCCGTCATGGATGTCGCGCGCCACGCGCTGGGCCAGGGCGTCCTTGCTGCGTTTGGTGTAGCTCATGGTCAGGCTGCCTTCTTGAATCCGCCGGCCTGGGTGGCCACGCGCTCGACGCGCACGATGTGGGTGACAAAAATACCCGGGGTGACGATGTGCTCCGGATCGAGCGTGCCCAGCTCAGCGATCTCGTGGACGGTGGCCACCGTCTTCTTGGCCGCCGTGGCCATGATGGGGCCGAAGTTGCGCGCGGCCTTGCGGTAGGTCAGATTGCCCCACCGGTCGCCGCGCTCGGCCCGAATCAGGGCCAGGTCGCCGTGGATCGGCATCTCCAGCACATACATCTTGCCGTTGATCTCGCGCGTCTCCTTGCCCCGGGCCAGATCGGTGCCGTATCCGGTGGGCGAGAAGAAGGCGCCGATGCCAGCACCGGCGGCGCGAATGCGCTCGGCCAAATTGCCTTGCGGCGCCAGTTCGAGCTCCACCTTGCCAGAACGGTAGAGACCGTCAAACACGTGGCTGTCGACCTGGCGCGGAAAGCTGCAAATGACCTTGCGCACCCGGCCGGCCTTGAGCAGCGCCGCCAGACCGGTTTCGCCATTGCCCGCGTTGTTGTTGACGATGACAAGATCGCGCGCGCCCTGCGCGATCAGGCCATCGATGAGTTCATTGGGAATGCCGGCAGTGCCAAAGCCGCCGATGAGCACGGTGGCACCATCGTGCAAGCCGGCCAGAGCCACTTCGACCGAAGGGGCGATTTTGTTGATCATGAAGAGGGATCTTTCGATAAACAGCAGCCAACACCTGCCTTAAGCGGTCGCCGACTCGACCCATTGGGCTGCTTGCACGGCGACGATGGACAACGGGGTAAATTCTAGTCCCGTGCCCAACAGCCGCTGGCAGCTGGGCACCCGGCCAAACTCAAGCTCAACTCAAGTGTGCGCAAGCGCGGTTCACCTCGTTTAAGCTCGCACCATGTTCACCCCCTCCCAAGCCGATGTCCGCAAGTTTTTCTGCGCAGTCCACGCCAAGTCACTGGCGGGCGAGCCGATGACGGCGCTCGAAACCCTGGCCGGTCAGTGGATTGCGGAACATCCCGAGTACCACGCCGACCTGGCCGACCAGGAGCAGGCGCTATCGCGCATGTACGAGGTGGAAGGCGGACGCACCAACCCGTTTTTGCACCTGTCCATGCATTTGTCGATCAGCGAGCAGTGCTCTATCGACCAGCCGCGCGGCATCCGCCAGGCCCTTGAGCTGCTGACGGTGCGGCGCCAGTCCTTGCATGAGGCTCACCATGAGGCGATGGACTGCCTGGGGCGCATGATCTGGGAGAGCCAGCGTGCGAGCCGGCCGCCCGACGGACCGGCCTATCTCGACTGCGTGCAGCGCCGCGCCACGCGGGACTGAGCCGAAGGCACAAAAAAGCCGCCCGAAGGCGGCTTTTTCAAGGCGGCAGCGCTTTAGCGAAAGCGGCTTTGCGGCACGACCTTCATGTCGCCGGGCAGCGAAGCCAGGTAGTTGGCGATCTGCTTGAGTTCGGCGTTGGTGTACTGCTTGGCAAAGCCCGCCATGATGGCGTTGTTGCGACCGACCACATGATTGGCGTCGTTTTTATAGGCCTTGAGTGCGACAAACAGATAGTCGGCGTGCTGGCCCGCGAGCTTGGGATAGGACGGGTCGATCGGTGTGCTGTAGTTGGCGCCGTGGCAAGAAGCGCAATTGGCCTTGTTGAGCAAGGCCGTGACCTGGGCGCTGGCTGGCTTGACGTCCTTGGGCGCAACCGACTTGCCGCCGGGCAGACCGTGCTCGCTGTAGTAAGCGGCCAGGTCGGCCATGTTTTGTTCGGTCAGAGACTCGGCAATGCCACGCATGGTGGGGTGGCGGCGCTCGCCTTTTTGGTAGGCAGCAAGCGCAGCGACGATGTACTTGGCGCTCTGACCGGAGATCATGGGCACGCGGTAGACCTCGGGGAAGCTGGCCTGGTAGCCCTTTATGCCATGACAGCCGATGCACATGGCAGCGATGCCCTCACCAGCCTTGGCATCGCCCTTGATATCCTGGGCGTAAACCGCAGTCGTCCCAAGGGAGACAATCGCGGCGAAAAACATGGAGATCAGCTTCATCATTTTGAGCGCACAATCCGGTGGTCGACAAAAAAACTCGCGAATTATAGCCAGCGCCTTGAGGCAAACCTGAACCCCTGCTGACAGCAAGGACCGCATGCGCAAATGCCGGCGCCATCAACACGACCCTGATGTCCACCATGAAATTCAAAGGCTCTGAACACTACATCGCCACCGACGACCTGATGCTGGCGGTCAACGCAGCGGCTACGCTGAAAAAACCGCTGCTCGTCAAAGGTGAGCCGGGCACCGGCAAGACCATGCTGGCCGAAGAGGTGGCCGCAGCCCTGAACATGCCCCTGCTGCAGTGGCACATCAAGTCGACCACCAAGGCCCAGCAAGGCCTTTACGAGTACGACGCCGTCTCGCGCTTGCGCGACTCGCAACTGGGCGATGAGAAGGTCAAGGACATCCACAACTACATCGTCAAGGGCGTGCTGTGGCAAGCCTTCACCGCCGAGCAGCCGGTGGCCCTGCTGATCGACGAGATCGACAAGGCCGACATCGAATTCCCCAACGACCTGCTGCGCGAGATCGATCGCATGGAGTTCTACGTCTACGAGACGCGCGAGCTCATACGCGCCCGCCACCGGCCGCTGGTGTTCATCACGTCGAACAATGAAAAAGAGCTGCCCGATGCCTTCTTGCGCCGCTGCTTTTTCCACTACATCAAGTTTCCCGACGCCGAGACCATGAAAAAGATCGTCGGCGTCCATTTCCCCGGCCTCAAGCAAGAGCTGCTGGCCGCGGCCATGAAGACGTTCTACGACGTGCGCAACCTGCCGGGCCTGAAGAAAAAACCTTCGACTTCCGAATTGCTGGACTGGCTCAAGCTGCTGGTGGCCGAAGACATGCCCGCCGAAGCCCTGCACAGCAAGGACGACAAGGTGGCGGTGCCTCCTTTGGTGGGCGCGCTGCTCAAGAACGAGCAGGATGTCAGCCTGTTTGAAAAGCTGGTCTTCATGAACCAGCGCAACCGCTAAAACCGCTGAACCCGCCTCTGTCTGCAACGCACGCCATGCAAAGCCACGGCAAACTTTGGCAAGAAGGCATCAGCGACGCCATCGGCTTCGTGGTTGGAGCCTTGCTCGGCTTTTGGCTAGGCCAGCTGATTGGACTCGATGTGTTTGAGCCGGGCTACGGGGTGGCCTCCCTGGGCGGCATCGTGCTGGTCGGTCTGGGCGCGGGCGTGGGCCGCAGGCTCGCGCGCAGCTGGCGCGACAGGCGGTCGCAGAGCGATGAAGACCCTCCTTTGCAACCCTGAGCCATGACTTTTGCGGCACCGACCCAGTTGGCAGCACGCGGCGTGTTGCTGCGCCCGCTGCTGGCAGACGACGAGGCCGCCCTGGCATTGGCCGCGGCCGACGGCCGGCTTTGGGAGTTGCGCGTGACTTCCGTGCCCGAGCCCGGGCAAACCGCGCGCTACATCGCCGATGCCCTGGCCCTGCAAGCGGCCGGCAGCCGCCTGCCCTTTGCGGTGGTCGATCAGGCCAGCGGGCAGGTCATCGGCAGCACCAGCTACCACGACATCTTGCCCTCAGTGCGCCGGCTGGAGATTGGCTACACCTGGTATGCGCAGCGCTGGCAGCGCACCCATGTCAACACCACCTGCAAGCTGCTCTTGCTCACCCATGCGTTTGAAACCCTGAACTGCCTGACCGTGGGCTGGCGCACCGACAACTTCAACTGGCGCTCGCAGCGCGGCATCGAGCGCCTGGGCGCTCGCAAAGACGGGGTGATCCGGGGCAACGCGCTGCGCCGCGACGGCACGGTGCGCGATACCGTGATGTACAGCTTGACGCAGGGCGAATGGCCCGAGGTCAAGGCACACCTGCTTGACTTGCTCGCGCAGGCAGACCGGAGGGCCGCCGCATGCTGATCGATTTTTTCTACACCCTGCGCTCGGCCAAGCTGCCGGTGTCGGTGCACGAGCTGCTGAGCTTGCTCGAGGCTTTGCAGGCCGGCGTCGTCGGCCCCAAGAGCCAGGACCAGTTGGACGGCGAGGGCGCCTGGAAGATCGACGACTTCTACTTTCTCAGCCGCGCCGTCATGGTCAAGGACGAGAAGCATTACGACAAGTTCGACCGCGCCTTCGGAGCCTACTTCAAGGGCGTGGAGATGGTGGCCGACTTCACGAAGGACATTCCGCTGGAGTGGCTGCGCAAGAACCTGGAGCTGCAGCTGAGCCCCGAGGAGAAGGCCAAGATCGAAAAGATGGGCTGGGACGAGCTCATGGAGACGCTCAAAAAACGCTTTGAGGAGCAAAAAGAGCGCCACGAGGGCGGCAGCAAGTGGATCGGCACCGGCGGCACCTCGCCGTTTGGGGCCAACGGCTACAACCCCCAGGGCATCCGCATCGGGCAGGAAAAGGGGCGCAACCGCAGCGCTGTCAAGGTTTGGGACCAGCGCGCCTACAAGGACTACGACGACACGCAGGAGCTGGGCACGCGCAACATCAAGGTGGCGCTGCGCCGGCTGCGCCGCTTTGCGCGCGAGGGCAGCCAGGAAGAGCTCGACCTCGATGACACCATCCGCTCGACCGCGGCCAATGCCGGCTACCTCGATATCAAGATGGTGCCCGAGCGCCACAACAACGTCAAAGTGCTGCTGCTCATGGACGTCGGCGGCACCATGGACGAGCACATCTCCCGCGTCGAGGAGCTGTTCTCGGCCGCCAAGGCCGAATTCAAACACCTGGAGTTCTACTACTTCCACAACTGCGTCTATGACTTCATGTGGAAGAACAACCGACGCCGCTTTGCCGAAAAGTTTCCGACCTGGGACATCATCCGCAAGTACAACAAGGACTACAAACTCATCTTCGTCGGCGACGCGACCATGAGCCCCTACGAGATCCTGCAGCCGGGCGGCAGCGTCGAGTACAACAACGAAGAGGCGGGGGCGCAATGGATCTCGCGCCTGACCAGCGCCTTTCCCAAGTTCGCCTGGATCAATCCCGAGCCGCATGGCGTCTGGCAGTACCGGCAAAGCATCGCGATCGTGCAGCAACTCATGAACCAGCGCATGTACCCGCTGACGCTGCGCGGCCTAGAAGACGCGATGCGGCTGCTGACCAAGTAAGTGGCCCCAGGCGCGGCCAGCCTTGGTCGATGCATAAAAAGCGTCGGTTCCAGCCGGAACTCGACAGTGTCACAAAACATTCACATAATTGCCCGTCAAATCGGGCATGATGCCCGGCGCAACCGTTCACAACCCTAACGCCCACCCATGACTGCCCTGCTCAACCGCCGCCAAGTCCTCAGCCTGACCGCCGCCACCTTGCTGCCGCTGGCAGCCCATGCCTCCTGGCCACAGCGCCCGGTGCGTATCGTCGTGCCCTTCGCGCCCGGTGCCGGCACCGATGCCATGGGCCGCTTGCTGGCGCAAAAGCTCGGCGAGGTGCTCGGCGCGAGCTTTGTGGTCGAAAACCGGCCCGGCGCCTCCGGGGCGATCGGCGCGCAGCACGTCGCGCAGAGCGCGCCTGACGGCTACAGCCTGCTTTTGATTGCGGCGCCCTTTACCACCGTGGCGGCCGTGCTGCCGCAGGCCGGCTACGACCCCGTGCGCGGCTTCACACCGGTGAGCATGGTGGCCCAGGGCCCCCTGCTGTGGGCCTGCAAGAAAGACCTCCCGGTGAGCAACCTGCGCGAGTTGGTCGAGTACGCGCGCAGCCGCCCCGGACAGCTCAACTACGGATCGGCGGGCGCTGGCGGCATCAACCATCTGGTGCTCGAGAGTCTGAAGGCGCGCACCGGGGTGTCGATCGCGCACATCCCTTACCGCGGCATTGCGCCGGCCACCCTGGAAATGGTGGCCGGGCAGCTCGATCTGGTCACCGGCACCATCCCCGCGCTGGCCCCCTTTGTGCGCGACGGCCGCATCAAGGCACTGGCCGTGACCACCTCGCGCCGCACGCCGGCGCTGCCCGACGTTCCAAGCATGGCCGAGCTGGGATTTGCTGGCTTTGATGTGAGCAACTACTTCGGTTTGGTGGCCCCACGCGGCACACCGGCAGAGGTCACCGATCGCATCAACGCGGCGCTGCCGCGGGTGCTGGCCATGCCCGATGTGCAGGCCCGCTTCAAAACCGATGCGCTGGAGCCGGCGGCGCTGGGCGCTGCGGCCTTGACCGGCTTTCTGAATCAGGACTTCAGCGACTGGCAAAAAGTGGTGGCCAGCCAGGGCATCAAAGTCGACAGCGTCTGACCCGGCGCAGCAGCGCCCCGCGGGCCGGCAGGGCCTGACACACGGGCGGCAGGCCTCAAGTGCGTCGGCCTGCCGCCGATAATCTTCCCAAGGCCTGGTCCGCACAGGCCCAAAGATGCTCGGACCCCCCATGCACAAACTCTTCCTGCCTCTGGCCTTCGGGCTGCTGGCTGCCCTGACCGCTCAGGCACAAAATGCGCCAGCCAACCCAGCTGGCCGTGCACCGGGCAACGCAGCGGCCAATGCACCCGCCAGTGCACCCGCCAATGGGCCTGCCCGGCCGGCGGCTGCGCCCGCGCCCAATTGCCTGGTGAGCGAATTTAGGGCGATGGCACTGGGCACGCACGACCTCAAAGAGCGCGGCAGCAAGGCGGCCGATTGGCTGCGGCGCAACTTGGCCAACTGCTCCGAAGAGCAGCTGCGCATCATCCACGCCAACCGCAGCAACTGGCTCGGCCATGCCGAGTCCATACAGCTGACCAGCCAGATTGAAGGCGCACTGGAGGCCAGGCTGCGCAACAGGCCCGAGCAGCTGGCGCAGCTGTTCAGTGCGCCGCCGCGACCGGCGACCAGCGAAACCGTGCGTGCCGGCGACCTGGCGCCCCGGCCTGCGCCCGTCGTCGGCGGCACGCCGGCAGTGGTGCAGCAAGGCGCCGGCGCGCCCGCAGCCGTGGCGCCCGCTGTCACGGTGGTCACGCAGCCGGGCCGGCCAGCAACGCCTGGCGGGCCGACGCCCGAGGGCAAGAGGCCCGAGCCCGGAAAGTTCTTCGACCCGGCTCTGCGCAAATCTATTCAGGATTACTTCACGGCCAACCGGGGCAACGGGCCCTGCCCGGCCGGCCTGGTGCTCAAAAATGCCCGCTGCGAGTCCTCGCAGGCCCAGCGCAGCTGGAAAATCGGCCAGGCTTTACCGGCCAGCCTTTCAACCCGCCCCCTGCCAGCGCGCCTGCTCGAGGCGCTGGGGCCGACCCCGCAGGGTCACAGCTATGTGCAAGTCGACGGCGACATCTTGCTGCTGGCCGAAGACGGAAAAACCGTGGTCGATGCCGTCCTCGATCTCGGCCAGATCAACCCACGCAGCTGAGCAAGCCCCTCGCCAGCCAGGCGTCGCGGCCGCAACTGCGCCATTGCGCCCCGACCCGGCCATTGCGAGGAACGAAGCAATCCACTGCGGCCCTTGCACAAAGGCATGGATTGCCGCGTCGCTGCGCGGCTCGCAATGACGGGGTGTTCATCGAGCCCCCGCCTTGTCATCTCGAGGCACGAAGCGATCCACCGGCCGGTGAACACACCCCTGCCGCCATACCCCACCATAGCCGACCCAGCTCAAGGGGAATCAGGGGTGTCCCTAATGAAGAGCGGACTCAAAGCCCGGGATACTCAGCGGTCTTTCATCTGTTTGGTTGAATCATCATGAAACTTCGACTGCTGACGATCTGTGCGGCCCTGGCCCTGAGCGCGGCTGGCCTGCATGCCAAGACCTTTAAATGGACCAGCGCCAGCGATATTCCAACGCTTGACATTCACTCCCAGAATAATGC
>CANHDQ010000023.1 GCA_947459405.1 Comamonadaceae bacterium
CGCGCCAAGGACTACACCGACCTCGAGAGCCTGTACCGCAAATCGCGCGCCGAGGGTTTTGGCAGCGAGGTCAAGCGCCGCATCATGACCGGCACCTATGTTCTCTCCCACGGCTACTACGACGCCTACTACCTGCAAGCGCAAAAGATCCGCCGCATGATTGCAGATGATTTTCAAGGCGCATTCAAGCAGTGCGATGTCATCGCCGGACCCGTCGCTCCGACCGTGGCCTGGAAGATCGGCCAGAACGCGGGCGATCCGGTGGCCGACTACCTGGCCGACATCTTCACCCTGCCCGCCTCTCTTGCGGGGTTGCCGGGCATGAGCGTGCCCGCCGGCTTTGGCGCGCACGGCATGCCGGTGGGCTTGCAGCTCATCGGCAACTATTTCAAGGAAGCGCAGCTGCTCAACGTGGCGCACAGGCTGCAGCTGGCCACTGATTTCCACCTTCGCAAGCCGGAGGGTGCCTGACATGCCCAGCCCACTCGTTGCAGGCTACGAAGTCGTGATCGGCTTTGAAACCCATGCCCAGCTGTCGACCCACAGCAAGATCTTCAGCCGCGCCAGCGTGGCTTTTGGCGCCGAGCCCAACACACAGGCCTGCGCGGTCGACCTGGCCCTGCCCGGTACGCTGCCAGTGATGAACCAGGGCGCGGTGCAGCGCGCCATTGCACTTGGTTTGGCGCTGGGCTCGCACATCGCCGAGCGCAGCATCTTTGCGCGCAAGAACTACTTCTATCCCGATCTGCCCAAGGGCTACCAGATCAGCCAGTTCGAGATCCCGGTGGTGCAAGGCGGCAGCGTCGAGTTCTATGTGGGCGACGAAAAGCGGGTGGTTCGCCTGGTGCGCGCCCACCTCGAAGAAGACGCGGGCAAGTCGTTGCACGAGGACTTCATTGGGCAAAGTGGCATCGACTTGAACCGCGCCGGCACGCCGCTGCTGGAGATCGTCACCGAACCGGACATTCGCTCCAGTGAAGAGGCTGTGGCCTATGCCAAGGAGCTGCACAAGATCGTGACCTGGATAGGCATTTGCGACGGCAATATGCAGGAGGGCTCGTTTCGCTGTGACGCCAACGTGTCGGTGAGAAAGCCTGGCGCGCCTTTGGGGACGCGCCGCGAGATCAAGAACCTGAACTCGTTCAAGTTCATGCAGCAGGCCATCGACTATGAGGTGCGCTGGCAGATCGGCGAGATCGAAGACGGCCGCGCGATCCGGCAGGCCACCGTGCTGTTCGACCCCGACACCGGCGAGACCCGCGCCATGCGCACCAAGGAAGACTCGGCCGACTACCGCTACTTCCCCGACCCAGACCTGCCGCCGCTGTGCATCGCGCCCGAATGGATTGAGCGGGTCAAGGCCCAGATGCCCGAACTGCCGCGCCTGATGGCCGCGCGTTTTGTCAAGGACTACGGCTTGCCCGAGTACGATGCCACGCAACTGACGCAAAGCAAGGCGATGGCCGCTTACTTTGAAGCCGCGGCCACGGCTTGCGGCCAAGCCAAGCTGGCCAGCAACTGGGTCATGGGCGAAGTCTCGCGCCGCCTCAACGCGGCCGACATTGGCATCGAGCAGGCGCCAGTGAGCGCCGCGCAACTGGCCGCACTCATTGGCCGCATCAGCGACAACACCATCAGCAACAGCGCGGCGCGCCAGGTGTTTGACGGCCTGTGGAGTGGCGAGGGCTCAGATGTTGATGCGCTGATCGAGGCCAAAGGCCTCAAGCAGATGAACGACTCGGGCGAGCTCGAGAAAATCATCGACGACGTGCTGGCCGCCAACCCCAAGAACGTGCAAGAGTTCAAGGCCGGTAACGCCAAGGCGCTCAACGGCTTGGTCGGGCCCATTATGAAAGCCAGCAAGGGCAAGGCCAATCCGCAGCAGGTCAATGAACTGCTGCTCAAGAAGCTGGGGTAGTGGGTTCGGATGGGGCCGATAGGCTCTGATGGCCAAGGCAGCCTGAGCCCGCCTCACCGGCCAAACAACTTCACCAGCTTGGCCACCTCTGGGGTCAAGCCCATGGCTTTGAGTTGGATGTGGGGATGGGCTGCCGCAAAGACGCGAAAGACCTCGTCCACAAACGCCTGCCCAACGGTTTGCACGCCTTCAAAATCAAGGATGACCGTCTTGAATTGGGTTGCTCGCTCTGTCACCCATTTGGCTTGAGAGCGTGACACGAGTTCACTGCTCAGCTGTGCCAACCGCACCGGAATTTCGGTGGTGTGGAAGGCGTCTGCGCCGACTTCTGTGGGCTCGAAGTACTTCAGGTAAACATCGTTGGCATGGCGTTGGCTTTGCAGGGCAAGGTCCATGCGCACCACGGTCTGCACGGCTTGGGGCTTGAGGCAAGCGTTGGCATCCATCCATGAGAACGGGGCCAAAGCTTGCGCTGTATCGTGTGGATCAAAACGCAAACTGCCCGATTCGATGGCAAAACCGTCCATCATGCGCGAGGTTACAAAAATGCCAATGCCCGAATGCCCTTCGGGTGCGGTGGTGAACTTGCCCTTGGCCAACTCAAGCACCGCCAAGCGGGCGTCAAACAACTGGGCCGCCTGGGCAATCTTGGCAAAAATACCCACCCCGTCGTCGGCGACCACCATCTGCAGCCGCTCGCCTTGTACATGCAGGCCCATCGCGACTTGTTGTGCCTGCGCGTGGTCCACGACGTTGTTGAGCATTTCTGTGAATGCAATGTTAGCCAGGTTGCGCACATTGGCGCGTACGTCTTTGAGCAGCGGCGCCAGATGCCGCTCCCACACCGCCATCTCGCCACCTTGCTGCGCAATGCCTTGGACCGGCTGAGTCATCAACCAAAAACGTAACCCGCCGAGCGAGTATTTCTGCCGGGTGCCGCTGCCATGGCGTTGCAGGTAGCCGCTGTCGGCCAGCTTCTTGATGCGGCGCGACACCGCCACCCGGCTCAAGCCCGTTTGCGCAGTCGCCGTGCCCACCAACGCATCGCCCCGGGCGGCGCAGCCCAAGATGATTGAGTCGTTGAGGTCTAGGGATTGCATCGTCAGATGATCTTTTCGGAGTTTATATTGTATCGTTTATCAATAAATATTGATTCTTTGTGATTTGTTTTTGGTGTCTCAGGGGGTGAGGCTTTGTTTTTGCGGCGCGTTACGCTGTCGACCTGAACAGGCCACGCCATAGTCCAACTCGGCCTGGGTGATGGAGGAGATCACCACATCACCGGCATCGCACGGTTCAAAACACGCTGCCAATTCCGGCTGCTGGTGTTTCATGGGGCAGATGCAGATGTGAGTTGGCGTTTTTGAGTCTTCGAGTAGTGGCCACGGTGCCCGCAAGGTGTGTGCGCGCACATCCGGTCAGAAGCAGGCCGGCTTCGTTACGCATCCACGGGCCGTTACGGGCTTCATCCGCGGCTCGTGTGTCAGGCATACTTCGCCCAACTTTGTTTTGCACGTCAATCGAAAGGCCATTTCATGTCCATTTCCCTGTCCACCGCCAGCCTGCCCGTTTTTGCCAAGTTTCTGGGCAATTTGCGCCACATCCTGAGCAAGGCGCAGGCCGATGTGGCCGCACGCGGCTACGACGAGCAGGCGCTGGTGCAGTACCGGCTCTCGCCCGACATGTTGCCGTTTAAGACGCAGATCTGCATCGCCTGTGATGCAGCCAAGCTGTGCGCAGCGCGCATCGCCGGGCTCGATGCCCCCAAGTACGACAACACCGAAAACACGCTGGCCGAATTGATCACCCGCATCGACAACACGCTGGCCTGGCTCAAGACCGTGCCGGCGGGCGCCCTCGACGGCCTGGAGGCCAAGGAGGTCAGCTTCCCGGTGGGCAAGACCGGCACCCGAACCATGAGCGCCGAAGACTATGTGAAGACCTGGGCCCTGCCCAATATGTTTTTCCACATCACCACGGCCTATGCCATCTTGCGCCACAACGG
Source organism: Comamonadaceae bacterium (assembly GCA_947459405.1). Taxonomy (GTDB): domain Bacteria; phylum Pseudomonadota; class Gammaproteobacteria; order Burkholderiales; family Burkholderiaceae_C; genus Polaromonas. The sequence goes on from CANHDQ010000023.1 coordinate 3,924, forward strand.
TGTGGCGCTGGGCAAGAGCGACTTCCTGGCCGGAGCGGCTGCCTGAGGCCGGTGTCAGCGATGGCCGCGATTGGTCTTCACGCAGCCAGCGTCCCGGTGCTGTGCAAGTTCTTGCGCAATCTGGTCCATTTGCTGCGCAGGGCGCAGGCCGATATGGCTGCGCGCTCTTATGACGAACAGGCCCTGCTGCAGTTTCGATTCAGCCCGGACATGCATCCTTTGCAGCGGCAGATTTTTTATGCCTGCGACATCAGCCAGATGGCCGTCGCGCGCCTAGCCGGCATGCCAGTGGCTGCGCCCGAGCACACCGAGCACACCTTCGACGAATTGGTTGCTCGCATTGAGCGCACCGTGGCCTGGTTGGAGGCGGTGCCGGCGGCTGCCATCGATGGACGCGAGGCGCAGGACATCGTGTGGGTGGGCGGCGACGGCAAAACGCGGCGTCTGGCGGCAGCAGCCTACCTGCAGCACTGGGCGCTGCCCAATGTGATGTTTCACATCACCACCAGCTACAACATACTTCGCCACAACGGCGTGCCCTTGGGCAAGCTCGATTTTCTCAACGGCTGCGATGCCGATCCTTTGATGGCGTGAGGCCTGCCCTCCCGCTGGGTCGACCGCTGTCAAGTGACGTCAAACGCCGTAACGGTCGCGGTAGGCCTGTACGCTGGGCAAGTGCCCGCCGAGCTCGCTGCCGCCTCGGGCGGCCAGGTAGGCCAGCAGGTCCTCAAGCCGGGCGATGGCGCACACCTGTAGGCCCAGCACGTTTTGCACGTACTGCACCGCACTGTGGGGCACATCGCGCACCGAGCCGTCGCTTTGCGCCTCGGTGGCCATTTCCTGGCGATCGAGCGCAATGGCCACGCCATGCGCGGTGGCGCCAGCGGCCTGGATCAGGGCGATCGATTCGCGCGCGGCGGTGCCGGCACTCATCACGTCGTCGACGATCAGCACTCGGCCCTTGAGCGGCGCGCCCACCAGGGTGCCGCCCTCACCGTGGTCCTTGGCTTCCTTGCGGTTGTAGGCAAACGGCACGGTCTTGCCCAGGCGGGCCAATTCGATGGCCACGGCCGCACCGAGCGGAATGCCCTTGTAGGCCGGCCCGAAGATCATGTCGAACTCCAGGCCGCTTTGCACCAGACGCTGCGCATAGAAGGCCGCCAGCCGGCCGAGCTTGGCACCGTCGTCGAACAGCCCGGCATTGAAAAAGTAGGGGCTCATGCGGCCAGCCTTGGTCTTGAACTGACCGAACTTGAGCACGCCGCAATCGAGCGAAAATTGCACGAATTCCTGAGCCAGCGTGTCGTGCGCGAGCGCATTTTTCATAGGACCTACCTTCCTTGTTCAAACTCACCAGCCTCAACCTCAACGGCATCCGCTCAGCGACGAGCAAAGGGCTACAAGCCTGGCTCGAAAAAACGCGTCCGGATTGTATGTGTGTGCAAGAACTCAAGGCCCAGGGCCCCGACGTGGCCGGCAAGTTCGAGCAACTGGCGGGACTGCAGGGCCACTTTCACTTTGCCGAAAAAAAGGGCTACTCGGGCGTGGGCATTTACACGCGCCATGCGCCCAGCGAGGTGATCGTGGGCTTTGGCTCGGGCGAGTTCGACGCCGAGGGCCGCTACCTTGAGCTGCGTTTTGACTCGCCGGCGCGCAAGCACTCGCCCAAGCTGTCGATCATCAGCTGCTACTTCCCCAGCGGCTCGTCCGGCCCCGAGCGCCAGGAGGCCAAGTTTCGTTTCCTGGCCGAGTTCTATCCGCACCTGCTCGGGCTCAAGGCCCAGCGCGAGTTCATCTTGTGCGGCGACGTCAACATCGCGCACCAGGAGATCGATTTAAAGAACTGGAAGGGCAACCTCAAGAACTCAGGCTTTTTGCCCGAGGAGCGCGCCTGGATGAGCGAGCTCTTGCGCCACGATGCGCAGGTGGCCAACGAAGCGGCCGATGCGCTCAACGCCGGCAAGGCCCGACCCGGGGTGGCTTTGGGCGGCGGCCTGGTGGACGTGTACCGGCGGCTGCAGCCGACCGCCAGCGACGCGGGCTACACCTGGTGGAGCAACCGGGGCCAGGCCTATGCCAAGAACGTCGGTTGGCGTATCGATTACCACCTGGCCACGCCCGCCCTGGCGGCCCTGGCGCGCAGCGAAGAAATCTACAAGGCCGAAAAGTTTTCCGATCACGCGCCGCTGACGGTGGCCTACGACCTCAAGCTCTGAGCGGCCGCTCACACCAGCCCGGCCACCAGGCCGAGCTCGGCCGCCTCTTCGGCCAGCAGGTACCAGTCGGCCTTGTTGACCTGCTCGCTCAGCTGCTCGTAGCTCAATTGGGTGCCTTGCACCAGATCGCTGAAGGTCTGGTGCTCGAGTTTGCGCGCCACCTCGAGCTCGGCCAGAAAGTCATGCGCGTTGGCGCTGCACACGCTCAGCGGGCCGCTAAAGCGGATCTCTTTTTCGATCTGCCAGGCATGGATGAGCAGCACCGCGTCCCGGCTGAGGTAGCGCCGCTGAACCGGGAAGGCGGCCATGATCATCACGCCGGCCGAGTACACCATGGCCTTGCCCACGAAGTACAGATCCATGCCGCCGACTTCGCGGCACAGGCGGATTTCTTCGGCGATGCGCCGGGCCAGGTCGGCATCGCCTCCGGTGGTCGAGAGCTCAAAGACCAGCGCTTCGGTGCGGCCGCGCAGGGGTTTGAGTTGGTCCAGAAAACGCCCCAGAAAGGCTTCGTCGACGGCGCCATAGACGCGGATCGCAGGCTCGCGGATGAGGATGTCGGTGATGGCAGGTCGGATCTTGCGGGGCACGGGGTTCTTTTCTTGGGCGTTGGGCAATCAAGGGCCCGCTCAGGGGCGGCCCGGCGCGTGCCTGGCGCTCGTCAGTCGCGGCCGATGCGATCAGCTTAAGGCCGCAAGGGCGGTCGCGTCTGTCGGCGCGCTCGCAAGCCGCTGTAGGTGGCGACCTTGTTGCTGGGCTGCGGGCTTGGTCGGGCCGGCTAGGTTACGCAGGCTCAGTTGCGCCGGCTCAGTTGCGCCGCGCTTTTTCGAACAGCGCTTGCACCTGCGGCAGCGTCTTTTCGATGTCGGCGATCCGGGTGGCGCCGGCCGGATGGGTGCTCAGCCACTGTGGCGGTGTGCCTTTGCTGGCGTTTTGCATCTTGCGCCAAAGGCTCACGCCAGCCTGAGGGTCGTAGCCGCCGCGTGCGGCCAGCTCCAGGCCCACCAGGTCGGCTTCGGTTTCGTCGTCACGGCTGAACTTGAGCGTGAGCAACTCCGCGCCATAGTGGGTGACCGTGCGGCCCAGGTCGCCCAGGCCGAGGATCTGCGACAGCAGGCTCGCTCCGATGCTGGTGGCCGCGCCCTTGCCCATGCGCGCGCGGGCGTGCTCGCGCAGGGCATGTGCGATCTCATGGCCCATGATCTGCGCTGTTTCGTCGTCGCTGAGCTGCAGCTGCTCGAGGATGCCGCTGTAGAAGGCGATCTTGCCGCCGGGCATGCAAAACGCGTTGAGCTGCTTGCTGCCCAGCAAGTTGACCTCCCAGGTCCACTGGCGTGAGCGGGGATTCCATGGCGCTGTAAAGGGGATGAGCTCGCTTGCGATGCGCCGCAGCCGCAGCACCTGGGGGTGGTCGGGCGGGGCCAGGGCGCCCTGGCTGGCCGCTTGCTGGAGCATCTGCTGGTACTGTTTGGCCGCCGACGCCTCAAGGTCCTCGGCCGGCACCAGCCTGGCAAAAGCCGAGGACCGTCCCACATCGACCTGGGCTGCAGCCGGCAGCGCAATGCCGGCTGCAGCCAGCAAGAAGCCGCGCCGGCTGTCCCAGCGACCGGGCCGCTTGGGCGCTTCTTGGCCAGGCGCCGCCGTCTTGAGCTCACACAGTCTGCACATGGCCAACATGATAATGAGCCGCGAGCCCGTATGCACGCGAGGGTGTGCGCCGGCCTTGTGCACTTGTGCACAATGGGCGCATGCAGACCGATGCGACACAAACACCTCGCCCGAGCTGGCGTCAGACGCTGGCCTCGCTGTGGGACGCTCGCGTGCTGTGCCTGTTGCTGCTGGGTTTTTCGGCCGGCGTGCCCATTTTGCTGATCTTTTCCTCGCTTTCGCTCTGGCTGGGCGAGGCCGGCGTGGAGCGCAAGGCGGTGACTTTCTTTAGCTGGGCCGCGCTGGGTTACTCCTTCAAGTTTGTTTGGGCCCCCCTGGTCGATCGCCTGCCCTTGCCCCTGCTGACGGCGCGGATCGGGCGACGCCGGTCGTGGATGCTGCTGGCACAAGTTGGCGTGGTGCTGGCCATCGTGGGCATGGCCGGCACCGACCCGTCGGCAGGCCCCGAGGCCTTGACCCGCATGGCGCTGTTTGCAGTGCTGCTCGGTTTTGCCTCGGCCACGCAGGACATCGTGATCGATGCCTACCGCATTGAGATCGCGAGCGCCGAGCAGCAGGGGCTGCTTTCGTCGGCCTACATTGCCGGCTACCGGCTGGGCATGATCGTCGCCGGCGCCGGCGCCCTGTACCTGGCGTCGTACTGGGGCTCGGCCAAGGGCGCTTATGTCTACAGCGCCTGGCAGTGGACGTATCTGGCCATGGCTGCCACGATGGCGGTGGGCATGCTGACCACCTTGCTGATCCGCGAGCCAGCGGCCAGTGCGCAGGGCCAGCCCGAGCCTGCGCGCGACCATGTGCGGCTGCTGCTGGTGTTTGCCGCCAGCGTGCTGGCCTTCGTGGGCGTTTTTTCCACCTGGGGCGATCTGTGGGGCGGGCTCAAGCTGGGGCCGCTGATGGGGCTGTTGTTGGAGACTGCCCGCATGGCGGTGTCGCTGGCCGCCGCCTTCGCCGTGGGCGCGGTGCTGGTCAAGCTCGGTTTGGCGCGCGCGCAGCAGGCGCGCACGACCTGGGTGATGCCGGTGCTCGACTTTTTTACCCGTTACGGACGCCGCACCGCCTGGCTCTTGCTGGCCCTGGTGGGCCTGTACCGCATCTCGGACATTGTGCTGGGCGTCATCTCGAATGTGTTCTACCAGGACCTGGGTTTTTCCAAGGTCGAGATTGCCAATGCGGTCAAGACCTTTGGCGTGGTGGTGAGCATCGTGGGCGGCCTTTGGGGCGGTTTGCTGGCCACGCGGCTGGGGGTGATGCGCTCGCTGTTCTGGGGCGCGGTGCTGTCGGCCCTGACCAATCTGGGTTTTGTCTGGCTCGCGCAGGCCGGGCCTGATGTGTGGGGCCTGTACGCGGTGGTGGCGGTCGACAACCTGGCTGCCGGCTTTGCCAGCGCCGCCTTTGTGGCGTTTCTCTCGAGCCTGACCAACGTGTCATTCACGGCGGTCCAGTACGCGATCTTCAGCTCGCTCATGACCTTGCTGCCCAAGACGCTGGGCGGGTACTCCGGTGCCATGGTCGATGCGCTGGGTTATCCGGCCTTCTTCGTGCTCACCACGGTGTTGGGCCTGCCGGTGCTGCTGCTGGTGATCTGGGCCAGCCGGCGGCTGCAAATCCGCAGCGCGCAGGCGACGTGACTTCACACAACTTTACCTGCGCCAGCCCAGGCCTTGACCGACCGCGCCGACACTAGCGCCCATGACCTCGACCCGGCTGCTGCTCATCGATGACGACGTCAGGCTCGCGGCCATGGTGGTCGATTACCTCAAGGCCGCCGGTTACGCGCTCGACCACGTCAGCGATGGCGAGCAGGCGCTGACCCAGCTTGCGCAGCAGGTGCCGCAATTGGTCATTCTTGACTGGATGCTCCCCGGCCTCGACGGCCTGGAGGTCTGCCGGCGCATCCGCATGCTGCCCGGTGCGGCGGCTCGGGTGCCGATTCTCATGCTCTCGGCCAAGGGCGATCCCACGGACCGCATCATCGGACTGGAGATGGGCGCCGACGACTACCTGCCCAAGCCCTTTGAGCCACGCGAGCTGCTCGCGCGCATCCGGGCGGTGCTGCGCCGCCCCATGCCCGTTGATCTGCCTGTTGATCTGCCCGCCGCCCTGAGCGCCGCCGCCCCGCCGCTTCGTTTCGGCACGCTCGAAATTGACCGCGATGCGCGCACGGTCAGCGTCGACAGCCGCCCTTGCGAGTTGACTGCTTACCAGTTTGACCTGCTGCAGGTGCTGGCCGAGCGCGCCGGTCGGGTGCTCTCGCGCGAGCAGATCATGGAGGCCGTGCGCGGGCGCGAATTGGAGGCTTTCGACCGATCGATCGATGTGCACATGGGGCGTATCCGTCAGGCGATCGAGGCCGACCCCAAGGCGCCGCGGCGCATTCTGACCGTCCGTGGAGTCGGCTATGTGTTTGCCAAGCAGCAGGACTGAGCCCAGAGCCGGCACCAGGCCCCATGAGCGGGCAGCCGTTTGCATCGAGGTGCGGCCATGAACGCGCTCGGTTCACGCCTTTACTTGCGCATCTGGCTGGCCGTTGTGGCGGCGGTGGCGGTGATCACCTTGGCTGTGGGCTGGGCCTGGCGCGTCTCGCGCGAGGCTGCGCCGCGCGAAGTGCCGGTGCGTGAGCTGCTGGTGCGCAACCAGGCCGGCGAGGTCATTGGGCGGGCCGAGGCGCCGGTGGGCCCGCGCGGCGGCCGTCCGCTGGTGATCGATGTACAGACCCGCGACGGCCAGCAGCTGCAGATTGAGCTGTCGCGCCCGGCCCGGCCACCCGCAGGGCCGCATGGGGCCGAGCGCGGCTTGGGTGGAGCCATGATGGGCTGGCGCCCGCCGATGAATTTCTTCTGGCTGCTCGCTTTGGTGGCGCTGGCTGTGGCCCTCGGCGCCTACCCGGTCATCCGGCGCCTGACCAAGCGGCTCGAGGCGTTGCAAAGCTCGGTCGAGCGTTGGGGCCGCGGTGATTTGAGCGCCCGTGTGACCGTGCAGGGCGATGACGAGGTGGCCTTTCTGGCCGAACGTTTCAACCAGGCGGCCGAGCGCATCGAGCAGCTGCTCAATTCGCACAAGTCCCTGCTCGCCAATGCCTCGCACGAACTGCGCTCGCCGCTGGCACGCATCCGCATGAGCCTGGAGCTCATGGGCCGCGGCGCCAGTGACACCGGTGTGCTGCGCCAGGAGATCGAGCGCAACATTCGCGAGCTCGATCAGCTGATCGACGAGATCTTGCTGGCCAGTCGGCTGGACTTGCAGCAAGGTGAGGCCGAACCCATGGAAGAGCTCGACCTGACGGGTCTGGCTGCCGAGGAGTGCGCCCGCACCGGTGCTCAACTGCAGGTGCCCGAGGCCGCCGGCGGCCTGCTGGTGAACGGCTCGCCGCGTCTGCTGCGCCGCCTGCTGCGCAACCTGCTTGAAAACGCGCACCGCCACGGCGCAGGCGAGGTCAGCATGACGCTTCGCACCGACGGCCCGCAGCTGGTGGTCTGGGTCGACGATGCGGGCCCGGGCGTTGCCTTGGCGCAGCGTCAGCGCATCTTCGAGCCTTTTTATCGGCTGCCCGGAGCCAGCGAGCACGCCGGTGGCGTGGGCCTGGGCTTGGCTCTGGTCAAGACCATCGCCGAGCGCCATGGCGGGCGCATCAGCTGCGAGGACCGCCCTGGCGGTGGCGCCCGCTTTGAGCTGCGCCTGCCCCGCCTGGGCGCTGCGGTGCCGGGCTGACGCGCTGGCTGCGCCCGGAGGCACGCCGTGGTGCGCTTGGGCGTGCTTGGGCGCTGCGGTGCTCGCTCGGGCGCCAGTGGGCCAGCAAGGACTCGAACTGCTCAATCGGCAGCGCGGGGCTAAAGACAAAGCCCTGGTAGGCCTGGCAGCCCAGGCGCGAGAGCAGATCGCGCTGGGCCCGTGTCTCCACCCCTTCGGCCAGCACCTGCAGCCCCAGGTCGGCGGCCAGCTCGATGATGGTGCGTGCGATGGCCGCATCGCGCGGGTCCTCGATCATGTCCTGGACAAAGCTGCGATCGATTTTCAGGCGTTGCAAAGGCATGTGCTTGAGGCACGACAGTGCCGAGTAGCCCATGCCGAAGTCGTCAATGGCCAGCCCCAGACCAGCTTGGCGCAGCGCCTTCATGCGCGCGATGGTGCCGGCCAGGTCGGTGGCCAGCAAACTTTCGGTGATCTCGAGCTCGAGGCGGCGTGGATCGATCTGGTGATGGGCCACGCACTGGAGGACCTGCTCGACAAACTGGGGCTGCAGAAACTGGCGCGCGCTGACGTTGATCGACAGGCGCAGATCGCACCGCCCGGGCTGCGTCGACCAGCGCGCCAATTGCTCGCACGCTTGCTCGAGCACCCACTGCCCCAGTGGCAAGATCAGCCCGCTTTCTTCGGCTTGGGCGATAAAGCTGTCGGGCCCGCGAAGGCCGTCCGGGTGGGCCCAGCGCAGCAAGGCCTCGGCGCCAATGATGCAGCCGCTGGCTTGCACCTGAGGCTGGTAGTGCAGGACAAACTGCCGCTCGCGCAGGCCTTCGCGCAGCGCTGCCGTCAAGGCCGCCTTGGCCGATGCGGCCGCCTGCATCTGTGGGTCAAAGAAGCACAGCGTGTTGCGGCCGGCCGCTTTGGCCTGGTACATGGCCAGATCGGCCTGCTTGAGCCAGTCGGCCAGGCCCTGCGCATGGTCGTGCAACAGGGTCACGCCGATGCTGCAGGTGCCGTGATAAGGCTGGCCGGCCAGTTCGTAGGGCTGCGCCAAGGCGCCCAGGATGGTTTGGGCCATTTGCCGGGCACGCTGGCCAGCGGCCTGTCCCTCATGAGGGTCCAGCGTGACCACCACGAACTCATCGCCGCCCAGCCGCGCCACGGTATCGCCTGGGCGCACGCACCTGCGCAGGCGCTCGGCCACTTGCTGCAGCAACAGATCGCCGCGGTCGTGCCCGAGCGTGTCATTGAGCAGCTTGAAGTGATCGAGGTCGATGAACATCAGCGCGCCGACGGCGTTGCGGGCGCTGGTCTGGCTCAGCGCCGCCTCGAGTCGCCGCATCAGCAACTGCCGGTTGGGCAGGTCGGTCAGCGGGTCGTAGAAGGCCAGGTGCTCGATCGCGTCGTCTTGTGCCTTGCGCGCCGTGATGTCGCGCCCGACCGTCACCCAGTGGCAGATGCCGCGCGGCGACTCGTCGATCGGCACCACCTCGAGCTCGACCCAGAAGATCTCGCCGTTTTTCTTGTAGTGGATCAACTCGCTGCGCACGGCCTGCCATCGGCCCATGGCGTGTGCGATGCGATCGAGCGCATCGGCTTGCGTCAGCGGCCCTTCGAGCAAGCTCGGGTGCCGCCCGATCACCTCCTGGCTGGCGTAGCCGGTCAGTCGGCTGAAGGCCTGGTTGACGAACACGATGCGTGCCGGCTGCCCGCTGCGCTGCTCGGTAATCAGCACGGTGTCATTGAGCCGGGCGATGCAGGTGTGCAGCAGCAGCAACTGCTCCTGAATCTGGTGGCGCTGGCTGACGTCGTGCCGGTGCAGCGCCAGACCTTCGTCAAACGGGTACAGGCGCACCTCAATCCACTTGTCCAGCGCTTGGACGAAAGTCTCGAACTCGGCGGGCTCGCCGTTGTCCAGGGCGTGCCGGCACGCTTGCTGCAGACGCTCGCCGGCCGCCACCGCTTGCTCAGCCGGCTCGCTCCACAGGCGCTGCCCGAGCAACTGGTCGCGGCTGCAAGCCAGCAGTTGACAGGCCGGCTCGTTGGCGTAGCTCACGCGCCCTTCGTGATCGAGCGTGGCAAAGGCTTCGGTCATGCTGGCCAGCGTGGTGCCCAGCTGCATGCGCAGCTGCCGCGCCTCCTGCAGCTGTAGCCGGTGCTCGCGCCGGTCTTGCAGCACGCCCAGCCAGATGGAGCGATCACCCGATGGGCTGCGCCGCATCAGCATGCGCACGGGCACCTTGGTGCCTGCGCTCGTCTGCGCAAAGGTCTCCAGCTCAATCACTGCGTCGGCGGCCTGCGCCCGCTCCAGCGCCACCATGAGGTCGCTGCGGCATGCCGGCGCCAGCAGATCGGCCGGGTGCTGCCACTGGCCCGCGCCGAGCAAGCGCGTCAGGGCCGCGTCCCAGTGCAGCTGACCTGCTGTTTGCACCGCCTCGGTGCCGGCCTGCGGTGCCTGCCAACTCCACAGCGCGGCTTGGGCCGCATGGGCCAGCAGCCCCAGCCATGCGGCAGGCAGCTCTTGCGGCGCTTCGTGGCACTGCGACGCCTCAGGCCAAAAGATGGATGCGCGAGAGTGTGTCAGCCGTTTCAAACCATGTCTCAGTGGATATCGCAGAGGTGTGTCGGTTCGGGTGGGCGCGCCGCGTGGCAACCTGACCCAAGGGCGATGGCTTGCGCGGGTGTGCCGGGCGTGTCGACAGCCCACCACCAGCTTAGGTGCGATTGAGGTGCGATTGCACGGCCCAACGCAGCTAGGGCCAATGGCCGGCGCTGTTTTGCGCTGCTGCAGGGGGCGGTGCCCGTGCCCTGTCCTACGCCGGCCTGAGGCGGTGGCCAACCCGATGGCGCCTGGTGGCGACCTAGACTGCTTGGCCTTGCCCCATCATGAAGCGGTGTGACCATGCAGCTCGACAGACCTTCTCTCGACCCAGCCCGGCCCTTACATGGTCTGGATGTGTTTGACCTGCAGGACCGGTTGCAGTCGCTTTTTTCTGACTATGGCCATGTGGTGCGGCTCGATCTGGTGCGCGCCGATCAGGCCGGCCGGCGCCGCTTTTTGGTGTTTGTGCGCATGAAGACGGCGCAGCAGGACCATGCCCTGGCCAGTGCGCTGGGGCTCGGCCGCTTCGGTGGCGATCTGGTGATGCTGATCTCGCCCGATGAGGACGATCAGATCAACCCGCCCTGGCTCACCGGCCTGCCGGGCAGCCGCGCCGCTGGGCAGCGGGCACAGCCGTTACCTTGGTCGATGTGATGGGCCCTGGCGCGTCTTGAGGCTCTGCCCGCCGCCGGCTCAGTGCGTTGTGGCGTGGTGCGCTGTGGTTTAGTGCGCTGTGGTTCAGTGCGCTGTGAGTTTGAACACCGGCCGGCGCGCACCGACTTGCTCGCCCTTGATGCTGCAAATCTCGGCCGCGCGCCAGGGCTGCAGCGCCTGACGCTGCTGGGCATCGAGCCAGCCGAGCTGGTCCATGGCTTCGACGGCAGCGGCAAACAGGGCCGGCTTGCTGCCATCGGCGATCTTGATCGCAAGACCGATCTGGCGGCTGCAACTGCCGATAGCCTGCACCCCATCGGCGCCGACCTTGCTGACCCAGTCGCCGCGCCCAATGCGCATGAAGGCCTCGTCGTTGCGTGCGCTGCCCGACACCAGCTCTGGGTGGCTGCGCATCGCCTGTGACAGCCGGGCCAGGCTCGCGCCCAAGACCGGGCTGGCGCTGCCCGCGGCCAGGCGGGCGTAGCCCAGGGCCAGCCCCGACAGCGGCACCGCATAGTTGGGAGCCGAGCAGCCGTCGGTGCCGGCGGCCATCTCATCGCTTTTGAGCTCCATCACCCGCGCCAGTTCGCGTGCGATGGCTTGCTGCAGAGGATGCTCGGCTGCCAGGTAGGTCTCCAGAGGCAGGCCGTGCTGCACGCAGTAGGCCAAAAAGCCGGCATGCTTGCCGCTGCAGTTGTGGTGCCGCTCGTCATAGGGCCCGCCAGGGCCCTTGACACCCAGCTCCACAAAGTAAGGCGTGTGGCAGCCGCACTTCAGGCGCTTGTAGCCCAGGCGCGAGGCGGCTAACAGACGGTCGACCTGGGCCACATGGCGGTCTTCGCCGTTGTGCGAGGCGCACAGCAAGGCCAGCTGCGCATCATCGAGCTTGAAGTGCTCGGCGCCGCCTGCCTCCATGAAGGGCAGAGCCTGAAAGGGCTTGAGGGTCGAGCGGGTGAAGGTCAGCCGCTGCACGTCGCCTGCGCTGGCGCGCAGGCGCCCGCCGGCATCGACCACGGCCACTGCGCCAAAGTGCACGCACTCGGCCAGGCCGCCGCGCTCGGTTTGAATCAAAGGGGTCCAGTCCATGCCCCTCATTTTCCGTCGGATCGGGTCCCTTGTGCGACTGGGCCGCGCCCTCTCGGACAGGGGCATGGCCTTTACCACGGCGCCCAAGCCCGCTCAGAACCTCGGCAGATCCGGGTGCCTGATGGCGCCGGCACGCACCAGCATCCGGCCGTATTCGGCGCAGCGGTTGAGCGTGGGGATGACCTTGCCCGGATTGAGCAAGCCCTGCGGATCGAAGGCGCGCTTGATCGCGAACATTTGCTCGTTTTCTTCGGCCGAAAACTGCACGCACATGCTGTTGACCTTCTCGATGCCCACACCGTGCTCGCCGGTGACGGTGCCGCCCATGGCCACGCTCGTCTCCAGGATGTCGGCGCCAAACTGCTCGCAGCGCCTGAGCTGGTCGGCATCGTTGGCGTCAAACAAAATCAGCGGATGCAGATTGCCGTCGCCGGCATGAAAGACATTGAGGCACTTCAGGCCGTACTTGACCTCCATCTGCGCAATGGCCAGCAAGATGTCGGCCAGGCGCTTGCGCGGAATGGTCGAGTCCATGCACATGTAGTCTGGGCTGATACGCCCCGAGGCCGGAAAGGCGTTCTTGCGCCCGCTCCAAAACTTCAGGCGCTGGGCTTCGTCGCGGCTGACCGCGATCGCCGTGGCGCCAGCGGCCGTCAGCACCGCGCTCATGCGGCCGATTTCCTCTTCCACCTCTTCGGGCGTGCCGTCGCTTTCGCACAGCAAGATGGCCGCTGCGCTGAGGTCGTAGCCGGCGTGCACAAAGTCTTCGACGGCGGCCGTCATGGGCCCGTCCATCATTTCCAGCCCGGCCGGGATGATGCCCGCTGCAATCACCGCAGCCACCGCCTCGCCGGCCTTGCGCACGTCGTCAAAGCTGGCCATGATGCAGCGCGCCAGTTGCGGCTTGGGCACCAGCTTGACGGTGACCTCGGTGGTCACCGCCAGCATGCCTTCGCTGCCGGTGACCAGGCTGAGCAGGTCGTAGCCCGGGGCATCGAGCGCTGTGCTGCCGATCTCGATCGGCTCGCCCGCGACGGTGTAGCCCTTGACCTTGAGCAGGTTGTGCACCGTCAAGCCGTACTTGAGGCAATGCACGCCGCCGGAGTTTTCGGCCACGTTGCCGCCGATGGTGCAGGCGATCTGGCTCGACGGGTCGGGCGCGTAATACAGGCCGTAGGGCGCCGCCGCCTCCGAGATGGCCAGGTTGCGCACGCCGCATTGCACGGTGGCGGTGCGGCTGACCGGGTCGATCTGCACAATCTGGTTGAACTTGGCCAGCGACAGCGTCACGCCCAATTCGTGCGGCATGGCCCCGCCCGACAGACCCGTGCCCGCACCACGCGCGACCACCGGCACGCCCAGCGCATGACAGGTCTGCAGCACCGCTTGCACCTGGGCATCGGTCTCGGGCAGCGCCACCACCAGAGGGCGCTGGCGGTAGGCGGTCAGGCCGTCGCACTCGTAGGCGGTGGTGTCTTCGGTATGCCACAGCAGCGCGTGCGCCGGCAGGGCCTTCTTTAGCGCGGCCACGACCTGCGCCTGGCGGGCGGCGCGCTCGATCGATTTGGACTGCAAGGTGCTCGGGGGTGCGTTCATGGCGTGGCTCCTGGGAGACTCACTGTAGCCCAAGCAGCGGCGCGCTGGCGTGAGGAAATTTTCAGCCTGTTGTGAAGGCGGGCGTTCAGGCCGGCCAGCGGCTTAGCTGGCCGCCTGCCTGAGCCACTGCCCAAAGGCATGGCACTCCCAGCGGTCCATGGCACCCGTTCGCCAGCACAGGTGATGGGCGTGTGGGCTGGGCACGGTGCCCGCGAAGAGGCGAATCAGCGAGCCGTTGTCCAGCCAGGGTGCGCCGAGCTTGAGGCGCACCAGGGCGATGCCCATGCCGGCGGCCGCAGCGTCGCACATCAGCCCGATATCGTTGAACTGCGAGCCTTCGGCCGGCTCGGGCCAGTCGAGGTGGCAGGCGGCAAACCAGGTGCGCCAGGGCTCAAGCGGCGAGCGCAGCAGGGGTTGGTTCAGCAAATCCTGCGGCGACTCAAAGGGCCCGTGCTCGCGCACGAAAGCCGGCGAGGCCAGGGGTGTGACCTCGTCCTTGACCAGGCAGACGTGCTCCACATCGGCGTAGCGGCCGCTGCCAAAACGGATCATCAGGTCGGCGTCTTCGGCCACCACGTCAAGCAGCGGGATCGACACCTGCAGCGTCAGGTCGATCTCGGGGTAGGCCTCGGTGAATTGGCGCAGGCGCGGGATCAGGATGGCGCGGGCAAAGGTGGGCGTGACCGCCACGCGCAGCCGCCGTTTGCCCGGCGCGGCGCTCTGGGCGCTCGAGTCGGGAAACTTTTGCAAGGTCGCCAGACCCTCGCGCACATGGCCCAGGTATTCGATGCCTTCGGTGGTGAGCGAAAAATCGGCACGGCCGAAGAGTTTGGTGCCCAGGATCTGCTCGAGCTGTTTGACCCGGTGACTGACCGCGCTGGGCGTGACAAACAATTCATCGGCCGCCTGGGTGACGCTGCGCAGCCGGGCCAGCGCCTCGAAGGTCAGCAGGCACTGGATGGGCGGAATACGTCGGGCAGCGCCCGGCGGCAGACTCATTGCGGGGGCGGGGCCTTACTTGAAGACCACCGTCTTGTGGCCGTTGAGCAGCACCCGGTGCTCGCTGTGCCATTTGACCGCCCGCGCGAGCACCAGGCTTTCGGTGTCGCGGCCCAGGGCCGTGAGGTCTTCGACGGTCTTGCTGTGCTCGACCCGGGCCACATCCTGCTCGATGATCGGGCCCTCGTCGAGGTCTGCGGTGACGTAGTGGGCGGTCGCGCCGATGAGCTTGACGCCGCGGGCATGGGCCTGGTGGTAGGGGCGCGCGCCCTTGAAGCTGGGCAAAAAGCTGTGGTGGATGTTGATCGCCCGGCCTGCGAGCTTGTGGCACAGGCCATCAGACAGGATCTGCATGTAGCGCGCCAGCACCACCAGGTCGGCGCCTTCGCGCTCGATGATCTCGTACTGCCGTGCCTCGGCCTCGGCCTTGGTGGCCGCCGTCACCGGGATGTGGTGAAACGGCACGTTGTAGCTCGCTGCGAGCTGATAAAAATCACGGTGATTGGAGACGATGGCCCGCACATCGAGCTTGAGCAGGCCCGATTTCCAGCGAAACAGCAGGTCGTTGAGGCAGTGCCCCTCTTTGCTGACCATGATCACGGTTTTCATCGCTTCGGTCGTCGGCGTGATGCGCCAGCGCATCGCAAAGCCCTGGGCCAGGGCGGCGAATTCCTGCTGCAGTTGCTCGAGCGGCATGGCGCAGCCAAAGCCCACCCGCATGAAGAACAGGCCCGTGGCGTCCTCGTCCTTGTCGTCGGCGTACTGGGCCGCGTCGAGGATGTTGCCGCCGCGCTCGAACAAAAAGCCCGAGACGGCATGCACGATGCCGGGTCGGTCGGCGCACGAAAGATTGAGGATATAAGTAGGGCTCATAGCTCGTCATTGTCGCAAATGCCCCTGTCGCAGGGTGACGTGCTCGCTTGCCCGATGCCAAAATCGACTCCCGTGTGGGCCGCGTGCCCGCGATGCTGAGGAGACTTCGGTGGCCTATCCTGACTTCAACATGGAGCATCAATGGCTCCCGTTCACGCCCAACCGCAGCTTTGCCCAAAATCCGCGCGTGTTCGTGGCCGCTGACGGCATGCATTTCACCACCCACGACGGCCGCCAGGTGCTCGATGGCATCGCCAGCCTGTGGTGCGTGGTGGCCGGTCACAACCGCCGACCGATCAACGAAGCGATCAAGCGCCAGCTCGACACCCTCGACTATGCGACCGCCTTTCAGGCGAGCAACGACCAGGCCTTCAAGGCCGCCGAGATGATTGCCGCCATGGCGCCGGGCGATCTCAACAAGGTGCTGTTTTGCAATTCGGGGTCGGAGGCGGCTGACACCTCGCTGAAGGTGGCGTTGGCCTACCACCGCGCGCGCGGCGAGGGCCACCGGCATGTGTTCATCGGCCGAGAAAAAGGCTATCACGGGGTGAACTTTGGCGGCATGAGCGTGGGCGGCTTGCCAGCCAACCGCAAGGCTTATGGCGCGCAGCTACTCCCGCGGGTGGACCACATGCGTTTCATTCATGACCCGATCGGGCACGCGTTCATCCATGGCCGCGAGCCAGTGTGGGACGAGGATCCTTTGCTCGAGCTCGAGCAGCGCATCTTGCCATTGCATGACCCGAGCAACGTGGCGGCCATCATCGTCGAGCCGGTCGCTGGCAGCGCAGGCTGGTACATCCCACCCCAGGGCTATCTCAAGCGCTTGCGCGAGATTTGCGACCGCCACGGCATCTTGCTGATTTTTGACGAGGTCATCACGGGCTTTGGCCGCCTGGGCACGCCTTTTGCCGCCGATTACTTTGGCGTGGTGCCCGACATGCTCAACTTTGCCAAGGGCGTGACCAACGGCGTCATTCCCATGGGAGGCGTGCTCTGTTCGCAGCGCATCTACGACGCCATGATGCAGGCCCATGGCAGCAGCCCCGAGCACGCGATCGAGCTGTTTCATGGCTACACCTACTCGGGCCACCCGGTGGCCTGTGCCGCAGCCATTGCCTGTTTGTCGCTGTACCAGCAAGAGGCCCTGTTCGAGCGCGCCGGCCAGATGGGTCGGCTGCTTGGCGATGCGGTGCACAGCCAGATCAAGGGCCTGCCTCATGTGGTGGGCATCCGCACGCTGGGCCTGGCGGCAGCGGTCGAGCTTGCACCGGCGGCCTTGCCCGGCAAGCGGGCCTTCGATGTGTTCATGAGCTGTTTTGCCAAGGGCGTGCTGGTGCGCCCGGCCGGCGAGAACTTGGTCTTGTGCCCGCCCTACATCGTGGAGCCGGCTCACATCGAACAAATGGTTTCGGTGCTCGCCCAGGTTCTGCGCGAATACGCCTGAGCTCTTGGGCCCTGGCGCTGCGCGAAACGGCCACTCAAGGCCGCGGTCCGGGCGGCCGCTGCCGAAAATGCTCGCGCAGGGCCGCGCAATGGTCGGTGGGTGGCGCCGGCGCGGTGGGCCAGTGGGCATCGAACAGGCCTTCGTTCTGGCTGCCCTGGCCTGCTTGCCCACTGGGGCCCCCGGCCAGCAGGCGCACGCTGCGCACCGCAAGCTCGGGGGGCAGATGGGCCGGCACCCCTAGGCGCTTGTCGGCATGGACGCTGCCGCTGAGCATGAGCACCAACTGCTGCGGGCCCGCCTGACGCATGGCGGCCTCAAGGGTGGCGGCCAAGCTCAAGTCGCGGGCGATCTGGATGCGCGTCATCGGCACGATCTGGCTCTCGGGCAGCAGGCCGCAGTGGCCCTGGCGCATGAGCTGCTGCTGCTCGGCCAGTGCGGCCGGCGCCAGCCGGCCGTCGAGCTCGCTGCGCGCCATTTGGGCTCGCATCTGTTGGGCGGGCAGGTTGCCGCCGAGCACCGGTACGCCGGCCTGGACGGCGGCCATCACCACCGGCCCGTAAGCGGCCCAAGGCCAGGCGCCCTCATTCCAGCCCAAGGCCCGTTGCACGGCCGCCTCCGTGCTGTCTCTGGGCAATTGCGCGCTGCTGCTGCCGGCTGGCAGCATTTCGAGCACCACCGCGGCCAGCGCAGACCGATCTGCCAGCGTCTGCACCAGCGCCCGTGCAATGCGCTGGTGTTCGCTCGCGTCATGCTGCTCGCCCAGCAGCAGCGCTCGCGTGGGCAGCAGGGCGTCGAGCCGCGGCGTCCACTCGTCGCTGGCCCGGGCCAGGCTGGCGGCCCAGGAGAGGGCGGCGCCTAACAGCAGGGTGCGTCGCAGCGGGTGACTGGGCGTTTGAGTCTGGTCGATGTTCATCGCGCGCTCACCGCAGGGTTGCAGCTTCAATGCAGCGCAATGGGGGTTTGGGCCAGCTGGGCATAGCCTTCCAGGGTGGCCTCGATTTCTTCCTGGGTCGGCGCCTTGTCCTGCCAGCTCTTGAGCCTTTGTTCGAACAGTTCGGCCCAGGAGCCGTCAAGAAACACTTCCTTGCCGTGTCGTTTGTCCACGATCTCAAAGCCATGGCGCACCATCTGCGGCGCAGCATCGCTGCTCGGCTGCTCGGCGTCGGCCACGAGGTGCACCACCACGAAGGTGTCAGAGTCGTAAAGCATTTGCATGGTCAAAGGAGGGTCCTCAGAAGAGGCAAGAAGGTGGTCTGCAAGTGTGGGCATCGACTTCAATTTCAAGGTCGGCGCTCGGCCGGCTTGATGCTCGAGAGGCGCTGGTCGAACAGGTCGCCATTGCCTTGGCTCAGCAGGATGCGAACCGGCATGTGCCCGAGGGCCGGCGCAAACCAGATCTCGACCGCCTGATCGTGCGGGTGCCTTGGCTCACGCCGCAGGCGCAGGGCGTTTTGCGGGCCGATCGGCAGATCGAGCGGCTGGCTGTCCATGACGTTGAAGACCCAGGGCTCGGCGCTGCGCGCACTGGCCGTCAGGATGCTGACCTGGGCGCCCGGCGTAAAACGCGCCGGCTCGGCCGCGATCATGGCCGAAAGCTGGAAAGGCAGGCTCAGCCGGTCCTGTGCGCCGGGCTGCCAGGCTGCCGGTGGGCTGTTGGCGCTGAACACGATGCGTCCGATTTCCGGCTGGAAGTGGGCCGCCTGCTCACCGCGCGTGCGCTCGGAAAAACGCCTGGGCGACAAGCCGTCGGGGCCGATCTCGCCCACGCTGGTCTGGGTGCGGCCGGGCAGCAAGAAGCTGCTGATGACCATGCGGGCCTGGTAGCGCTGCCCATCTTGTTGCCAGTCGATCTCGGCGCTGGCCGACAGCTCGAAGCCACGCGCCCGGCCCATGACCTGGTAGTTCAGCAGGGCCGATCCGGGCATCACCCAGTTCGGCCGAACTGCTTGCGCTGCGGGCACTTCAGGCGACGCGGGCAAGCCCTGCTCGACAGCAGCCGGCGCCGGCGGTGCGGGCGGTAAGGGGGCCGGAGCAGGAGCAGGAGCAGGAGCAGGAGCGGGCACGGGCACGGGCACGGGCACGGGCACGGGCACGGGCACGGGTGCGGGTGCGGGTGCGGGTGGCGGTGGCGGTGGCGGTGGCGGTGGCGGTGGCGGTGGCGGTGGC
>CANHDQ010000024.1 GCA_947459405.1 Comamonadaceae bacterium
AGGCCAACTCGGGGGACATTCGCGGAGCCAGGCAGCCCAGGCCAGCGGCCTCACCCCGTCTCAGGAACGCCAGGCCAAGACCTCAACACACAGGCCCTCCCCGATAATGACCGGTTATGTCCGAAGAAATCGCCAGCCAGGTCCGCCGCCGCCGCACCTTTGCCATCATCTCCCACCCCGACGCCGGCAAGACCACCCTGACCGAAAAGCTGCTGCTGTTCTCCGGCGCCATCCAAATCGCCGGCAGCGTCAAGGCGCGCAAGGCCGCGAGGCATGCCACCTCAGACTGGATGGAAATCGAGAAACAGCGCGGCATCTCGGTGGCCTCATCGGTGATGCAGATGGAATACCGCGACTGCGTCATCAACCTGCTCGACACGCCCGGCCACCAGGACTTCTCGGAAGACACCTACCGCGTGCTCACCGCGGTCGACGCCGCGCTGATGGTGATCGACGCGGCCAATGGCGTCGAGCCCCAGACCCGGCGCCTCTTGCAGGTCTGCCGCGCGCGAAACACCCCCATCCTGACCTTCGTCAACAAAATGGACCGCGAGGTGCAGGACCCCATGAGCGTGATGGACGAGATCGAGCGCGAACTGGGCATGACGGTGGTGCCCTTCACCTGGCCGGTGGGCATGGGCAAGCTGTTTCACGGTGTGTTCGACCGCCGCAACGACCGCATGCGCGTTTTCAGTCCAGGCGAAGACAAAGCCGGCGGTGACGACGAGATCCTGGCTGGCCTGGACAACCCGGTCGCGGCCGCACGCTTTGGTGCCGAATACCACCAGGCCCAAGGCGAGATCGAACTGGTGGCCGCCGCCACGCCCGAATTCGACCACACCGAATTTCTGTCGGGTCGACAAACGCCCATGTTCTTCGGCTCGGCCATCAACAACTTTGGCGTGCAGGAGGTGCTCGATGCGCTGGTCGACCTCGCGCCTGCACCCGCCGAGCGACCTGCCCTGCAGCGCGTCGTCGAGCCTGAAGAAAAGAAGTTTTCGGGGGTCGTCTTCAAGATCCAGGCCAATATGGACCCGGCCCACCGCGACCGCATCGCCTTCTTGCGCGTGGCCTCGGGCCAATTTAGCCGCGGCATGAAACTCAAGGTGGTGCGCAGCGGCAAGGAGCTGCGGCCCAACACCGTGGTCAGCTTCATGAGCCAGCGGCGCGAGTTGCTCGACACCGCCTTCGCCGGCGACATCATCGGCATTCCCAACCATGGCGTGCTGCAGCTGGGCGACACGCTCACCGAAGGCGAGGCCCTGCAATTTACTGGCCTGCCCTTCTTTGCGCCCGAGATGTTTCGCAGCGTCGAAGTGGCCGATCCGCTGCGCAGCAAACAGCTGCGCGCGGGGCTGACGCAGCTGGGCGAAGAAGGTGCGATCCAGGTGTTTCGGCCGGTGGCCGGCTCGGTGCTGCTGCTGGGCGCCGTCGGGCAGTTGCAGTTCGAGGTGGTGGCGCACCGGCTCGAACACGAATACGGCGTCAAGGCCCGCATCAGCGGCAGCGCGTTCAACTTGGCACGCTGGGTCACCTCAGACGATGCCAACGAGCTCAAGAAATTCATCGACGCCAACGCGCACCGCGTGGCGCTCGACGCCGTCGACGCGCCCACCCTGCTGGTCGACCACAGCGCCACGCTGCGCGCGGTGGAGCAACAGTGGCCCAAGATCAAGTTTCACGCGCTGCGCGAGCACGCTGGGCTGGTGTTTCAGGCCAAGATGTGAGGCGAGCGAGTCGCCGTTTGGCGATGGGTCAACCGACAAAAGCCGTGCCTTGTGACCTCAAACACGGCGCCGTGGTCACACGTATTGGCCAAAAAATCAGGACAAATCCGTCAGCAGTTGTCGCACCACTTGCGGATAGATGCGGTGCTCCTGCTCGAGCACGCGCGCGGCCAGGGTCTGCTCCGTGTCGTCTGGCAACACCGGCACTGCAGCCTGCGCCAAGATGGGGCCGTGGTCCAGTTCAGGCGTGACCCAGTGCACTGTGGCGCCCGCCTGCGCGCAGCCGGCCTCGATGGCGCGGCGGTGGGTGTGCAGCCCGGGAAATGCCGGCAAGAGCGAAGGGTGGATGTTGATCAGTCTGCCCTGGTAATGCCGCACAAAGCCGGGCGTGAGGATGCGCATGAAGCCCGCCAGCAGCACCAGGGCGGGCGCGTGGCGGTCGATGGATTGCATCAGGGCCGCATCGAAAGCCTCGCGGCTCCCATAGCCCCTGTGATCGACCACCTCGGTGGCAATGCCCGCCTGCTGCGCCAGGCCCAAGCCTGCGGCCTCGGGCTTGTTGCTGATCACGGCCGCCACGCGGGCGCCCAGGAGGCCAAGCCAGTTTTCGCGCGCGGCTGCCTCGATCACCGCCTGCATATTGGAGCCGTTGCCAGAAATCAGGATGACCAGGTTCTGGACGGAAGTTCCCGGCAAATCGGCTGCAGACATACGTCAAGTTTAGAGGTGCGCCCTCAGGGAGGGTCTGCACAAGTGCGTTTTGTCATTGCGAGCCAAGCGTGGCCATCCAAAAAACGTTGATTCATTCGGGGCTCATGGATCGCCGCGTCGTGGCGCTCGTCGCGATGACGGGACTTTGCAGACTTTTCTCGGCGCATGCTGGGCACATCACCCCGAAGGCCGGCCCAGCCGCACGATCGTGCTAAAAATCGGTTTCGGGCTTTGATCGCCCGCACAGGAGAGCTCAGACCATGGATCTCGCGTTTACCGCAGAAGAAGAACAGTTCCGGCATGACATCCGCGCCTGGGTGCGCGAGCACCTGCCGCCTGCTATTGCCCACAAGGTGCACAACGCGCTGCACCTAAGCCGCGACGACATGCAAGCCTGGGCCAGGATCCTGGGGCGCAAGGGCTGGCTCGGTTATGGCTGGCCCAGGCAATTTGGCGGGCCCGGCTGGAACGCGGTGCAAAAACACCTGTTTGAGGAAGAGTGCGCCATGGCCGGTGCGCCGCGCATCGTGCCCTTTGGGCCGGTGATGGTGGCCCCGGTGATCATGGCCTTTGGCAACGCCGAGCAGCAGCAGCGCTTTTTGCCCGGCATCGCCAGCGGCGAAGTCTGGTGGAGCCAGGGCTACAGCGAACCTGGTTCGGGCTCGGACCTGGCCTCGCTCAAGACGCGGGCCGAGCGCCACGGCGACCACTACCGGGTCAACGGGCAAAAGACCTGGACCACCTTGGGCCAGTACGGCGACTGGATCTTCTGCTTGGTGCGCACCTCCAACACGGGCAAGCCACAAACGGGCATCTCTTTTCTGCTGATCGACATGAAGTCACCCGGCATCACGGTGCGGCCGATCCGCCTGCTCGATGGCCAGTGCGAGGTCAACGAGGTCTGGTTTGACAACGTCGAGGTGCCGGTGGAGAACCTGGTGGGCGAGGAAAACCAAGGCTGGACCTATGCCAAGCACTTGCTGGCCCACGAGCGCACCAACATCGCCGACGTCAACCGGGCCAAGCGCGAGCTCGAGCGGCTCAAACGCATCGCCAAAGCCGAAGGCGTTTGGGACGACAGCCGGTTTCGCGACGAGATCGCCAAGCTCGAGGTCGACGTCGTGGCCCTCGAGATGCTGGTGCTGCGCGTGCTGTCGGCCGAGAAATCGGGCAAGAACTCTCTTGATATCGCCGGTCTGCTCAAGATTCGCGGCAGCGAAATCCAGCAGCGCTACACCGAGCTGATGATGCAAGCGGCCGGCCCCTTTGCCCTGCCCTTCATCATGGAGGCGATGGAGGCGGGCTGGCAGGGCGACTTCCCGGGCGGCGTGCTGGCCAATGCGCCACTGGCGGCCCACTACTTCAATATGCGCAAGACCACCATCTACGGCGGCTCCAACGAGGTGCAGCGCAACATCGTGGCACAGACGACTCTGGGCTGAAAGGCAGGCTGACATGGACTTTGATTTTTCCGATGAGCAGCAGCAGCTGCGCGAGGCCGTGCACAAATGGGTCGACAAGGGCTATGGCTTTGAGAGGCGGCGCGCCATCGTGGCAGCCGGCGGCTATGACGCCGCAGCCTATGGCGAGCTGGCCGAACTGGGTCTGACCGGCCTTTGCATCGATGCGCAGCACGGCGGCCTGGGCCTGGGGCCCATCGAGGCCATGGTGGTGCTCGAGGAGCTGGGCCGCGGCATGGTGCTCGAGCCGCTGGCAGCGATCTGGCTGGCCGCCCATGTGCTGCAGGCCCAGGCCCCGGCCGAGCTGCAAAACGCGTGGCTCCCGCGCCTGGCCGATGGCCAGGCGCTGGCGGTGCTGGCCCATATCGAGCGCGGGGGCCGCTACCGGCTCGAGCATTGCCGCACGCAGGCCCACCTTGACGGTGGCCAATGGAGCATCAGCGGCCACAAGAGCGTGGTGCCGGTCGGCGATCGGGTCGATGCCTACATCGTGCCGGCACTGGCGGGCCAAACGCTGGGGCTGTGGCTGGTCGAACGGCAGGCCCGCGGCGTGCAGGCGCAGGGCTATCTGACCCAGGACGGCGGCCGCGCGGCCGAGGTGCAGTTTGAACACAGCCCGGCACAGCTGGTGACCCTCGAAGGCCTGGAGGCCCTGCAGCGCATGGCCGACATCGGTTCGGCCAGCGTCTGCGCCCAAGCCGTCGGCCTGATGGAGCGCACGCTGGCCCTGACGGTGGAGTACATGAACACGCGCAAGCAGTTTGGCGTGCCCATTGCCAGCTTTCAGGCGCTGCGCCACCGCGTCGCCGACATGAAGATGCAGCTCGAGCTGTCCCGCTCAATGAGCTACTACGCCAGCCTCAAGCTTGGCGCGCCCAGCCCGGAGCGCCGACAGGCCATCGCCCGTGCCCGCTACCAGATCGGCGGGGCGATGCGTTTCATCGGACAGTCGGCGGTGCAGCTCCATGGCGGCATTGGCGTGACCGACGAATACATCGTCAGCCACTGCTTCAAGTCGCTGACCCAGCTCGAAATGACGTTTGGCGACACCTTGCACCACCTCGGTGAGGTGTCGCAGCGCATGCAAGACACCGCCGGCGTGTTTGCCTGAGGTCGCGTCGCCGGGCAGACGCGCCCTCACGAAGGCGGCAGAGCGCGGCAAGCCACGGGGGGCGGTCGAGGCGGCGGTAGGTCACCCGGCTGCCACCTCAGGCGGCGTTTGCCCTTGCACTTGGCTCAGGCCCGAGCCCATGGCGCACTGCAGGGGCTCGGGTGTGCGCACCTGGAGCGCGCCGGCCGGCCGCCTCAGTCGAGCAGCCTGGACGTCTTGGGCACGTGGGCCATCAGAAACTCCATCTGATCGGCCAGGATGCGACGGTTGCGCAAGATGAAGTCTTCCCAGAGACTGGGCACGTAGGGCGTGTAGAGCAGGGACATGCGCGCCTGCTCGGGCGTGCGGCTTCCCTTGCGGTGGTTGCAAGAGCGGCAGGCGGTGACCACGTTCATCCAGTGGTCGACCCCGTTTTGGGCAAAGGGGATGATGTGCTCGCGCGTAAGTTCGGTCTCGTGGAAATGCCCGCCGCAGTAAGCACAAACGTTGCGATCACGGGCAAAGAGCTTGCTGTTGGTCAGGCCCGGGCGCAAGTCAAAGGGGTTGATGCTAGGCACGCCGCGGGTGCCGATGATGCTGTTGACCCGAATCTGCGACTGCTCGCCGGTGCGGGCGTTGTGCCCACCCCGAAACAATGCCACCTCGCCACCGGCTTCCCAGCGCACCTCGTCGGCGGCGTAGTGGAGCACGGCCTGCTCCAGGCTGATCCAGGACTGCGGCAACCCCTGGGCGGACAGCTTCAAGACCTTCAAGCCAGACTCCTGACAAGACAAAGACCGACGGTCACTGCGCACAGGCCGGCAAGAGACAGTCGGCACGGCGCGCCCTCACCCATCAATATAACGCGAATCGGCGGCCGTCCCGGGCGCTGCAGGGATAATCGTGGGCTCATGAGAATCTTTCGCGGATACCGGCATCGCGACCTGACGCAAGCCTGCGCCCTGACCATCGGCAATTTCGATGGCGTGCATCGCGGCCATCAGGCCATGCTGGCGCTGCTGCGCAGCGAGGCCCAGCACCGCGGTCTGCCCGTGCGGGTGATGACCTTCGAGCCCCATCCGCGCGAGTACTTTGCGCCCGAGCGCGCACCGGCACGCATCTCGTCGCTGCGTGACAAGCTCACCGAGTTGGCGCGCTGCGGCGTCGACGAGGTGGTGGTGCTGCCCTTCAGGGCGGCACTGGCCCAGCAAAGCGCCGAAAACTTCATTGACGACATCCTGCTCGAGGGGCTGCAGGTGCGCTACGTGCTGGTGGGCGATGACTTTCGCTTCGGCGCGGGCCGCCGCGGGGACTACGCCATGCTCGACGAGGCGGGCAGTGCCAGGGGCTTTGATGTGGCCCGCATGAACTCCTACGAGGTCCATGGGCTGCGCGTGTCGAGCTCGGCGGTGCGACTGGCGCTGGCCGAAGGCCGCATGCGAGATGCCGCCGACCTGCTCGGGCGGCCTTACAGCATCAGCGGCCACGTGGTGCACGGACGCAAGCTCGGACGCGAGCTAGGCGCCAGCAGCCAGGCCGCTGGCGACGGTTTTCGCACCCTCAACCTGCGCTTTTCGCACCCGCGGCCCGCCGCCAGCGGAATCTTTGTGGTGCAGGTCCATGGCCTGACGGCCGCGCCCCTGGCGGGCGTGGCCAACCTGGGCGTGCGCCCCTCGCTCGATCCGGCCGATGTCAACCGGGGGCAAGTGCTCTTGGAGAGCCACGTGCTCGACTGGCCCGGCGATCTCGCGGTCGAGGGGGGCTACGGTAAAATCGTGCGCGTGGATCTGCTGCACAAACTTCACGACGAGCTCAAGTACGACGGCCTGCCGGCGCTCACCCGCGGCATCGCCCGGGACTGTGAGGAGGCCAGGGCCTGGTTTGCTTCGCGCCACAGCCAGACACGCCGGCAAACCACCCGCGACCGAATTTGACACGCCGGCGCGCCGCCAGCCTGACGCGCCCAGCGAGCCTAGCCCACCTGCCCTTTGCCTCTTTGCGGGCCAGGCCCCCGACACTTGGGGCCCAGCCCGAACCAGCCCTCTTGCCGCCGCACCATGTCTGAACAAGCCCCCGACTACCGAGCCACGCTCAACCTGCCCGATACGCCCTTCCCGATGCGCGGCGACCTGCCCAAACGCGAGCCCGCGTGGGCTCGGGGCTGGAGCGATCAGGGTCTGTACAAGACCCTGCGCCAAGCCAGCGCCGGCCGGCCGCTGTTCGTGCTGCATGACGGCCCGCCCTATGCCAACGGCAAGCTGCATATCGGGCACGCGCTCAACAAGGTCCTCAAGGACATGATCGTCAAGACCCGCCAGTTGGCCGGATTTGACGCGCAATACATTCCGGGCTGGGATTGCCACGGTCTGCCCATTGAAAACGCGATCGAAAAGCTGCACGGGCGCAACCTCTCGCGCGACGACATGCAGGCCAAGAGCCGCGCGTTTGCCACCGAGCAGATCGATCAGCAGCGCGAAGACTTCCAGCGCCTGGGAGTGCTGGGGGATTGGGAGCGCCCCTACCGAACCATGGACTTTGCCAACGAGGCCGGTGAAATCCGCGCCTTCAAGCGGGTGATTGAGCGGGGCTTTGTCTACCGGGGGCTCAAGCCGGTCTACTGGTGCTTTGACTGCGGCTCCTCGCTGGCCGAGTTCGAGATCGAGTACGCCGACAAGAAAAGCGAAACCCTCGATGCGGCCTTTGAGGCCGACGACGCCAGGCAACTGGCTGCGGCCTTCGGTCTGAGCGCACTGCCGGCGGGCAAGAAAGCCTTCGCGGTGATCTGGACCACCACGGCCTGGACCATCCCGGCCAATCAGGCCCTCAATGCCAATGCCGAGCTCGACTACGCGCTGGTCGACACACCTCGCGGTGTGCTGCTGCTGGCCTCCAGCCTGGTCGAGCGCTGCCTGCAGCGCTACGGCCTGGAGGGCGAGGTCCTTGCCACGGCCAAAGGCCAGGCCCTGCAGGGGCTGACCTTTCGCCATCCGCTGCACGATGTGCCCAGCCCTGCGGGCAAGTTCAGCTACTGCCGCAAGGCGCCGCTGTACCTGGCCGACTACGTCAGCGACACCGACGGCACCGGCATCGTGCACTCGGCACCCGCCTACGGCGTGGACGACTTCAACTCCTGCGTGGCCAACGGCCTGACCTACGACGCCATTCTCAACCCGGTGCAAGGCAACGGCGTGTACGTGGAGGAACTGCCTCATTTTGGCGGCCAGCACATCTGGAAGGCCGTGCCGCTGATCCTGCAAACGCTGCAAGAGGCCGGGCGGCTGATGGCCACGCACACCATCACCCACAGCTATCCCCACTGCTGGCGCCACAAGACGCCCGTGATCTATCGCGCCGCGCCGCAATGGTTTGTGCGCATGGACGAGGGCACCGGCGTGTTTGAAGACCCGGCGCAAAAGCCGGCGCAGACGCTGCGCCAACTGGCGCTGCAAGCGATCGAGCAGACCCGCTTCTACCCAGAAAACGGCAAGACCCGCTTGCGCGACATGATCGCCGGCAGGCCCGACTGGTGCATCTCACGCCAGCGCAGCTGGGGCGTGCCGGTGCCGTTTTTCATCCACAAGGACACGGGCGAGCTGCACCCGCGCACGATGGACATCCTCGATCAGGCCGCGGCCATCGTCGAGCAAGGCGGTATCGAGGCCTGGAGTCGGGTCAAGGCAGAGGACATCCTGGCGCCCAGCGAGGCCGCGCATTACACCAAGAGCACCGACATCCTCGAAGTCTGGTTCGACTCAGGGTCAACCTTCAGCCACGTCCTGCGCGGCAGCCACAAGGATGCCTATGCCCGGCCGCCCCACCATGAACAGGGACCGGAGGCGGACCTCTACCTGGAAGGCCACGACCAGCACCGCGGCTGGTTCCACAGCTCGCTGCTGCTGGGCTGCGCGCTCGAGGGACGGGCGCCCTACCGGGGCCTGCTCACGCATGGCTTTGCCACCGACGGACAGGGCCGCAAGATGAGCAAGTCCCTGGGCAATGTGGTGGTGCCGCAAGAAATCAGCGGCAAGCTCGGCGCCGAGATCATCCGGCTGTGGGTGGCCTCGACCGACTACTCGGGCGATCTCAATATTGACGACAAGATCCTGGCCCGCGTGGTCGACGCCTACCGGCGCATCCGCAACACCTTGCGCTTCTTGCTGGCCAATGTGAGCGACTTCGATCCGGTGCACGATGCCGTGCCCGACAGCCAATTGCTGGAGATCGACCGCTACGCCCTGGCCCGCGCGGCGCAGGTGCAGGCCGACATCCTGCGCCACTACGAGGTCTACGAATTTCACCCGGTGGTCTCCAAGCTGCAGGTCTACTGCTCTGAAGACCTCGGCGCCTTCTACCTTGATGTGCTCAAGGACCGGCTCTACACGACCGCGCCCAAGAGTTTGGCGCGCCGCAGCGCGCAGACGGCGTTGCACCGCATCACCCACGCCATGCTGCGCTGGATGGCGCCCTTCCTGTCCTTTACCGCCGAAGAAGCCTGGAGCAGTTTCGGCGGCTCGGCATCGATCTTCCTGGAAACCTTTGACGCCCCAGGTGCAGGGCCAGGCGACGACGCGCTGCTGACCAAATGGTCGCGCATCCGCCAGATCCGTGAAACCGTCAACAAGGACATCGAGACGGTGCGCGCACAAGGCAAGCTCGGCTCTTCACTGCAGGCCCATTTGCACCTAACGGTGACCGAGCAAGACCATGCGTTGCTCAGCAGCCTGGGCGAAGACCTGAAGTTCGTCTTCATCACGTCTGCCGTGACGCTACAAGCCGGACAGCAGTGGGCTGTGCAGGTCAGCGTCAGCAGCGCAGCCAAATGCGAGCGCTGCTGGCATTACCGCGACGACGTCGGCCACGACAGCGCCCACCCTGGCCTGTGCGGCCGCTGCACCAGCAATCTGTACGGCGCCGGTGAACAGCGCCGGATCGCGTAATGGGCAAAGCCAAACCTTCTGCTGTACGGGGCATGCTGCCCTGGTTGTCGCTGGCTCTGCTGCTGGCGCTGCTCGATCAGCTCACCAAGGTGCTGATCCTGGGCGCCTTCGAACACGGGCACACCACAGCCGTGACGAGCTATTTCAACCTGGTTCGGGTGCACAACAGTGGCGCCGCTTTTTCCTTCCTGGCAGGCGCCTCGGGTTGGCAGCGGTGGTTCTTCACCGCCATCGGCGTGGCCGCTACGGTGTTCATCGTCTACCTGTTGCGCGCACACCCGGGCCAAAAGCTGTTTTGCTTCGCCCTGGCCTGCATCCTCGGTGGCGCGGTCGGCAATGTGATCGACCGCCTGCTGCACGGCTATGTGGTCGACTTCCTCGACTTCCACTGGGGTGGCTGGCATTTCCCGGCCTTCAACCTGGCCGACAGCGCGATCACGCTGGGCGCGATCTGCATCATTCTCGATGAGTTGCTGCGCGTTCGGCGCACCAAGTAATCGCCACCGCAACCCAGCCGCGCCGCCAGCGACGACGCGGCCTTGGGCCATCACAGAGTCAGGATGGTGCAACCAGTGGTCTTGCGCGCCTGCAGTTCGCGATGGGCATCGGCCACACGCGCGAGCGGGAAGCTCTGATCGATCTGGATCTTGACCTTGCCGCTGGAGACCATGGCAAACAGGTCGTCGGCGATCTCCTGCGTGGCCTCGCGCGTTGACAGGTGCGTAAACAAGGTCGGCCGCGAAGCGTAGAGCGAGCCTTTGCCGGCCAGAACATTGATGTCAAACGGCGGCACCTTGCCCGAGGCGTTTCCAAAGTTGGCGATCAAGCCGAAGGGGCGCAGGCAGTCGAGCGACTTCATGAAGGTGTCGGCCCCCACCGAGTCATAGACCACCTTGACCCCCTTGCCGCCGGTGATCTCCTTGACGCGGGCCACAAAGTCTTCCTTGGCGTAATTGATCACATGGGCCGCGCCGTGGGCCTTGGCCAAGGCGCACTTTTCGTCAGAGCCGGCCGTGCCGATAAGCTGCAGCCCCAGCGCGCGCGCCCATTGGCAGGCAATCAGGCCGACCCCGCCGGCGGCCGCATGAAACAAGACAAAATCGCCCGCCTGCAGGCCGCCTTGCGGCAAAGTGCGGCGCAAAAGATACTGCACCGTCATGCCCTTGAGCATCATGGCCGCGCCGGTCTCAAAGGAGATGCCGTCAGGCAGCTTGCAGACGCAGCGCGCCGGCATGACGCGCAGCTCGCAATAACTGCCTGGGGGCTGGCTGGCGTAGGCGGCGCGGTCACCGACCTTCAGGTGCGTCACACCCTCGCCCACCGCCTCGATCACGCCCGAGGCTTCCATGCCCAGGTTCAAGGGCAGGGGCAGCGGATACAGGCCGGTGCGCTGGTACACATCGATGAAATTCAAACCCACGGCTTTGTGGCGGATGCGCACCTCGCCAGGGCCGGGCTCGCCGACGCTGACGTCGACGAGTTGCATTTCTTCGGGGCCGCCAAAACGTTCGATGCGGACGGCTTTCGAGACGGTGCTGCTCATGGATTCTCCTTGTGATCGAGCGATTGCGAGACAAACCGCGATGGTGACACGAAATCGCGTGGCGCGCAGGCGGGCTGTTCCGGCGCCGAGCCGGCTGGACGCGGGAGCCGCGCCGGTTACAGTGCGACCATGGCCCACCGATTGACGCCCGTCACCGCCGCCTTGCTGACCGCGTCAGCCCTGCTGTGGGCCTGCAACGCGCTGGTCGGGCGCTGGATACACGAGCAAGTGCCCCCGCTGACGCTCAACTGGATGCGCTGGCTGCTGGCGCTGCTGATCTTGCTGCCGCTGTCCTACCGCTTCCTGCGGCCCGACGGACCGATCTGGCCCCATTGGCGCCGACTGGCGGTGCTCGGCCTGCTGAGCATCGGCGCCTACAACACGCTGCAATACCTGGCGCTGCAGACCTCGACGGCCGTCAATGTCACGCTGGTGGCCGGCAGCATGCCGGTGTGGACCTTGCTGATTGGTCGCCTGCTGCATGCACAAACCATCACCGGGCGGCAGTGGCTGGGCGCGGCGCTGTCGATCGCCGGCGTCCTGCTGGTGCTCAGCCGCGGCCAGTGGGCGGTGCTGATGCAGCTGCGCTTTGTCCCCGGCGACGCCTACGTGCTGCTGGCCACGCTGTGCTGGAGCCTGTACAGCTGGATGCTGGTCCATCCCAAGGAGCCCGAAAGCCTGCGCAGCCACTGGGCCGGCTTTCTGATGGCCCAAGTGCTCTTTGGGCTGCTGTGGTCCACCCTGTTTGCCGGTCTGGAATGGGGCTTGGGGTCGCCCCAGATCCTTTGGAGCGCGCCAGTGGTCGCTGCCATCGTTTTCATCGCCGTGGGGCCGGCGGTGCTGGCCTACCGGGCCTGGGGCATCGGCGTGCAGAGGGCCGGCCCGCAGGTGGCGGCCTTTTTCAGCAACCTATCGCCCGTGTTTGCGGCCGTGCTGTCCACCGCCTTGCTCGGCGAGGCGCCGCAGCTCTATCACCTGCTGGCCTTCGCCATGATCGTCGGCGGCATCGTGATCTCGTCAAGGCGCTAGGCCCGCGCCAACGCACCGCTGGCGGGGTTGGCTCCGCGGCCCAATGCGCGGCGGGGTCGGCTTAAAACGTGCCCGGATAGGCGCCGCCGTCGAGCAAGACGTTTTGCCCGGTCATGTAAGCGGCCTGCATGCTGCAGAGGAAGGCACAGACCTCGCCAAATTCCTCGGCTGTGCCAAAACGGCGCGCAGCGATGGCCTCGCGTCGGCTGGCGGCGACCTCGTCGACGCTCTGGCCCAATTTGGCCGCCGATGCGGCCTGGGTGGCGCGCAGGCGGTCGGTGTCGAAAGCGCCGGGCAACAGGTTGTTGATCGTCACACCCTGCGCAGCCAGCCCACTGCGGGCCAATCCGGCCACAAAGCCGGTCAGGCCGCTGCGCGCGCCGTTGGACAGCCCCAGGATGTCAATCGGCGCCTTGACCGAGCTCGAGGTGATGTTGACGATGCGGCCAAAGCCGCGTGCCGCCATGCCATCGACCGTGGCCTTGATCAGCTCGATCGGCGTGAGCATGTTGGCGTCGATCGCATCGATCCAGGTCTGGCGGTTCCAGTTGCGAAAGTCGCCCGGGGGCGGCCCACCAGCATTGGTGACCACGATGTCAAAGTCGCGCCGCAGCCCGAAGATCGCCTCACGCCCCGGCACGGTGGTGATGTCGCAGGCCAGCGCCTGTACCTGCGCACCGGAGCGGGCCTGGGCGCGCAACTGCCCGGCTGCCTGCTGCAGCGCCTGATCGCCGCGCGCCACCACCAGCACGTTGACCCCTTCACGCACCAGCGCCTGCGCACAACCGAATCCCAGGCCCTTGCTGGCCCCACCGACCAGGGCCCAACGGCCCGCAATCCCCAAATCCATCGCACTTCTCCTTGATTCAAAAGGTTATCGCAAAAATCCAAAAGTCACTTGCCGCTCGCTATTTGCCATTTGCCATTTGCCATTTTCCGCTTGCATCATGGGCTGCGCCCACGCGTGACGACGTAGACGCCGGCCAGCACCAGGGCCGTGCCCGCCAGCACCCATGCGCTGATGACCTCGCCCAGGAGCAAGCCGCTGAGCAAGAGCGTGACCATGGGGCCGACCATGCCCACCTGCGCGGTCAGGCTCGAGCCGATGCGCTCGATGGCCATCATGACCAGCAGCACCGGCGCGACGGTGCAGACCGTGGCGTTGATCAGCGAAAGCCAGAGCACCTCGGGCACCACCGAGGCCGCCGCGATCGGTCGCAGCCACAAAAACTGCAGGATGCAGCACAAGCACGCCACCGTGGTGGCCAGCCCCACGAGGCGCAGCGAGCCCAGACGCTGAACCAGCTCGCCGCTGTAGACCATATAGAGCGCGTAAAACAAGGCGCTGGCAAACACAAGGGCACCACCGAGCACCACCGCCTGCCCCTGCAAAGCCAGCTCGTGTGCAAACACCACCAAAATCCCGCTGTAGCTGACCGCCATGCCAATGACCTGCCGCAGGCCCACGCGCCGCTGGTACAGCAGCAAACCGAGCAAGGCCACCAGAGTCGGGTTGAGGTAGAGGATGAGGCGCTCGAGCGAGGCGCTGATGTACTGCAGCCCCAGAAAATCGAGGTAGCTCGACAGGTAGTAACCAATGAAGCCGAGGAACAAGACGCCGCGCCATTGGCGCGCGGTCAAGGGCGCCTGACCGCGGCCGGCCCACCAGGCCATGGCGACGAAAAAAGGCAGGGCCAGCAGCATCCGGTACATGATCAACGTTGCCGGATCCACCTCGTGTCGGTAAGCCAGCTTGATGATGATGGCCTTGCCGCTAAAGGCGATCGCACCAGCCGCAGCCAGCGCCAGACCCGCGAGCAACTGCGAGCGGTGCGGGACCCCGGACGCAGCCGGCGCAAGCGAGGGCTCAGGCCTCAAAATCCGACCGCCTGACCGTCGCGTCGGGGATCGCTGGCAGCCACATAGCCCTGTACTGCAGGCTCACCAGCACGCCAGATGAACTGACCGGCGCCGAAATCCTGGTAAGAGTCCTTGAGCACCTCGACCCGGTGGCCGAGCGCCTGCAAGCCCTGCACCGTGGCAGTCTGCATGCCCGCTTCGACGTTGATCTCGAGGCCGGCATTGAAACGCCAACGGGGTGCGTCGCAGGCCGCCTGAGGGCTCTGCCGGTGATCGAGCATGCGCACCAAGGTCTGCACATGGCCCTGCGGCTGCATGTTGGCGCCCATCACGCCAAAGGACATCACCGGCTGACCGGCGCGACTGAGAAAGGCCGGGATGATGGTGTGAAACGGCCGCTTGCCCGGCGCCACCTGGTTGGGCCCGGCCTGCAGGCCAAAGGCGTGGCCCCGGTTTTGCAGGCTGATGCCAAATTGCGGCTCGACACAGCCCGAGCCAAAACCCATGTAGTTCGACTGGATGAAGCTGACCATCATGCCCTGCTCATCGGCCGCACTCAAGTAAATGGTACCGCCCTTAACCGGGTTGCCGGCCCGGAAGTCCTGCGCCCGAGAGCGGTCGATCAGACGGGCCCGTTCGGCCAGATAGGCAGGATCGAGCATCTGCGCGGCGCTGACCTGCATCGCCGACGGCTCGGCCACTTGACGGTAGACGTCGGCAAAGGCCAGCTTGATGGCCTCGATCTGCAGATGCTGGCAGGCCGCACCATCGACCGGCAGAGCAGCCAAATCGAAATGCTCGAGCATGCCCAAAGCCATCAGGGCGGCGATCCCCTGGCCGTTGGGCGGCAGCTCATGGACGGTGTAGCCGCGGTAGCTCTGCGCGATCGGCTCGACCCATTCGGGCTCGAAGACGGCCAGATCGCTCGCACGAAGCGCGCCGCCGTGCTCACGCGCGAATTGCTCGAGCGCCTGCGCGATCGGGCCGCGGTAGTAGGCCTCGCCCGCACTCTGGGCAATGAGGCGCAGGGCGCGGGCTGCCGCTGGAAAGCGAAACAGCTCGCCGACCTCGGGGGCTCGTCCCCAGGGCAGGAAGGCCTGGGCAAAGCCAGGCAAGGCAGCCAACTCGCCAGCAGCCGCTTGCCACTTTTGCTGCACCACCGGCGGCACCAGGTAGCCGCGCTCGGCCAGCTCGATGGCCGGTTGCATCAGGTCGGCAAAGGGCAGCCGGCCCAGCCGCGCACTGAGCGCCGTCCAACCCGCCACGGCGCCGGGCACTGTGACCGAATCGATGCCCCGCTTGGGCGGGCTCGACTGCTGGCCATACTTGGCCTCAAAGTAGGCCGGTGTCCACAGCGCAGGGGCACGGCCGGAGGCATTGAGCCCGTGCAGTCGCTGCCCGTCCCAGACGATGGCAAAAGCATCGCTGCCCAGGCCATTGCTCACCGGCTCGACCACCGTCATGGCGGCCGCCGCGGCAATGGCGGCATCGACCGCGTTGCCCCCGCTTTGGAGCATCCTCAAGCCGGCCTGCGCGCCAGCCGGATGCGAGGTCGAGACCACATTGCGCGCAAACAGCGGCAACCCGATCGAAGGGTAAGGGTTGTGGAAATCAAACGGCAGGCTGGTCATGGTGAGAAAGGGCAAGCGGGATATCTTAGGAAATCAGACGAAAACGGCGCCTTGCGGCGCCGTTTTCCGAGGACCGCCAAACCGGCATCAGTCCGGATCGACGAAGGCCTCCTGGCGCTTGCTCTTGACGGCCGGCAGCAAGACGATGATCAGCATCAACACGGCCAGGCCGAGCAAGGTGGCCGACAGCGGCCGCGTGACAAACACCGACCAGTCGCCGCGCGAGAGCAGCAAGGCGCGGCGCAAGTTCTCCTCCATCATCGGACCGAGGATAAAGCCCAGCAGCAAGGGCGCAGGCTCACAGCCGAGCTTGTAGAACAAGTAGCCGACAAAACCGAACACACCCACGATCCAGATGTCAAACACGTTGTTGTTGGTCGAGTAAACCCCGATCGCACAAAACAACACGATGGCCGGAAAGAGGTAGCGGTAAGGCACGGTCAGCAGCTTGATCCAAATACCGATCAGCGGCAGGTTCAGAATCAGCAGCATGGCATTGCCCAGCCACATGGAGGCGATCAGACCCCAGAACAGCTCGGGGTTGCTGGTCATGACCTGCGGGCCCGGCTGGATGTTGTGGATGGTCATGGCGCCGACCATCAGGGCCATCACCGCATTGGGCGGAATGCCCAGCGTCAGCAGCGGAATAAAGGAGGTCTGGGCGCCGGCGTTGTTGGCCGACTCGGGCGCCGCAACGCCCCGAATATTGCCCTGGCCAAAAGGCACCTCACCGGGCTTGGCACCGAGCTTCTTTTCAAGCGCATAGGCGGCAAAGGCAGCGAGCAAGGCACCGCCGCCGGGCAAGATGCCCAGCATTGAGCCCAAGGTCGTACCGCGCAAGATCGCCGGCGTGATCGCCTTGATGTCCTGCATCGTGGGCAAGATGCCCTTGACCTTAGAGGCAAACACCTCGCGCTCGCTCTCGGGCTGGGCCAGGTTGGCGATAATCTCGCCGTAGCCAAAAATACCCATGGCCAGTGCCACGATGCCAATGCCGTCGGTCAGTTCGGGCTGGCCGAGGGAGAATCGGGCCACACCGGAATTGACGTCGGTGCCAATCAGGCCGAGCAAGAGCCCAAGCAGAATCATGCCGATGGCCTTGACGAGGGAGCCCGAGGCCAGCACCACCGCGCCGATCAGGCCCAGCACCATCAGCGCAAAGTACTCGGCCGGGCCGAATTTGAAGGCCACTTCGGTCAGGGGCGGTGCAAACGCCGCCAGAATGATGGTGCCGACCGTACCGGCAAAAAACGAGCCGATTCCTGCCGATGCCAGGGCCGGACCGGCGCGGCCCTTGCGCGCCATCTGGTAGCCGTCGATCACCGTGACCACCGAGGACGCCTCGCCCGGCAGGTTAACCAAGATGGCCGTGGTCGATCCGCCGTACTGGGCGCCATAGTAAATGCCGGCCAGCATGATGAGGGCCGAGACCGGCGGCAGCGCGTAGGTGGCCGGCAGCAGCATGGCGATGGTGGCCACGGGACCGATGCCGGGCAAAACCCCGATCAGTGTCCCCAAGATACAGCCGACGAGCGCATAAGCCAGGTTGATGGGCGTGAAGGCCACACCGAAACCCAAGGCAAGATTGGAAATCAGATCCATTTGTAATTCCTAAGCAGTCGTCAGGGGTTCAAGCGGTGAAGTTGGCAGGCCAAACCGGAAATTGCAGCTTGATCAGCACAATAAAGGCCAGGTAGCTCAGGATGGCCAGGCCGGTGCCAAGAATGAAGGTGTTCTTGACCTTCCAGCCCGGCTCGGCCATGCTGGCCACAAACGTCACCACATAGATGCCGACGATCAAGCCCAGGGACTTCAGGCCGATCTCGGGTATGCCCCGCAGGCAAAGACCGAACAGCAAATTGGCGCCGATGATGTAGCCTAGTGGCTTCCAGGCCCATTTGCCGATCTTGTCGCCGCCGGGCCGCTCGAAGACCAGCGAATTGAAGGTCACCACCGCACCCACCAGCACCATCAAGCTGCCCAGCATCAGCGGGAAGTAGCCCGGACCCATGCGAGCGGCCGTGCCCACGCTGTAGCTCGTGGCGCCCCAGGCGAACAGCCCGCCGACCACCATGAACATCAACCCTGAAAAGAAATCTTTCTGACTCTTGATTGCCACAATCACAGCTCCTCTATGACGCGAAAACCGGCCGATTGTGCACGCATTTCCGGCCAAGCTGGCATGTGGCTTACACCTAGTCGAGCAAGCTGCCCGGGGTCAGGCCGGTGCCTGCAGCAGGCGCAGCCATTTCGGGGCGGGCAGCCCCCAGCGCGACTCGATGGCCTGCGCCCGCTGCACCAAAAGCGAGCGTTCGGGCCGCTGCGCCTCGCGCAAGGCCATCACCACCGTGTTGCCCTCGCGGGTGGGGCGAAACACCCAGATCGCCGAGTCACCAAAGGAGGCCGACATTTGGGCCACCGAGCGCTCCAGACTGGCACGGCGGCCAAACAGGTTGACCGTCATCACCCCCTCCTCGGTCAGAAGCTGGCGGCAGTCGGCATAAAAGTCGGCGCTATCGAGCACCGGCGCTGCCGCCTCGTGGTCGTAGAGGTCCACCTGCAGCGCGTCGACCGTGCCCAGGTGCCGGGCCTGCCGAATCTCCTGGGCGGCGTCGGCCAGCACGATCTGCAGACGCTGGCACGGTGCGGGCAGCTTGAACCAAAGACGGCAGGCCTGCAACACCTGCGCATTGAGCTCGATCGCGGTGGTGCGCATGCGCAGCTTCTTGAAACAAAACTTGGTGGCCGCACCCGCGCCCAGGCCCAATTGCATGGCGTGCAGCCCGGCCACTTGCGGGGCAGGCCGAAACAGCAGCCAAGCCATCATGCGCTGCACGTATTCCAGCGCCAGATCGTCGGGTCGGTCACACCACATCGAACCCTGGATCCAGGGGGTGCCCAGGTGCAGATGCCGCATCACGCCATCGTCGGAATAATTGACCTCGGGGCCTTGCGGCGCATAACGCCCGGAGGGGGCAGCAGGAGGACGGTTGGTCATGTCGGCGGGGGCTCGGACTGGGCCGGGGTCAAGTCGCCAGCGAAGGGGCCAGCCAAGGGGCCGGCAAAGGGGGCTAGCAAGGGCGACAGCCTCGGCAGGGCCTGCTGCGCATTGTCGCGCAGCTGCCGGGCCAGCTCTTGCACGTCCATCGCGCGCAAAGCCGCCAGCGTCTGCGCGATGCGCGGCAGCTGAGCCGGCTCGTTGCGCCCCTGCGGCACGCCTGCAGCACGCTCGGCGGCCGTGCGGTAGAGCCACCAGGGGGGAATGTCGGGCGCGTCGGTCTCGAGCACCAAGGCCGAGACTGGCAAGGTGCTGGCCAGGCGCCGCAGCTGCCGCGCCGACTCGAAGGTCAGGGCTCCGCCAAAGCCGAGTTTGAAGCCCAGCTCGACAAAGCGCATGGCCTGCTGCTCGCTGCCGTTAAACGCGTGGGCGATTCCGCGCCAGCCGCCCGCCGGCGCGAGCTCGCGCAAATGCAAGAGCAGCCGGTCTGCGGAGCGGCGCACATGCAGCACCACGGGCAGATCGAAGCGACGCGCCAGGCTGAGCTGGGCGCGGTAGATGCGCTCTTGGTGGGCCCGCATCGCCTCGGTGGCCAGCGCGGGCACAAAAAAATCAAGGCCGATCTCGCCGACTGCCAACAGGCGAGGGTCGTCGGCGTGGT
This sequence comes from Comamonadaceae bacterium, assembly GCA_947459405.1. Classification (GTDB taxonomy): domain Bacteria; phylum Pseudomonadota; class Gammaproteobacteria; order Burkholderiales; family Burkholderiaceae_C; genus Polaromonas. Next base: position 19,648 of record CANHDQ010000024.1, read on the forward strand.
TCTGCAGGGCCTGCTCGAGCGCAGCCAAGTCGGCTTCGGTCGCATCGGCGACATACAGGGGGTGCAGGCCCAAGGCGTAGCTGTCACCAAAACGGTGCGCCAGGCTGCGCACCGCGTCAAAGTTGGCCGGGCTGACCGCCGGGATCAGGCAGTGGGCCACGCCGGCCGCGTAAGCCCGCTCGCGCACGGCCACGCAGTCGGCGGCCAGTTCGGGGGCGTCGAGGTGACAGTGGGTGTCGATCCAGACCATGGTGCTCGCTCGATAAGGCTGTGTCGTGCAGCGCGGCAGATGCGGCGCTTTAGCGCCACACGACACCTGCGCATCAAGCCACATCAGGGTGCGGCCACAACAGAGGTGAGATGATGCCTCAAACACCATCGGACGCTGCGCAGGCAGGATGCAAAAGCGGCGCGAACGTGATACCGTGCAGGCGTTCGAGGCCTTTGCCGGCGCCGGCCGGTTGAGGTTTACCGCCCACCTTGACCCCACCTTCCATCTCGCAAGCCGTGGCTTTGTTAGAACGTCTGGAGATACAGCGATTTGAGTCTGCGCGCGGGCACCCGCCGCAGGGCCTGGCCGGGACTGGCCGGGTCGAGCGTGGGCCTGGCTCGCAGTCAGGCGTTCGGCGGGAGAGCCGATGAAAAGGTCGGCACTCTACAGCAGCTCACGCGCGGGCGCCCCCCCGCAGCCTGCGCAAGATCGCGCGCCGATCGCAACGGCCGGGGACGTGCGCAAACGCCGCTGGCTGCGCGCCATCAACCCCTCTGACCCTCGCCTGCTGTGGGCCGTGATCGGCCTGCTGGCGGCCAGCACGCTGGCGAGCTTGCTGGCGCTGGGCGGCCAGATCCCGCAGGCGCTGACGCAAAAAGACATCGATGGCGCCGTCCTCAAAACGCTTGAGACGGTGCAGTTGCCCTCCAAGGCGGCCCAAGCCTACGAGGCGATCGCGCCATCGGTGGTGCGTGTCACCGGCTTTGACACCGACAAGAAAAGCGGCGAGTTGGTCCAGCGCAGCGTGGGCACCGGCGTGGTCATCGTCGACAAAGGCATCATCCTGACGAATTTGCATGTGGTGCAGGGCGCAACAGTCATCCGGATCGAGTTTGCAGACGGACTGCAGACCACCGCCAGCGTGACGGGCGCGCAACCTGAAAACGACTTGGCGGTGCTGCAGGCGCACAAGATCCCCGACGACCTGACCGCCGCGACCATGCGCTCGACCGCCGACCTGGCCCCGGGCGATGAGGTGCTGGCTGTCGGCTTTCCTTTTGGCATCGGACCGTCGGCCTCGGCCGGCGTCGTCTCGGGCCTGCAGCGCGCCTTTCGCTCGCCCGAGGGCCAGCACGAAATGCGCAACCTGATCCAGTTTGATGCGGCGGCCAACCCGGGCAACTCGGGCGGCCCGCTGGTGACCATGGACGGGCAGGTGGTGGGCATCGTCACGGCCATCTACAACCCCTCCCAGCAACGCACCTTCATTGGCATCGGCTTTGCGGTGCCCATCGAAAACGCCGCCTCGGCCGTCGGCCTGTCGCCCTTTTGAATCTTGCTTAGCCCTTGTTTGGAACGCGCATGAACCCCTCGACGCCAGAACCTGCTCAGACCGCCCAGTTGATGGAAAAAATCCTCTACGAAGTCAAGCGCGTGGTGGTCGGGCAAGACCGGTTCCTCGAACGCGTGATGATTGCCATCTTGGCCCAAGGCCACCTGCTGGTCGAGGGGGTGCCGGGCCTGGCCAAGACGCTGACCGTCAAGACCCTGGCCGAGACGTTGCGCGGCCAGTTCAAGCGCATCCAGTTCACGCCCGACCTGGTGCCGGCCGACCTGGTGGGCACGCGCATCTACAACCAAAAAAGCGGCGACTTCAGCACCGCCCTGGGGCCGGTGTTTGCCAACCTCTTGCTGGCCGACGAGATCAACCGCGCGCCGGCCAAGGTGCAAAGCGCGCTGCTCGAGGTCATGCAGGAGCGCCAGGTCACGATCGCCGGGCAGACCCATCCTGTGCCACGGCCTTTTTTGGTGATGGCCACGCAAAACCCGATCGAAACCGAGGGCACCTACCCGCTGCCCGAAGCACAGGTCGATCGCTTCATGATGAAGGTGCTGGTCGACTACCCCAGCGACGAGGAAGAGTACGTCATCGTCGAGCGGGTGATCGGACCGCGCATCGATGTAACGGCGGTGGCCAGCATTGAGCAGCTGGCCGCGCTGCAATCGCAGTGCCGCCAGGTCTATGTCGACCCCAGCTTGCTGCAGTACGCGGTGCGTCTGGTCTCGGCCACGCGCCATCCCGAGCGCCATGACCTGGCCGATCTCAAGCGCCTGATCACCTACGGTGCCAGCCCGCGCGCGACCATCGCCCTGACCGAAGGCGCGCGCGCCCTGGCCTTGCTGCGCGGGCGCGGCTACGTCTTGCCCGAAGACATGGTCGATCTGGTGCCCGATGTGCTGCGCCATCGCCTCGTGTTGTCCTACGAGGCCCTGTCGGAGGGCCTGAGCAGCGACGCGGTGATCGCGCGCATCATGGCCAAGATTGCCGCGCCGGCCAAACCCCTCGAGCATGAAAAACTGGCTGCGTAAATGGTTCGC
>CANHDQ010000025.1 GCA_947459405.1 Comamonadaceae bacterium
ATGATGAAGCCGGCAAAGGTGGACTGCGACAGTGCCTCGGCAAACACCAGGTTGCTCAGCGCGTCGGCCTCGCCGCCGCCATAGGCGCTCTCATACATCAGGCCGAGGAGTCCGGCGCGCCCCATGCGCTGCAAGACATCACGCGGCACCATGCCCTGCTCTTCCCAGGCCTGGGCGTGCGGCTCGACCTCGCGGGCGATGAAACGGACCACCTGTTCGCGCAAAAGCGCATGTTCGGGGGTGTCGTAGACAGTGTGAGTGTTACCAAGCATTGAGCCTCCTCAGTCGCCAGCCGACCAAACAACATCTTCATCGACCACATACAGGCGGCAAGCTCCCGCGCCACGCCGGTTGCAGTGATCGAGCGCCCGCTTTAAAGGATCGTCCCCGCCGTTGGCCCACCCCCAGGCCCCAGAAGGTGCGATGGCGAAGGCGCGGGGTGCAGGGCGCTCGAGGAAGCTGACGTAAGCGGCACGCCCACTGTCTCTGACATGAGGCAATCGGCTCAGGTCTGAGGCCGCGGCGTAATTCGTGGGCGGGGGTACCGCCATCTTATTGATGGCCCCGTATCTTTCGAAGGGAGCGAGCACCTCGTGAGGCAGATTGAGCCGCTGCAAAAACGCCGTCATGACGGGCTCCCAGATCGGCCGACCGGCACCCGAGCCGAAGAGGGCGTGCGCGTCTGAACCAAAGCGGCCAAAAGCCACCAATTGGGCCTGTCCGCCTGCCGCCACGTAGTTCTCATGCATGGGGCGAAACACCTCAGGACTGAAATAGCTGTCGTTATCGCCGTAAAACCAGACCGACGGAAGCCGAGTCTGGCTGCCATAAGCGGCGGCTGCACGTGCCAAATTGGCCTCCCAACCCACGCAGCTTTCTTGGCGCAGTCCCCCCGCAAAGTTCACCAGGCCGCGCAAGCCAGGATAAGCCAGGGTGCCAAAGGCCAGGGTCGTCCAGCCGCCATGCGATTGACCCACCATGAGGATGCGCTGAGGGTCAGCCCAGGGCAGGCGTGTCACATGATCAAGAACGGCCTTGACATCGCGGGCCTGGACGTGGCCGTTGCTCTCAATATTGCAGCCGCCACCCACATAGCTTCCGCCAGACCTTGAAAAGCCAGTGCGCATCGGCACAACCACGGCATAGCCGCGCTGCATGAAGTAACGAACCGCATGCAGGGGTCGATAACGCGCTTGAAAATAGACGTTGCCCGCCTGTCTACCGTGATTGATGACCACGATTGGAAAAGGACCATCGCCTTCGGGCTTGAAGAAAGTGGTCTCAAGGCGAGCGGCCAAGAATCCCGGCGGAGCGACCATCTCAACCCTTTCGTTGAGCGAAGGGTCGGGCGGCACTTGTTCCTGTGCATGAACCAATCCAAGGACGAGCCAGAGCGCCCACCCGATTGAACCGAGAATCAACCGCCTCATGGTGTTCACCTGCTCAAGGCGCTCAATTGGACCCGACCTGCATGGCCTTGGCCATGAGTTCGTCGTCAACTTCGATGTGGGTGCGCATGATGTGCATCATGTGTTCAAAACATCCCCACTACGCATCACATCCGGAAAACACCAAACTTGGGCTCACCGATCGGCGCATTGAGCGCAGCCGACAGGCCCAGGGCCAACACGCGGCGGGTGTCGGCCGGGTCGATCACGCCGTCGTCCCACAGGCGGGCACTGGAGTAATAAGGGTGTGATTGGTGCGCAAATTGGTCCAGGAGTGGCTGCTTGAAGGCGGCCTCTTCCTCGGCGGACCACTGCCCGCCCCTGGACTCGATGCCGTCACGCTTGACGGTGGCCAGCACGCTGGCCGCCTGCTCGCCACCCATCACGGAAATGCGGGCGTTGGGCCACATCCAGAGAAAGCGCGGCGAATAAGCGCGGCCGCACATGCCGTAGTTGCCTGCGCCGTAGCTGCCGCCAATGATGACCGTGAATTTGGGCACGCTGGCGGTGGCCACGGCCGTCACCATCTTGGCGCCGTGGCGGGCGATGCCTTCGTTTTCGTATTTGCGCCCCACCATAAAGCCGGTGATGTTCTGCAAAAACACCAAAGGCGTCTTGCGCTGGCAGCACAGCTCGATGAAATGCGCGCCCTTTTGCGCCGATTCAGAAAACAGCACGCCGTTATTGGCGATGATGCCCACCGGCATGCCCTCAATGTGCGCAAAGCCGCACACCAAGGTGGCGCCAAAGCGGGCCTTGAACTCATGAAACTGACTGCCGTCGACGATGCGGGCGATGATTTCGCGCACATCAAAAGGCTTGCGCGTGTCGGTGGGAATCACGCCATACAGTTCCTCGGCGCCGTAGAGCGGGGCCACCGGTTTTTGCAGTGGCACGTCCGGGCGCTTGGCCCGGTTGAGCGTGGCCACCGCCTGGCGGGCCAGGGCCAGGGCGTGTGCGTCGCTTTGCGCCAGATGATCGGCCACGCCAGACAGGCGCGTGTGCACATCGCCACCGCCGAGGTCCTCGGCCGAAACCACTTCGCCGATGGCGGCCTTCACCAGGGGCGGGCCGCCCAAAAAGATGGTGCCCTGGTTCTTGACGATGATGGTCTCGTCGCTCATGGCCGGCACATAAGCACCCCCGGCGGTGCACGAGCCCATGACCACGGCGATCTGTGCAATCCCCTGGGCGCTCATATTGGCCTGGTTGTAGAAGATGCGGCCGAAGTGGTCGCGGTCGGGAAAGACCTCGTCCTGGTTGGGCAGGTTGGCACCGCCGGAGTCGACCAGGTAGACGCAGGGCAGGCGGTTTTGCATGGCCACCTCCTGCGCGCGCAGGTGCTTTTTCACCGTCATGGGGTAGTAAGTGCCGCCTTTGACGGTGGCGTCATTGCACACAACGATGCAATCGACGCCCTCGATGCGGCCGATGCCAGCGACGATGCCGGCACAGGGTGCATCCCCGTTGTACATGGCGTGCGCTGCCAATGGGGCCAACTCCAGAAAGGGCGTGCCCGGATCGAGCAGCATCTGCACGCGCTCGCGCGGCAGCAACTTGCCTCGGGCCACATGCTTGGCGCGTGCCGCCTCGCCGCCGCCGGCAGCGGCCTTGGCCAATTGCGCCCGCAGGTCGTCGACAGCGGCCTGCATCTGCGCGGCATTGGCCTGGAATTCGGCCGAGCGAGGATTGAGTTGGGTGGACAGCACGGGCATGGTCGTTGGCTTTCGCAAGCGTGATCTCGGCGGCACAGCCGCTACTGGCCGCAGCATAGGCGCAAGCCCCAGCGACCGGGGGCCCAAAAGGTTGCAAATACTGCCAAGAAATTCCCTGGTTTGCGTGAAACTGCGGCACACTTGCGGCATGGCTGCTCCCACTCTTGACTCCAACGACTTGCACCAGGGCCCTGCCCTTACTCCAATGGCATATGTACGAGCCATCGTGAAGGCCTACGAACAGCAGGACCGCGATCCGAGCGCGGCGCTGCAGGCGGCACAAATTGAGCCAGCTCAGGTGAGCCAAGCCGGGGCGCGCATCACGGCCGCTCAGATGGAGGCCCTCTCCGGCCACGCGATGCAGGAACTCGACGACGAATCCCTGGGCTGGAGCCGCCGCCGCCTGCCCTGGGGCAGCTACGGCATGCTGATCCGCGCCTCGATGAGCGCACCCGACCTGGGCGTGGCACTCAAGCGCTGGTGCCGCCACCATGGCCTGATCTGTGACAACGTGACACTGCGGGTAGAGGTGCAGGGCCAGGACGCCTGCATCGTGCTGCAGGAGCGAGAGCCTCTGGGGGCGATGCGCGAGTTCTGCATGGTCTGGCTGCTGCGCAACCTGCACGGCGTGGCCTGCTGGCTGATCGACTCGCGCCTGGCCCTGCAATGCACCGAGCTGCCCTTTGCCGAACCGGCGCATGCCGATGTGTACCCGACGATCTTTCCCGGGCCAGTGCTGTTTAGGCCCACCACCTCAGGGCCGGCGCAGGGGCGGCTGTGGCTGGATGCGCGCTACCTGGCCCTGCCCATCCGCCGCGACGAGAAAACCCTGCGCCAGATGCTGCAGCGAGCGCTGCCGCTGACGGTGCTGCCCTACCGGCGCGATCGGCTGCTGCAGGCCCAGGTGCGCCAGGCCCTGCTTGAGCAGCCCGAGCGTGCACGCAGCGCCCAGGACCTGGCCAGCTTGCTGAATCTGTCGGCGCGCACCCTGCACCGCCAGCTCAGGGAAGAAGGCGGTTCGCTGCAAAACCTCAAGGACGAGGTGCGTCGGACGCGGGCCATGGACCTGCTGCATCGCAGCCGCAAACCGATCAAGCAGGTGGCCTCGGCCGTGGGCTTTCTCAACGAGAAAAGCTTCATTCGTGCGTTCAAGGGCTGGACCGGCCAGAGCCCGGCGGCCTGGCGGCGCCAGTGTCAACCCGACGCAGCCGCGTGATGGAGTTCGCGCATCGAGCCGAGCAAACGCACCGCACCGGCCTCAAGCAAGGCCTGCGCCGCCGCCCCAGGTGGGCAGTAAGCCCAAACCGTTGCGCCTGCTGCCACACCTGCAGCAATGCCCACAGGCGTGTCCTCGATGACCAGACAGCGACGCGGATCGACCTGCAAATGCGCTGCCGCGGCCAGGTAGACGTCGGGGGCCGGCTTGCTGCGCGCCACCTCATGGCCACTGAAAATGCGGCCGCTGAAAAAGTCGAGCAGGCCCACCTTGGCCAGCATCATCTCGACCTTGAAGCGATCGGCACCCGAGGCCACCGCCATGCGCGCGCCATAACGCGGCATGAGCTGCTGCTGCAGCACTTCATGCACCCCCTCGACCGCCCGGATCTGGCTGGCCAGACGCTCGTTGCGCCGCTGGTAGAACTGCTCGAGCCAATCGTCGGTCAAGCGCCAGCCGGTGTGCTCGAAGATGAGCTGCGCGCGGTTGCGCACGGTGTGACCGACGAAGTGCTGCATGCAATCGGTCAAGGTCAACGACCAGCCCTTTTCCTCGAGCATGTCGCGCAGCACGCCGCAGGTGATCGCCTCGCTGTCAACCAGCACGCCATCGCAATCGAACAAGAGGGCCTCAAAGCTCATGGGCGGCCATTGTAAGAAGGCCCGGCCTCAGAAAGACCAGAAGCGAACGATCAAACTCCAGATCCAGCCGCCGGCAAGCACGAGCAAAGTCAGGCCAGCCAGCCCGAGCAGGACAGACAGCAGCATCATCAGTCCATCGCGCGTGAGCAGGCCCAGGCCCAACATCAGAAGGCTGACGGCTGGAAACAAGTTGCCAAAGGGAATGGGCAAAAAGATGATCAAGGCCATCAGCACCACCCAGGCGCTCCAGAACCAGCGCAGGTGCGCGCTTTGCAGACCCAGCCAGCGTGGCCGCAGGCTGCGCCAGGCAAACAGGTAAACCCAGGCCAGATAGCGCAGGCTGCGCACCGCCGCGCGCGGCGACAGCTGCAGCGCATCGAGACGGGCCAAACCGCTGAGTCCCTCTTGGTGCCGCAGCCAACGCCAGGCCCAGACCATGATGGCCAAGCTGAACACCGTGCCCGCACCGGCCACCGGTATGGTGGTAATGAGCGCGAGCAAGATCAGCAGCACCGGCATGCTGGCCTGACCGTGCAGCGCCAGCAGCTCATTGAGGCTCAGGCCCGGCGCGCTCTGGCCACGCTCGAGCGCCAGACGGCGCAAGCGAGCCTGGCGCACGAAACGGCGAATGAAGGAGGCGGTCAACACACCGGCCTCTGGGCTGCGGCCCGTCAAACCGCCCCCAGGCGGCGTTGGCGACGCGCAATCAGCAGATGGGCCACCAGCCCAAGACCGAGCAGCACAACCAGGCCCGCTGCCCAGAGCAGGCCGATCAGCACCGACAGCACACTGCCCAGAGCGTCGGCCGAGGGGATGACGAAACTCATCACCTCAAGCAGCCAGACCACCGTGGCCTGCACGGCCTGCAACAAGGCCGGATCGACCCACAAGGCCAGCCAGCTTGGCTCAGGCCACTGCGCCAGCGGCGGCAGCGTTCCCGCCCACTTTGGCAGCGAGGCGGCCAGCCACTGTGTCAGCTGCATCGCCAGCAGGCTGGCCAGACTCCAAAAAACGAGCACCAGGCCAACAATCAACCACAGTCCAGTTTTCAATTTGCATGCCCCGCGTCAAACACGTGTGAGTGCGCCCACTGCATGAGGCCCGATCGACCCTGCCCGTCAATTGTGCAAGCGCGCTGACGGGGCCAAAGCCATGCATCGAAAAAGGCTTACAGGCCTTGCGCATATGACGCCCAATCGGCCAAGGTGGGCCAAGGTAGGCCGAGGGCGGCCCGATTGCAGGCTCAGGCCTTGCGAGCCGCGCTTTCCTTCTTGTGCTCGTCGAGGCTGACGATCGGCGCGCCCTGCTTCTTCCAGTCGGCAAAGCCGCCGTCGATATGCGCGACATTGCGCATGCCCATGTCCTGCAGCGTCTTGGTGGCCAGCGCACTGCGCCAGCCGGCGCCGCAGAACAAGATGAACTCCTTGCCCTCATCGGCAAACACCGGCTTGTGATAAGGCGAGGCCGGGTCGACCCAGAACTCGAGCATGCCGCGCGGGGCCAGCAGAGCTGCAGGGATGGTGCCTTCGCGCTCGAGCTCGCGCACATCGCGAATGTCAACGATCTGCACGCGCGCATCGCCCAGGCGTGCGCTGACCTCCTGGACCGAATAGGTGGTGACCTGCGCCATGGCCTCGTCGACCAGTTCCCGAAATCCCTTGGTAATCGGCATACTCGCCTCCTTGTTCAAGATCTCATTTTCGCCAGAAGTGTCCGGTCAAGAGCACCAGGACCGTCAACAGTTCGAGCCGCCCCAGCAGCATGGCAAACGACAGCACCCAGGTCTGAAAACTGCTCAGGCCGCCGAAATTGCCCGCGGGGCCGACCTGGCCGAGCCCGGGGCCGATGTTGTTGACGGTGGCCACGACGGCCGAAAAGGCCGTCACGATGTCGAGCCCCGAAAACAACAACAACATGCTCAAGCCCATGGTGGCGGCGCCATAAATGAGCATAAAGCCCAGAACCGCCGTCATGACCGACATGGGCACCACATGCCCGGCGAGCGTGACCGGATTGACCACGCGTGGATGAATGATGCGCACCAGCTCGCGCCGCGCCTGCTTGACCAGCAAGATCATGCGCACCATCTTGATCCCGCCTCCAGTCGAGCCGGCGCAAGAGGCAAAGCAGCCCAGAAACAGAAGAAACACCGGTGCAAACACCGGCCACTGGGCGTAATCGGTGGCGGCATAACCGGTGGTGGTAGCCAGTGAGACCACATGGAAAGCGCTCATGCGCAGCGCCTGGAGCGCGTCATCGTAAACCCCGTGGATCAGCAGCAGCGCCGTCACCACCAAAGTGCTGAGCACCAAAAGGGCCAGATAGGCGCGAATCTCTCGATCGCCAGTGATCGGTCGCAGGGAGCGGTTACGCAGCACCACAAAGTAGCGCACGAAGCTGATGCCCGCCAGCGTCATGAAGACGATGGCCACCCATTCGATGCGCTCGGAATTGAAGTGCGCAAAGCTCGCGTCGTAAGCGGAAAAGCCGCCAAGGCCCATGGTGGTGCACATATGCATGAAGGCATCGGCCCAGCTCATGCCCGCCCAGCGGTAAGCGGCCAGGCAGGCCAGCGAGAACAGAAAATACACCCCCCAAAGGCCGCGGGCGGTCTCGGAGATACGCGGCGTGAACTTGGTGTCTTTCATCGGCCCGGGGGTTTCGGCCTTGTACAGCTGCATGCCACCGAGTCCGAGCAAGGGCAGCACCGCCACCACCAGCAGCATGATGCCCAGGCCGCCGATGAGCTGCAGGAAGCAGCGCCAGACATTGACCGATACCGGCAAGTGATCGAGCCCCGACAACGCCGTCGCGCCAGTGGCCGTCAGCGCGCTCATGGCTTCAAAATAGGCCCGACTCCAGCTGAGATCGGGCACGCTCAGATACAGCGGCACGGCCGAGTAGGCCGGCAGCACCAGCCAGACCAGGTTGACCAGCAAAAACCCGTCGCGCGCCAGCAGCTCGCGCCGATGGCGCCGGGTGACCCACCAAAGGAGCAGACCGCTGAGCAGCGTCAGCGCAAAGCCGGCTTCCCAGATCAGCTGATCAAACGGATCGTCCTCAAACCAGGCCCAGACCGCTGGCACCCAAAAGGCAAAGGAGAAGGCCACGATGACGCGTGACATCACCGCCAAAACGGGCAGGCTGCCGTAGAGCATCAGCCAAAGAAGGTCGCGCTGACCTGAAAGAGCTTTTCCACCTCACGCACCATCCTCTTGTGGGGAATGAAGATGACGATATGGTCGTCGGTCTCAATCAGGGTGTCGTGGTGCGGCATCAGCACCTCGCCCTTGCGGCCCTCGCCGCGCACGATGACGCCAATGCGCGCCCCTTCGGGCAGCTTGACCTCCTGCACGCGCCGGCCCACCAGGCGCGAGGTCTTGACGTCGCCTCGGGCCACGCCCTCCAATGCCTCGGCAGCGCCGCGGCGCAGGCTGTGCACTGCAGCCACGTCGCCGCGGCGTACATGGGCGAGCAGTTCACCGATGACGGTCTGCGCCGGCGAGATCGCGATGTCGATGGTGCTGCCCTGCATCATGTCGGCATAGGCGCGCCGGTTGATCAGGGCCATCACGCGCCGCGCGCCCAGCCGCTTGGCCAGCATGGCCGACATGATGTTGTCCTCGTCGTCGCTGGTCAGCGCAAGGAACAGGTCCATCTCGCCCACGTTCTCTTCGAGCAACAAATCCTCATCGGCGCCATCCCCATGCAAGATGAGCATGCGCCCGGGCAGCTGGCTGGCCAGGTATTCGCAGCGCTTTTGATCGCGCTCGATGAGCTTGACCTCGCACTGGCCCGACAGGCTGCGCGCCAGCCGCAAGCCGACCTTGCCCCCGCCGGCGATCATCAGCCGCTGGACCGGTTTGTCGAGCCGGTGTATGCCGGCAATCACCTCACGGATCTGCTGCGAATCGGCCAGCACGAACACTTCGTCGCCCGCAAGGATGCGGGTGCTGGCCACGGCTGGCAGCTCGGCATCGAGCCGGTACAGGGCCACCACGCGCATCTGTGCATCGGGCAGTCGCTCGCGAAACTCTCCGATCGTGTGTCCCACCAGCGCGCTGCCACCCGTTGCGCGCACCACAATCAGGCTGGCGCGCCCCTGGGCGAACTGCAAGACCTGCAAAGCCTCCGGGTAGTCAATAAGCTGGTGGATGTATTTCATCACCGACTCTTCCGGACAGATCACATGATCGACCGCAAAGCCGCTTTTTCCCAGCAAGGTGTCGCCCTCGTTGAACTCGGGCGAGCGCAGGCGGGCCACGGTGGTCGGCACATTGAAAAGATCGTGCGCGATCTTACAGACCACCAAATTGGACTCGTCGGCTGCGGCGCAAGCAATCAGCATGTCGGCATCGCGTGCGCCCGCCTCATCAAGGACCGAAGGCTGTATGCCGTTGCCCACCACACCCCGAAGATCAAGCCGCTCCTCCAGCAGCCGCAGGCGCGCCGGATCCTGGTCGATGACCGTGATGTCGTTGTGCTCGGAGCTCAAGCTCTCGGCCACGCTCTCGCCGACCCGCCCCGCACCCAGGATGATGATGTTCATGGGGTCAAAATCATACGCCCCGATGCTCTACAAAGCACCAGCAGCATCTAGAGGCCGCGCTGAATGATGATTTTCTGTATGTCGGAGGTGCCTTCGTAGATCTGGCACACCCGCACGTCGCGGTAAATTCGCTCGACCGGGAAGTCGCTCACATAGCCATAACCGCCCAGGGTCTGCAAGGCGGCACTGCACACCCGCTCGGCCATTTCGCTGGCAAACAGCTTGGCCATCGCCGCCTCCTTCAGGCAGGGCTGGCCGGCATCGCGCAGCGCGGCGGCGTGCCAGATCAGCTGGCGGGCCGCCTCGAGCTCGGTCGCACAGTCGGCCAGGCGAAAGCCCACCGCCTGGTGATGGATCAGGGCCGTGCCAAAACTCTCGCGCTGCTTGGCGTAGTCGATCGCAAAATCGAGGGCGCTGCGCGCCATGCCCACGCTCTGCGCGGCAATGCCGATGCGCCCGCCCTCCAGAGCGGAGAGGGCAATCTTGTAGCCCTCGCCTTCGGCGCCGATCAGGTGGTCGGCCGGGATGCGGCAATTGTCGAAGTTGATCTGCGCGGTATCGCTCGAATGCTGACCGAGCTTGTCTTCAAGACGGGCCACTTGATAGCCGGGCGCGTCGGTGGGCACGATGAAGGCACTCATGCCCTTCTTGCCCGCAGCCTTGTCGGTCACTGCAATCACGATGGCCACATCGCCGTTCTTGCCACTGGTGATGAACTGCTTGACGCCGTTGATGACATAGTCGCCACCTTGTTTGTGCGCAGTGGTGCGCAGCGCCGAGGCGTCCGAGCCCACATGCGGCTCGGTCAAACAAAACGCACCGAGCAGCCGACCCTGGGCCAAGGGCACCAGCCACCGCTTTTGCTGGGCGGGGCTGCCGTAACGCAACAAGATCGCGTTGACCGGGCAGTTGGTCACGCTGATAACGGTGCTGGTGCCACCGTCGCCCGCGGCAATTTCCTCGAGCACAACCGCCAAGCTGAGGTAGTCCATGCCCGCGCCGCCCAGATCTTCTGGCACGCAGATGCCGTAGGCGCCCAGAGCCGCCAGGCCTTGATGCACGTCCTTGGGGAAATGGTGGGTCTTGTCCCAAGTGGCCGCCTTGGGCCAAAGTTCGCGCTGGGCAAAGTCGCGCATCGCCTCGCGCACCATGATTTGATCGTCGTTGAGCAGCATCGCTTCTCCTGCGGCTTCACCAGGGCAGGTGCTGGCCGTCCTGGTTGATAAAGGCGCCTGGCTGTGGGCTGGCCGCCAAGGTGCGGCGCATGCGCGAGACGCTGTCGACCACCGTGAGGGGGGCACCCGGCCCGCCCATATCGGTTTGCACCCAGCCCGGGCTCAGTGCGAGCAAGACGCAATCGGGGTAGTCGGCCTGCGCCGCATGCACCGCCATGTTCAAGGCCGCCTTGCTGGCCCGATAGAGCCAGCCGTAGCTGCTGTCGGCGCCGGCGATGCTGGCCATCTGGCTGCTGATGAAGGCCATCGGGCAACCGGCTTTGAGCAGCGGCGCGACCTGCGCCAGCGCATGCATCGCGCCGAGCACATTGGTGCGCATGAGACGGTCAAATTGCGGCTGCGTGGGCACCGCTGATGCGGAGCCGCGATCCATCACGCCAGCCACATAGACCGCCAGATCGAGCTCGACCCCATCGAGTGCCCAGGCCAAAGCACTGACGCTGGCCGGCTCGGCCACATCGAGTCGCAAGGTCTCGCAGCCCAGATCGGTCAGGCGCTGCAGACCGGCGTCGTCGCGGGCCGTGGCCACCACGCGCCAGCCATCGCCACGGTACTGCCGGGCAAACTCCAGGCCGATCCCGCGCGAAGCGCCGATGAGCAACACCGTGGGCATGGGCTCAGCACAGCTCCAGGGCCACCGCCGTGGCCTCGCCGCCGCCGATGCACAGGCTGGCCAGCCCCTTTTTCAGACCGCGGGCCTGCAGCGCGTGGATCAGCGTGACCATGATGCGCGCGCCCGAGGCGCCGATCGGATGACCCAAGGCACAGGCGCCGCCGTTGACATTGACGATCTCATGGGCAACCTTGAGGTCGTGCATCAGGGCCATCGGCACAACCGCAAACGCTTCATTGACCTCCCACAGCTGCACATCGCCAACCTGCCAGCCCGCCTTGGCCAGGGCCTTCTGACTTGCGCCAACCGGTGCGGTGGTGAACCACTCGGGCTGCTGGGCATGGGTGGCGTGGCTGACGATGCGCGCCAGCGGCTTGCAGCCGAGTTTTTGCGCGGTGCTCTCGCGCATCATCACCATCGCTGCCGCACCATCGTTGATGGACGAGCTGGCGGCAGCCGTGATGGTGCCGTCCTTCTTAAAGGCGGGCTTGAGCGTAGGAATCTTGTCGACCTTGATGCGGCCCGGGCCTTCGTCCATGCTGACCACGGTTTCGCCTGCGCGGGTCTTGACCGTGACCGGGGCAATCTCTCGGGCAAAGCCGCCACTGGCAATCGCGTGCTGCGCACGCGAGACCGAGGCCATGGCAAAAGCGTCCTGCTGCTCGCGGGTGAAGTGGTACTTGGCTGCGCAATCTTCGCCAAAGGTGCCCATGCTGCGGCCACTTTGGTAGGCATCCTCGAGCCCGTCGAGCATCATGTGGTCATACACCTTGTCGTGACCCATGCGGTAGCCGCCGCGCCCCTTGAGCAGCAGATACGGCGCGTTGGTCATGCTCTCCATGCCACCGGCCACGAGCACGTCGTGGCTGCCGGCGATCAGCATGTCGTGGGCAAACATGGCCGCGCGCATGCCCGAGCCGCACATCTTGGACAAGGTCACCGCGCCTGCGCTGGCCGGCAAGCCGCCCTTGAATGCGGCCTGACGCGCCGGCGCCTGACCCTGGCCGGCCATCAGGCAGTTACCGAACAACACCTCGGAGACCGACTCGGGGGCGATGCCCGCGCGCTGCACGGCCGCTGCGATGGCCACACCGCCGAGGTCGTGGGCGGCCAGAGAGGAAAAGTCGCCCTGGAAACTGCCCATGGGCGTGCGCGCTGCGCTGACGATGACGACCGAATCAGACATGGAAAACTCCTCAAGACAATGAATGGATACAGCAGATGGGTCTCAAGCGCCTTTGCGCAACTCGGAAAACCGCCGCGCCGGATCGTAAGGGAACACGTCGTGCACATGGCCGTCTGCGATGCGCTCCTTGTTGGCCTGCCAGAAGTCGGCGTCCAGCAAATCGGCGTGGTGCTTCATAAACACCTGCCGAACCGCCGGGTTGCCGAGCAGGAAGGGGCCAAACGTTTCGGGAAACACATCCTTGGGCCCCACCGTGTACCAGATCTCGCCCGACATTTCGTCTTCCTCGTTGCGCGGCGGCGGTACCCGGCGGAAGTTGCAGTCGGTGAGGTACTCGATCTCGTCGTAGTCGTAAAACACCACCTTGCCGTGACGGGTGACGCCAAAATTTTTCCACAGCATGTCACCGGGAAAGATGTTGGCGGCCACCAGGTCTTTGATCGCATTGCCGTACTCGATGACGGCGTGCTCCATCTGGGCCTTGGCGCGTGCGTTGTCCGGGCCGGCGTCGAACGATTCCTGCAAAAAGATGTTCAGGGGGATCATGCGCCGCTCGATGTAGACGTGCTTGATGATGACCTCGAGCTGGCCATCGCCGTCGCGGTCGCTGACTTCGATTTGGCTGGGCGCGAACTTGCGGATTTCCTCGATCAGCTCGTCTTCAAAGCGCGCCCGCGGAAAAGCGACGTTGCTGTACTCGAGCGTGTCGGCCATGCGACCGACTCGGTCGTGCTGCTTGACCAGCAGATACTTGCCCTGAATCTGCTCGCGGGTCGTGTCTTTTTGCGGCGGGTAATAGTCCTTGATGACCTTAAAGACATAAGGAAACGACGGCAGGTCAAACACCAGCATGACCATGCCCTTGATCCCCGGGGCAATGCGGAACTGATCGCTGCTGTGGCGCAGGTGGTAGAGGAAATCCCGGTAAAACAGCGTCTTGCCCTGCTTGGCCAGTCCGAGCGCGTTGTAGAGCTCGGCCCTGGGCTTGCGCGGCATCATGCTGCGCAAAAACTGCACATAAGCCGATGGAATTTCCATGTCGACCATGAAATAGGCACGCGCAAAGCTAAACAGAATCAGCAGGTCGTCCTCGCCAAACAAGATGGCATCGATGAGCAGCTTGCCCTGCGCGTCGTGCAAGATCGGCAGCGCAAACGGGATCTCGCTAAAGCCGTTGATCAGCTTGCCGACAACGTAAGCGCCCTTGTTGCGAAAAAACAGGCTCGACAGCACCTGGATCTGAAAGTTGGCCCGCAGCTTCATGTCGCGCAGTCGCTCCTCAACCTGGGCCAGCACATCGCTGGCATCGCGCGGCAGATCGGCAAAGGGGCGACGCAAGTCGAAGGACTCGATGACCTGTACGATCACCTCGCCCAGGTTTTCGCGCTTGGGATACCAGGCCTTGTAGGTCGGCCGGGCGGTGGGCTCCTCGTTTTCGATGTACTCGGTGCTGACCGCGGGGCGCACGAAGATGAAGTCGTTGTGAAAGTAGCTGCGGTGCAGGATCTTGGTGGTCACCGAGTTGAAGAAGGTCTCGGCCAGTTCGGGCTGGTGGTGATTGACCAGCAGGCCGATGTAGTGGAGCTTGACCTGGTGCCAGACCTCCATCGGCTGCTCGCCCGCCTTGAACTCGCGCTCGAGTCGGGTGGAGGCCTCGCGCACACGCAGGTCATAGAACTCGATGCGTTCGCGCTGCGCCCTTTGCTGGCCGTGCCAGTCGGCCGTCTCAAAACGGTGTTTGGCTCGCGCCGATTCACGCCGAAACAAGTCGTAATGGCGGTTAAAGCCATCCATCATCGCTTTGGCGATGTCGTAGGCAATGCTTGAGTCCAGTCGCTGGGGAAACATGGGAGATTCAGGGCTCAGGCGGCCAAGCCTAGGCGCGCCTGGGCGCCGACTGCCTGGGCATAGACGGCATCGATGTGCGCGGGGTCGTCAACCGAAATCTTCAGGTCCTTGAGCAAACCGTCCTTCAAGCCGTAAACCCAACCGTGCAGCGTGAGCCGTTGGCCGCGCTCCCAGGCATCTTGCACCACAGTCGATTGGGCCACGTTGACCACCTGCTCGATCACATTGAGCTCGACCAGCAAGTTGCCCCGCTCGGCCGGGTCTACAAGGTCGAGCAAGGGCCGGTGGCGGGCGGCCACATCCTTGATGTGACGCAGCCAGTTGTCGGCCAAACCCACCCGGATGCCCTGCAGCGCCGCCAGCACGCCACCGCAGCCGTAATGGCCGACGACCATCAGATGCTCGACATGCAACTGGTCGACCGCGTACTGGATGGTCGACAGGCAATTGAGATCGGTGGGCACCACCACATTGGCCACATTGCGGTGCACGAACACCTCACCGGGCTCGAGCCCTGTGATCTGATTGGCCGGCACGCGGCTGTCGGAGCAGCCTATCCACATGTAGCGGGGGTTCTGCTGGTGCGACAAATTGGTAAAAAAACCAGGCCGCTCGGCTTCCATGCGAGTGGCCCACTGCTGGTTGTGGGCGAGCAAATGGCGCAAAGGCATGGCAATTCCTTGGGTTACGCGTGGGCTCGCTCAGGCACCGGCGGTTTCAGAAAACAACTCGCGACCGATCAGCATGCGGCGGATCTCGCTGGTGCCGGCGCCGATTTCGTAGAGCTTGGCATCGCGCCACAGACGGCCGAGCGGGTATTCATTGATGTAACCGTTGCCACCGAAGATCTGGACGCCCTCACCGGCCATCCAGGTGGCCTTCTCGGCGCACCACAAAATCACCGAGGCGCAATCCTTGCGTACCCGCCGCACATGCTCGCTGCCCAGCAGGTCGAGGTTCTTGCCCACGGTGTAGCAAAACGAGCGGCCCGCCTGCAGCACGGTGTACATGTCGGCCACCTTGCCCTGGATGAGCTGGAACTCGCCGATGCTTTGGCCGAACTGCTTACGGTCGTGGATGTAGGGCACAACGTTGTCCATTACCGCCTGCATGATGCCGATGGGTCCGGCGGCGAGCACGGCGCGCTCGTAGTCCAGGCCGCTCATCAGCACCCGCGCGCCGTTGTTGAGGCCGCCCAAAATGTGATCGGCCGGCACCTCGACGTTGTGGAACACCAACTCGCCGGTGTGGCTGCCGCGCATGCCCAGCTTGTCGAGCTTTTGGGCCACCGAAAAGCCCTTCATGCCCTTTTCAATCAGGAAAGCGGTCACGCCTCGAGCGCCGAGTTCGGGCTCGGTCTTGGCGTAGACCACCAGCGTGTCGGCATCGGGTCCGTTGGTGATCCACATCTTCGAGCCATTGAGCAGGTAGTAGCCCCCCTTGTCCTGGGCTTTGAGCTTCATGGAAATCACATCGGAGCCCGCACCAGGCTCGCTCATGGCCAGTGCCCCCACGTGCTCGCCCGAAATCAGCTTGGGCAGGTACCGGGCACGCTGGGCCTCGGTGCCGTTGCGCTTGATCTGGTTGACGCACAGGTTGGAGTGCGCGCCGTAGCTCAGGCCCACCGAGGCACTGGCGCGGGAGATCTCTTCCATCGCCACCATGTGGGCCAGATAGCCCATGCCAGCGCCACCCATTTCCTCGGGGACGGTGATGCCCAGCACGCCCAGATCGCCCATCTTGCGCCACAAATCCATGGGGAAGCAGTCGCTGCGGTCGATCTCGGCCGCACGCGGCGCAATTTCGGCCTGCGCAAAGTCGCGCACCGCATCGCGCAGCGCATCAATGTCGTCGCCGAGCTGAAAGTCAAGTCCAGGCAGGTTCATGGCAGGGTGCTCACAAAAAACTGGCCCTCGCACAGGGCCTCGGGGTGGAAACAGCAGGGCTCAGGTGGGGGTCGGCCATGGGCGATCGGTCGGTCTGTTTGACAGGTCGTCTCAATAGGTCTTGCTCACCGGCGCCAGCGTCTGCTGCATGATGGCGCAGTCGCGGCTCTGGCCTTCATGCAGGTGCGAGACGTCGGCGGTGGTGATGATGACGCGTCGCCCGGCCTTGACCACTCGGCCGACCGCGTGCAGCTGCCCGCCGGAAAACGCGTTGAGGAAGTTGATCTTGTACTCCACCGTCGTGACCTCCATGCCCTCGGGCGCCACGGTCAGGGCCGCATAGCCACCGGCAATATCGGCCAGAGCACCAATGGCGCCGCCGTGAAAGCCGCCTTGCTGCTGCGTGACCTTGTCCGAGTAGGGCAGGACCAGCTCGCACAGACCGGGCTCGACCCGCAGCAGACGCGCACCGAGGTGCAGCATCATGCCCTGGCGCTCGAAACTCGCGCGCACGCGCTCGAGCAAGGCCGGCTGGCCGACGGCAGGCAAAGAATCCGGATTGACAGTGCGGGTCATGCTCATCCCCTTGTGATCTCAGCGCGCGCGGCCGACTCAGGCCAGGGCACGCTTTTCAGCCTTGGCCAGCAGCGACCGGGCTTCCTTTTCATGCGCCTTGATTTCCTCGAGGTTGGCCTGTAAATCGGCCATCTGCTCCTCGATCTGACGCTTGTGCCCATCCAAAATCACCAGGAACTTGCGCAACTGCGGCACCGTGTCGCGTGGGCTCTCGTAGGTGTCGATGATCTCCTTGGCCTCGGTCAGGCTCAGGCCGAGCCGCTTGGCACGCAGCGTGAGTTTGAGGCGCGTGCGATCGCGGGCGCTGTAGATGCGGTTGCGTCCGCCCGGGCCCTCGCGCTGCGGCTGCAGCAGGCCCATGTCCTCGTAAAAACGCATGGCCCGGGTGGTCAGGTCAAATTCCTTGGCAAGGTCGCTGATGGTGTACGTGGTGGCCATGGGCTTGCGGCAGGGGGGACGGATCGTGACGAGGGTCGACGCAACTCAAAGAGGTCGGCAGGTCGGCTACAAGGGACTGCCTACAATCGGCAAACATGACGTTTACGTAAACGTCAACAACGACCGAAATATAACGCAGTTCCTGCGCGCCCATGAACTCACTCGAAGATGCCTTGGACTACCCCTGGGGCACGACGCTGCCGGGCGCTGGCAAGAGCGTCGAGCTCGCCCCGGGCCTGCGCTGGCTGCGCATGGGCCTGCCCTTCGCCCTGGATCACATCAATTTGTGGCTGATGCGCGATGAAGTGGAGGGCCGCTACGGCTGGAGCGTGGTCGACACCTGCGTAGACCAGGCTCAATCGCGTGCGCAGTGGGAGCAGGTGATCGCCGGCGAGCTCGACGGCTTGCCCATCGTTCGCCTGCTGGCCACGCACATGCACCCGGATCATCTGGGCCTGGCGCACTGGCTGTGCGAGCGTTTCGACGCAAGGCTGTGGATCAGCCTGAGCGAGTACCTCATGGCACGGCTGGCGGTGAGCCGCCAGGACTCCTTCGGCGGCCAGGCCACTGCCGACTTTTTTGCCCGCCACGGGCTGCTCGACGCACAGGTGCTGGCCACCGTGGTTGAACGCAAGGACTACTACGCGCGCATGGTGCCCGCCGTGCCGGCCCACTACCAACGGTTGCAAGACGGCCAGCTGCTGACCATCGGCGCGCGCCGGTGGCGCTGCATCAGCGGCTACGGCCATTCACCCGAGCACATGGCGCTGTTTTGCGACGACGCCAGCCTGCCGCAGCCGGTGCTCATCAGCGGCGACATGGTGCTGCCGCGCATCTCGACCAACATCAGCGTCTACGAGACCGAGCCCGACGGCAACCCGCTGCAGCTCTTTCTGGACTCGATCAACAAATTCTTGTCACTGCCCGCCCACACCCTGGTGTTGCCCTCGCATGGGCGGCCCTTCACCGGGCTGCACGAGCGGGTGCGCCAGTTGCAGGCGCACCACCGAGACCGCCTGGACGAGGTGATGAGCGCCTGCCGCGACAAGCCGCAATGCGCCGCTGACATCGTTGGCGTGATGTTCAAGCGCAGCCTCGATGTGCACCAAACGACCTTCGCCCTGGGCGAGAGCATGGCGCACCTCAATCTGCTGTGGCACCAGGGACAACTCAGGCGCGAAGCCGACGCTGGCGGCGTACTGCGCTTTGCCGCCACCTAAGCAAGGCGCAGGCCCACCCCCTCGTCATTGCGAGGCGCGCAGCGCCGCGGCAATCCAGGCCTTCATGCACCGGCCGATGGATTGCTTCGTTCCTCGCAATGACACAGCGGGATCACGAAGCAATGACGCAGCCGGGAAACGATGACACAGCCCAGCGACGGTGGTCCACCCCCTCGTCATTGCGAGGCGCGTAGCGCCGTGGCAATCCATGCCTTCATCCAACGGCCGATGGATTGCTTCGTTCCTCGCAATGACACAGCGGGATCACGACGCCATGACGCAGCCGGCAAACGATGACATGGCCCAGCGACGATGGCCCACCCCCGCGTCATTGCGAGGCGCGCAGCGCCGCGGCAATCCTCGCAACGACGCGTCGCCGGGACTCAGGCGCGCTGGCCTTGTCTCACCACTGTGCCAGCGGCTGCTGGCGCAGCTGAGCCCGCAGCTGGGGGTAATCGGGCACCACCGCACCCACCGTCTCCCAGAAGCGGGGGCTGTGGTCCATCACGCGCAGGTGGCTGAGCTCGTGGACCACCACATAGTCGATGACCTCGGGGCTGAAATGGATCAGCCGCCAGTGCAGACGGATTGAGCCGTCAGCTGCCGCGCTGCCCCAGCGGGTCGAGGCGCTGCTGAGCGCCAGGCGTCGCCACTGCACGCCCAGCCTTGGGGCAAAGTGCCTGAGCCGCTCCTCAAAGTGATCGCGGGCTTGCCGCATCAGCCAGGCCTGAGCGGCATCGCGAATTTGCTCGGGCGTCGCCTGCTGGGCCAGCCCCAGATACAGACACTGGCTGCCAGGCTCACCCTGCAGCTGCTCACCGCTGGCGTAGTGATGGCCTGGGTCTAGCCGCACGGTCAGCGGCCGACCGAGCAAGTGCAGCTGCGCACCATCGCGCCAGACGATGCGGGCCGATTCCAGCTGCACCTGGCGCTGCTGGGTCTCTTGGAGCTTGCGCACAATCCAGTGGGCCTTCTCCTGCACCGCGCTGTCGACCTCCCGCAGGGGCACCCAGCTCGGCGCGCTGACGGCCAGACCTTCGGGGCCGACGGAAAAACCGATCGTGCGCCTGCGGCCTCTGCGAAAGGTGTAGGCCACGTGCACCCCGGCCAAAACTGCCCTGCGGTTGGCCTGAGGATGGCTGTAGTGCGGCTCGGGCGCCAGAGCAGGGGGGCTGTCGCGGTCGACGGACTTTGCTGGCGCGGGGGAACTTGGCGCTGGCGATGCCTGCGCCGCAGGCGGCGGATCGGCCGCAAAGAAATCGAGGGTCAGTTGCAGCAGGCTGCGCATGGCCGCCAGTTTAGTGCCACAGGGCCGCTGCCTCAGGACGGCCCATAGGCCTGGGGATCGAGCCGGCGCATCTCCGCCTCGATCCACTGCTCGACCTCGGCCATCAGTTCGTCGGGCTTGCGCCCCACGCTGGCCATGGCCGGGCCGATGGACACATCGACCACGCCCGGGCGCTTGATCAGGGCCTTGCGCGGCCAGCATTTGGCCGAGGTGACCGCCACCGGAATCACCGGCGCGCCGCATTCGATGGCCAGCCGCGTGCCACCGGATTTGTAAGTGCCCTTCTGGCCGCGCTCGATGCGGGTGCCCTCGGGGAACATGATCACCCACACGCCCTGCGCCATCAGGCGTCGGCCTTGCTGGACCACCTTGGTGAAAGCTTCGCTGCGCTTGCTGCGGTCGATGTGGATCATGTCGAGTCGGCTCATGGCCCAGCCAAAAAAGGGCACGTAGAGCAACTCCTTCTTGAACACATAGGCCAGCGGATGCGGCATCAGGGTGGGCATGAGAAAGGTCTCAAAGGTGCTCTGGTGCTTGACCAGCAGCACCGCGGCGCTGGTCTGCCCGGTCGGCAGGTTCTCCCACCCACTGACCCGCACCTGTATGCCCAGGATCACCCGCGCACCGGCCACTGCCCAGCGCAGCCAGCCAGCGCACATCCAGTAAACGGCCGTGCTGCTCAAAAACAGCGAGCCGACGATGACCGCAATCGCCCAGGGCACGACGGTCACGCCCATCCACAGCAGATGCAAGAGCGAGCGCAGCCAGGCCATGGTGCTCAGGCGGGGGCCACGCCAGCGCCGCGCTCAATCAGGTGATCGGCAAAAGCCGCCAGATCGGCATGCACCCGGGAGCCTTGGGGCAAGCCCTGCAAGGCCTGCTCGGGGCTCAGGCCAGCGGACTTGCCCGTGAGCACCAGATGCGGCTGACAGCCGACGCTGGCACCGGCCTGCAGATCGCGCAGCGTGTCGCCAACGGCGGGCACGCCCTTGAGCGGGACGCCAAAGCGCGCACCGATCTGCTCGAACAAACCGGCCCGCGGCTTGCGGCAGGCGCAATCGTCTTCGGGCGCGTGCGGGCAGAAAAAGACCGCGTCGACGCGCCCACCGACGGCGGCGAGCAATTGGTGCATCTTGTCGTGCATGGCATTGAGGTGGGCCATGTCAAACAGGCCGCGTCCCAGGCCCGACTGGTTGGAGGCCACCACCACATGCCAGCCGGCATGGTTGAGTCGGGCAATGGCCTCAAGCGCCCCCGGCAGCGGCTCCCACTCCTGCGGCGATTTGACGAAGTCGTCGCGGTCCTGGTTGATCGTGCCATCGCGGTCAACGATGACGAGCTTGAGGTTGCGCTCAGGCATGGTCTTCAGGCGGCCAGACGCGAAAGGTCGGCCACTCGGTTCATGGCGGCGTGCAGGGCCTTGAGCAAGCCTTGGCGATTGAGGCGCAAGTCCATCTCCTCGGCGTTGACCATGACGCCTTCAAAGAAGGCATCGACCGGCGCGCGCAGCGCGGCCAGGGTCTGCAAGCTGGCGGTGTAGTCGCCGGCCTTGAACTGCGCCTCAGACTGGGGCAGCAGCTGTTGCATGGCCACGTGCAAGGCTTTTTCGGCGTCTTCCCGCAGCAGCGCCGGGTTGACGTGCGCATCGACCTCACCGGCTTTTTTCAGGATGTTGGTGATGCGCTTGTTTGCGGCGGCCAGCGCGGCGCTTTCAGGCAGGGCGGCGAATGCGCGCACGGCGGCCAGGCGCTGCGCCACATCGGCCAGCACCTGCGGACG
>CANHDQ010000026.1 GCA_947459405.1 Comamonadaceae bacterium
GGATCATGTGAGCATGGCCACCTTCGCAGCCCGAAGGCTGGCTGCCATGGCCGATAACACGGGCCATATTTTGGCCATCGAACTGCTGGCGGCGGCACAGGGTATCGAATCGCATCGCCCCATGCGCAGCACGCCTGCGCTGGAGCACATCCATGCGCATGTGCGCAGTCTGAGTCCAGCACTGGAGCAGGACCGCAGCCTGGCGGCAGACATTGAAGCGACTGCCCAGTGGCTACGCAGCCCTCATCTGCAACTGACTGCCTTGCAGCAAGCGCCGGCGTCACTGAAGCGGGCCATGGATCGCTTGACTTGCACCTCATCGGCCAACTCAGACCCGCCAAACTGACCAGCGCCGAGGTTTGAGGAGTTAGCGCCGGGCAAGCGTTCGCGCCGCTTTGTCAAGCCAGTGCTGCAGGCTCAGGCTCAAGCTGGTGTCCACCCAAAGCGCCATGGCCTGCTCGCCCGATGCAGCCAGCACCACGGACCACGACGCCAGCCGGGTGCGCGTGGCCAGGTCGGGGGGCAGGCGCTGCCAGTCCAGATCGCAGCCGAAAGACAAGATCTGCCGGGCATCGACACTCAAAAGCAGACATTGATAAGCATCACTCAAGTCCACGCAGGTGTGGTGCAGGCCGGCTGTCGCCTGGGCAATCGTCGAACCCAAGCCCGACACCGTTGCCTCAGAGTGCGCGTCGGGAAGGGCCCACCAGCACCACCATTCGTCGGGACCCAGTCGCATCCAGAGCAAGGCAGCACCCAGGAACTCAGTCCGCAGTTGGCGGCCAAGACCCAAACCCGACAGGCCCGGCGCAAGCGACTCCAGAACACCACGGTCATGCGAGCGCAACCTCAAGCTCAGCAGCCTGCCCGGCTGAGAGCGAGCTGTCGAAAAAGAGGGATCAGCCACGCATGCGCTCCCCATCCGGATCGAAGAAAACCGGGGCCACCACCTGGGCAGGCCGGCGGGCCAGGCGGCCCAGAGCGGTGACGGTGACCCAGACGGTCTGGCCATGCATCGCGCTGCCGTCCTCCAGCAGAGCCAAGGCCACCGCCCGACCCATGGCGTGACTGTGCACACTGGCCGTCACGAATCCACGACTGGCCCGCTGCGCAAGCGGCGCAGATTGCAGCTCCACGTCCTCGCCAAGGATCTGCGCGCCCTCCTCCAGCGGCAACTCGCCAGCCGGTACCAGCAGCCCCACCAATTGCGCCCGACCTTCAGGTCGGGCCAGATCGCGTTGCAGCGACCGCTTGCCGACAAAGTCGCTCTTGTCCATGCGAACCGCCCAAGCCAGACCCAGATCAAATGGGTTAATGCAGCCGTCCACCTCATGACCGACCGAGATGAAGCCTTTTTCCACCCTCAGCACATGGTTGGCCTCTGAGCCCATGACCGCCAGACCCAGGCTCTGGCCCTCGTGCACCAGCCGCTCCCAAAGCGCCAGAGCGCCACTGGCAGGCAGGTGAATCTCATAGCTCAGTTCTCCGGTGAAACTGACCCGAAACAGGCGTACCGACTGGTCAGCCAGAACCGCATGGCGCATGTTCATGAAGGGGAAGGCGGCTCGCGACAAATCGATGCTGCAAGCGCATGCCGCCAACAATTGGCGCGCACGCGGGCCGCATACCACCAAAGCGGCCCACTGATCGGTCACCGGCGTGACGAAGGCCTGCAAGCGCCCCTGAAAGTGGATCTGCAGCACCGCCTCCAGCCAGGCATGGACCGCTTGGGCCTGGCCGCTGGTGGTGGTGATCCACCAGCGGTGTGCATCGATGCGAAACACCGTCCCGTCGTCAAAAATGCGTCCATCCTCGCGCAGCATCACCGCATAACGACCGCGACCGTCTTTCAAATCGGCCAGTCGGCAGGCATACACATGCTCAAGCAATTCGAGGGCCTGCGGCCCGGTCACCTCAAACTTGCCCAAGGGCGAGCTGTCGTACAGGCCCACCGCCTCGCGGCAAGCCCGGCACTCACGCTCGAGGGCCTGTGCCATGGTTTCGCCGGGCTGCGGGTAGTAGCCCGGCCTGCGCCAGTTCTGGCCTGACTCGTACATGACCGCGCCCGCGTCCTCGTGCCAGGCCGTGATGGGGGTGCGCCGTACAGGCCGGATCAGCTCGCCAGGCTCGAGGCCGGCCACCGCGCCAAAAGGCAGCGGCGTGTAGGGGGGGCGCAGGCGAGTGGGACCGAGGGCACCGGCTGCCATACCCCGCATCTGAGCCATCAGCAAAGCACCGTTCAGGCTCGATGTGCGCCCCTGGTCGGGCCCCATGCCCAGAGCGGTATAGCGCTTGAGGTGCTCAGGCGCCTCATAGCCTTCGCGCTGCGCCAGTTCGATGTCATCCAGGGTGACGTCACTGGCCAGGTCCACAAACACCCGACCTCGCACGGGCTCGGCCAAGGTGATGGCGCTGCAGCCATCAGACTGGCTGGGGACATCAGGGTCAGGAAGGCTGGGGATGCGCAATCCGAGCGCTTGCGCCACCTGCTGCGCACCCTGTCGGGCCGAGGCCAAGACCTGAGTACTGTCCTGGTGTCCGGCTGCCGCACCAATCGGCAGGCCAGCCGGTCCAGCCACGGGGACCATGCCGTGCAACTTCGGGTCGTAGCTGCTCGCACCACCGGCTTGCGCGTGCAGTCCCAAGGCGCTGCTCCAGCCACCAGAGACAGCCAACAAGTCGGCGCTGTGCCATTCGGTGCGGCCGGCCGCATCGCGCAAAGCCACCGCACTCACGCGCGTGCGGCCACGGCAGGCGGCAACGCTGCTACCCAATTGCAC
The DNA here is from genome assembly GCA_947459405.1 of Comamonadaceae bacterium. GTDB lineage: Bacteria > Pseudomonadota > Gammaproteobacteria > Burkholderiales > Burkholderiaceae_C > Polaromonas. The sequence goes on from CANHDQ010000026.1 coordinate 2,781, forward strand.
ACGCAAGCCGCGCTGCTCGGCCTGGCGCAGCAGCTGCGGATGCACCTGGGCGCGCTGATCGGCCAGCACAGCCAGACAGAGGCCCGCGTCATGCGCCTCAAAAGCCGATGCCCAAGCGGCGTCGTTGTTGGTGGCCAGCACCATGCGCCGACCCGGCGCAACCGCCCAGCGGGAAACAAAGGCACTGACCGCACCGGCCAGCATGACGCCAGGCCGATCGTTGTCGGGGAACAGCAGTGGCCGCTCAATCTGCCCGCTGGCCAAGATCATGTGAGGTGCGCGCACCTTCCACAGCCGCTCCTGGCCGGGCCGACTGCGATCAATCGCGACAAACTGACCGTGATCGTGCTGGGCCACCACCTGCGTCAGCGGCCAGCGCTGCACCTGCGGGCAGGCGTCCAGGGCCTGCACGGTTTGAGCCATCCAGTCATCGACCGGGCCACCCAGAGGGCGGTCGAGCCAGCGCCCACCAGGCCTTGGCCCGTCATCGGCCAAGATCACGCGGGCGCCAGCTTCAGCCAGAGCCCGGGCCGCCCACAGGCCGGCCAAGCCAGCCCCCACCACCAGCACATCGGCATGGGCGAAGCGGCGCTCGTAGGCGCTGTCCTTCGACGGCTGATCTGGCATGCGCCCCAAACCGGCCGCATGGCGCAAGGCGCGCTCAAACCAAGGCCAAGCCCAGGACGGCGACTTAAAAGCCTTGTAGTAAAAGCCCGCTGGTAACCAGCGGTGCATCAGGTCAGCCCAGGCCATGGGGTCCAGGCCCCAGGCTGGCCAGCCCTGCTGGCCACAGGCGCGCAGGCCCATGACCAAGGGCTCGGTGGTGGCCAGCACATTGGGCTCGTTTCGCGGGCCCTGCAAATCGACAAAGGCGCAGGGCTCCTCCCAGCCGGCAGCCAAGACACCGCGGGGGCGGTGGTACTTGAAGCTGCGCGCCAGCACATCCACACCCTGCGCCATCAGGGCCGAGGCCAAGGTGTCGCCGCTCAGGCCCTGCAAGGCGCGGCCATTGAAGGCGAAGTCCAGCGGCCGCGAGCGATCAATCAGTCGCCCTCCCGTGCTTAAACGCCAGCCGCTCATGCGCCCGGCTCCGTCACGCGGGCCTCAAGAACTTGCTGGGTGTGCGGATTGCGCCGCACCCACAGCCAGCTGCGACAGCCATGCAGATGCCACCAATGCTCGAGGACCGGCGTGTCCGGGTTATCACGCTGATAGATCCGATCGGCCCAGGCCGCCTCGTCCAGCGCCTCGGGCTGTGGGGGCCGCTGGCTGACCTCGCCTGCGCAGACGAACTCATGCTCGCTGCGCAAGCCACAATGAGGACAGGGGATCTGCAACATGGCGGACACTAAAACCGGTTGGAGGCGCTGGCCGTCTCATAGAGCAAGCGGCCAGTGGCAAAGCGCTCCAGTGAGAAGGGTGCGCAATGCCGGTCAGCCTGACCGCGGGCGAGCAAGCCAGCCAGGCTGCGTCCGCCCACCGGGATGGACTTGAAGCCTCCCGAGCCCCAGCCGGCGCTGACGCACAGACCGCGCACTGGCGTGGCCGACACAATGGGTGATGTATCGGCCGACAGATCAATGGCGCCAGCCCAGCTGCGCATCAGCTTGACCCGGGCCAGGGCCGGGAAAAGTTCGACCAGGCTAGCCACGCAGTCTTCAATCACATTGAACTGACCGCGCTGCGTCCAGGACATGCCAGCGTCGGGTCCACCGCCGATCACCAATTCGCCCTTGTCGGACTGACTGAAATAAATCCCAAGCGCGGGGCAGGAAACGATGACATCGAGCATGGGCTTGAGGGGCTCGGAAACAAAGGCCTGCAGCGTCAGCGTTTCCAAGGGAAGTCGTAGGCCAGCCATGCGCGCCAAGCGACTGGTGGAGCCGGCCACCGCCAGCCCCAGGCGTTCGGTGGCGATGCGCCCGCGGCTGGTCTGAACCGCCTGCACGCGGCCACCACTGCAGGCTATGCCGGTGACCTCACAGTTCTCGATGATGTCCACCCCCACCGAACTGGCGGCGCGGGCGTAAGCCCAGGCCACCGCATCGTGTCGCACCGTGCCGGCCCGGCCCTGCCAGGCGCCGGCCAGCACCGGCAGACGCTGAGCCCGATCGCGCCGCAAGAGCGGCAGCAGGCGGTAAACCGCATCGGCATCGAGCAGTTCATAGTCGGCGCCGACCAGGCGCATCGCATGCATGCGCCGGCGCGCATCACGCAGCTTGGCCCAGGTCTGAATAATCTCCACCTGCCCACGCTGGCTGACCATCAGGTTGAAATCGAGGCGCTGGCTGAGGTCTTCCCACAAGCGCAGGTTCTCGTCCTGAAAACGGATGCCGGGCTCGCGCAGGTAGTTCGAGCGGATGACGGTGGTGTTGCGGCCGGTGTTGCCGCCGCCCAGCCAGCCACGCTCAAGAACGGCCACCCGCCTCAGTCCCTCATCGCGCACCAGGTGCCAGGCAGTGGCCAGGCCATGACCGCCACCACCGACCACCACTGCGTCGTAACTGGCTGCTGGCTCAGCCCGACGCCAGGCACGCGGCCAGCCGCGATGACCGAAAAATCCCTGCCGCAAAAGTTGTAGAAAGTTGTACCGCATGAGCGCTGCAGCAAGCCAGGCGACAACGCCCAATCTTGTCTAGACAGGCAACTGTAACTGGCGACCGATCGGCCATTGTCAGGGACAACCATGAGACGACGAAAGCCCGAAGACCCATCAAGCTCGGGAGAAACTGCTACAGTTGCACACGCTCGTGCGCTGTCTGCGAAAGACCGCGCACCCTGCGCGTTCTGGCCCCTGGCCAAGTCACCACCCACAACGCTTAGTCCGAGAGGTGTCCCCATGAAGTTTTTAAAGACCCTGTTGTCCATCACCATGGTGGCGCTGGCCGCACTGAACAATCCTGCTGCAGCGCAAGGCGCGCCCGGCAAGAGCCGTCTGCAAACCATCATGGAGCGCGGCACCTTGCGCGTCGGGACGACCGGCGACTTCAACCCCATGTCCATCCGTGATGCGGCCACCAACACCTACCGTGGCTTCGATGTCGAGGCCATGGAGCAGTTGGCCAAGGACATGGGCGTGAAGGTCGAATGGGTGCCCGCCGAATGGGCCACCCTCGTGGCCGGCATCACCTCCAACCGCTACGACATCTTCTCTGGTGCCTCGCTGAGCATGGCTCGGGCCAGGGTTGTTGCCTTCTCTGACCCCTACATCGAGGCCGGTACCGTGCCGGTGATCCGCCGGGCCGACGCCGCGCGCTTGACCAGCTGGTCCGACCTCAACCGAAGCGGCACGCAAATCGCCGTCTCCCTGGGCACGGTGTTTGAAGAGCAGGCCAAGGCCCACTTCCCTCAGGCCACCGTCCGCGCCATTGAAAAGCCCGCCACGGGCTACCAGGAAGTTCTGGCCGGCCGCGCCGTGGCCACGATCACCAGCAATGTGGAGGCGGCCACGCTGGTCAAGACCTACCCCAACCTGGCCGTGATTTCCAAGGCCGAACTGCGTAACAAGCGTCCCTTTGCCTACCCCATGCCCCAGGGTGACCCGGTCTGGACCACCTTCGTGAACAACTGGGTGGCCCTGAAAAAATCCGAAGGCTACTTCGACGCGCTTGAAGCCAAGTGGCTGGGTCGTTGATCCACCGTCCCGTCTGACATGAGGCGCCTTGCAGCCGCGCTGGTCGCGCTCGCTTTTTTGCTGGCTGGCTGCGGCGCCGTGGGGGACACCAGCGCCTACTCCTGGGGCTGGTACATCCTCAACCCCCTGACCGACAAGGGCGCCTCCAACCTCTCCTTTCTTCTGGCCGGTATCGGCCTGACCGTCGGCCTGTCGGTGGTCGCCATTGCGGTCTCGGTCTTGCTTGGGGTGCTTCTGGCCCTTTCGGCCTTGTCAAGCTCCAAGCCGCTGCGGCTGGTCTCGCGCGGCTATGTGGAGGTCTTTCGCGCCATTCCGCTGCTGGTGCTGCTCCTGTGGGTGTACTACGGGTTGCCCATGGTGACGGGCCTGCAGTTCGGTGCCTTTGCCGCCGGGGTGATTTCGCTGGCCCTGTCGGACGCGGCCTTCGAGGCGGAGATTTTTCGCGCCGGCATACAGTCAGTGGCCAAAGGGCAACGCGAGGCCGCACAGACGCTGGGCCTGTCGAGCCGAGACACCTTCCGATTCGTCATCTTCCCGCAGGCCATACGAACCATCTTGCCGGCGCTGGGCAACCAGTTTGTCTATGTGCTCAAGATGAGCTCGCTGGTATCGGTCATCGGGCTGCAGGAACTGACCCGCCGCGCCAACGAGCTTAACGTGACCGAATATCGGCCGCTGGAGATCTACACCGCCTTGGTGGTGGAATACCTGCTGCTGATCCTGCTGACCTCCTGGGGCGTGCGACGCCTGGAGCGGCGCATGGCGGCCTCGGTTCGGTAGGTCTTGGTCGGGAGAGCCAAATCGCCGCAAGGACGCGGCTCCCACACCCCGGCCTAAGGCTTTGAGAGAACCCTAGGCGAGCGCCGCAGTCGGCGCGATGGGGCATTGAGTCGAATGCCCCGCTTCCCAGGCCAAGGGGGCACCCTCAGTGGTGCAAGATGCGCTCAAGGAAGCTGCGGCAACGCTCGCTGCGAGGCGCGCTGAAAAAAGTCTGAGGCGGTGCCTCTTCAACCACCCGCCCCTGATCCATAAAAACCACCCGGTCGGCCACACGGCGGGCGAAGCCCATTTCATGGGTCACGCACAGCATGGTCATGCCCTCGCGCGCCAAGCCCTCCATGACACCCAGCACCTCCTGGATCATCTCCGGGTCGAGCGCCGATGTGGGCTCGTCAAACAGCATGATGCGCGGGCGCATGCACAGCGACCGCGCAATGGCAACCCGCTGCTGCTGGCCGCCCGAGAGTTGGCCGGGGAACTTGTCGGCCTGCTCGACAATGTCTACCCGCTCCAAGTACTGCATGGCCAACTCGCGGGCCTGCTCAGGCGCCAAGCCGCGCACCCGCATCGGGGCCAACATCAGGTTGTCAATGACGGACAAATGCGGAAACAGGTTGAACTGCTGAAAGACCATGCCGATCTCGCTGCGGGCCTGGGTCTGGCGGGAGGCCTCCGAGCCAACTTCAACGCCGTCGACCCAAATCTGGCCGCCGTCATGGTGCTCGAGTTGGCTCAAGCAGCGGATGAGGGTCGATTTTCCCGAACCGGACGGTCCGCAGATCACGATTTTCTCGCCACTGGCCACCGACAAATCGACCTGGTCGAGGGCCTTGAACTGACCAAAAGACTTGCTCACCGCCTCCAGGCGGATGAGCGGCGTCGGCCCTGCACTCGACTGACTCATGGAAAACACCCCTGCCAATGACTGAGAGCGGCATTATGATCGAACGCCATGCGCCTTGCCTATACAAGCTGGCTGCAGGTCTCGCAATACCTACAGCGCTGCCGTGGAATCATCATTGCGCTGGGCTCGACGGAGCAGCACGGCCCCATCGGGCCTATCGGCACCGACGCCCTGGTCGCTCAAGCCGTTGCCCAGGGCGCGGCTGAGCAGGGGCAATGGCTGGTGGCTCCGACCCTCAACTTGGGGCCTGCCCAGTTCAATCTGGGCTTTCCAGGTACGGTGGCCTTACGGGCCAGCACCATGATGGCCGTGGTCGGTGATGTGCTGAGCAGCCTGACCCGTCATGGCTTCGACCGGTTTTACTTTCTCAACGGGCATGGCGCCAATATCGCCACCGTGAACGCGGCCTGCCAGGATTTCTACGCTCAATGGAGCCTGGGTCAGCGCTCAGGAGCCGCTCCCCGCTGCAAACTGCGATCCTGGTGGGACTACCCTGGCCCCGATCAATTGCGCAAGCAGTACTACGGAGGGTGGGAGGGCCTGCACGCCACGCCCAGCGAGTTGGCCATCGCCATGGCCCTGCTTGGCGACCGATTCCCCGCCGATGCGCAGGCACTTTCGCAAGTGGCAAATCCCCCGCAAGCGCTCCCCGAGGGCTATGCGCAACTGCACGCGGGCGACAACCACATGGACGCCAGTGCCCACCGAGGGCAGTTTCCCGACGGACGTGTGGGTTCGCATTCGGCGCTGGCCACCGCAGAGCACGGCAGGGCTTTGCTGCAGGCGGCCATCGCCGATGCTCACCAGGACATTGCTCAGTTTTTCAGTGCGCCATGATCACTCTTTACGGCCAACCCCTGTCGAGCTACACCGCCAAGGTGCGGGTGGCCCTGCTATGGCGTGGCCTCACGTTCCAAGAGTGCGAACCGCCCGGCGGCTACCAGTCGGCGGCCTGGCGGGAGAAAGTGCCCATGGGCACCCTGCCGGCTCTTGAGCACGATGGTTTTTTTCTGGCCGAATCTGAGGCCATCCTGGAGTACTTGGAAGACGCCTTTGCCGACCGCCCCCTGATGCCCGAGCAGGCCCAGGCACGGGCCCGGGTGCGCAGCCTGGCTCGCCTGCATGATCTGCATGTGGAGCCGCGCGTGCGGGCCCTGTTCCCCCTGATCCGCCAGCCACAGCAGCGCGCGCGCCTGCCCGAGTTGCTGGCCGCACTGGACGACAAGATGCAGCGCCTGAGCGAAGCGGCGCATCCCCAGCCCTACATGGCCGGCACCCTGCCCAGCCTGGCCGATTGCGGTTTTGCCGTCACCCTGCCCCTGGCACACCGGCTGCTTGAAGAACTCGGACAGGCCTGGCGCCTGCCCACTGCACTGAGCCCCTGGGCCGAAGCAATGGCCCAAGACGCAGCGGTTCAAGCTGCACTGTCCCCTTGGCGCCAAGCCACCGAAGCCTGGCTGAAGGCAGCCAGATCCCATCGATGAGACGCACCACCATGGAAACCACCTTGAGCCCGCTGCTGCGGACCGACTGGCACTATGTTGATAAGAACAGCCTGGAAGACTTCAGCGGGGCCGATTGGCAGACGCTGCTGAACCAGCGCCAAACCTACTACCGCGAGCAGCAAGGCAAGCAGGTGCTGCGCATGCTGGCCGACTCCGAGCACGACCCGACCTTCGGCTACCGCATCAACAACTACCGGCACTGCCTGCAGTCGGCCACGCTGGCGATGCGCGACGGGCTAGAGGAGGAGGACATCGTGGTCTGCCTGCTGCACGATGTGGGCTTCATCACGTGCCCGGACAGCCACGGCGAATTCGCCGCCGCGCTGCTGGGCAGCTATGTCAGCGAGCGCAACCATTGGATGCTGCAGCGCCACGCGCTGTTCCAAGATGCGCACTCGCCGCACCATCCGCTGGCCGACCCCAAAGCGTCAGAGCGCTGGCGCGGACACCCCCACTTTGAGTGGGCCGCAACTTTTGTCGAGCGCTACGACCAGGCCGCCATCGACCCGCACTATGACTGCGCGCCGCTGTCGCACTTTGAACCTATGGTGATGCGCCTGTTTGCGCGCACACCGCGGATCTTGCCACTCGATTGAACCGAACCGGAGAACACCGATGTCCGCCTGGATACACATGATCCCGCTGGAGCAGGCCCAAGGCCCGCTGGCTGCGGCCTACGAGAAAGTCAAAACCCCGCACGGCACGGTCGACAACGTCATGAAGGCGCACAGCCTGCGCCCCCACACCATGGAAGGCCACGTCGCGCTTTACCGCAGCGTGCTGCACAACCCGGACAACACCCTGCCCTTTTGGTTTTTGGAAGTGGTGGCCTCCTATGTCAGCATGCTCAACCGCTGCGATTACAGCCTGACCCACCACTTCGCCAATGCCCGGCGCCTGATGGCCGATGCACCCCGCGCGCAGGCGGTTTGGGACGCGCTGCAGCAAAAGCAGCCGCAGAAGGTTTTTGAGGGCAAGGAGCTGGCCTTGCTGGTCTATGCAGGCAAGCTGACCACCGGTGTGGCCGACATGGTCAAAGCCGACATTGACGCGCTGCACGCAGCCGGATGCGACGACGGGCAAATTCTGGAAGTCAACCAGGTCTGCGCCTACTTCAACTACTCCAACCGCCTGCTCAATGGCCTGGGTGTGACCACGCAGGGCGACGTGATCGGCTACTACAAAGAGACGGGCCAGTAGCAGGCCCGATCACGCCGAGGCAGACGCTCCCACCTCCGAGGCTCAGCCAGGCTCAGCCAGCCTGAGTGGACCGTGGGAGCCGCGCCCTCGCGCCGCTGTTTGAGCGTGGCCGTCTTTACTCGGCCTTCAGATTGGCCACTTTGGCAGCGCGCGCCATCGCCTCGTTCTCGCGGGCAATCACCTGGCCATAGGCCTGCGGGCCTGAGCCCACCGGATCGATGACGGCTGTCTGGAAGTTCTTGACCACCTCCGGATGCTTGACCACCTCGGCAATTTCCTGGCTGATGCGGTTGATCGCCGCCTGGGGCGTGCCGGCGGCGGCCATCACGCCAATGACCACCGCAAAGTCAAAGCCCGGCACCATCTCGGAGATGGTCGGGATTTCGGGCGCCTGCGGCGAGCGGCTGGCCGCATTGCTGGCCAACACACGCACCTGGCCGGCCTTGGCAAAACCTTGCATCGAGGGCAGCGCTGCCACCGAGAAGTCGACCTGACCGCCCACCAGAGCCGGCGTCGACTGGCCCGAGCCGCGGAAAGGCACATGGCGCACGTCGAGGTTGAGCGCGCTCTTGAGCGCCTCCATCGTCAGGTGATGCGTGCTGCCGATGCCGGAAGAGCCATAGGTGAAGTCCCCCGGCTTGCTTTTGACCAGGGCCACGAATTCCTGCAGGCTCGACACCCCGGTCTTAGGGTGTGCCACCACGAACAGCGGCGAGCGTGCGATCAGCGAGACCGGCAAGATGTCGGTGCCGTACTTGTAAGGAAGGGCCTTGTTGAGCAGCGGCGTGATCGAGAGCATCGATCCGTCAGAGACGATGAAAGCATGCCCGTCCTGCGGACTGCTTTGCAAGAGCGCCTGGTAGGCCACCACGCCGTTGCCACCGGGCTTGTTGTCGACCACGACCGACTGTCCGAGACGCTCGGTCAGTCGCTGGGCCACCACCCGAGCCACGCTATCGGGCAGGCCACCTGCCGCATAGGGCACGATGAATTTGATGGGCTTGCTCGGATAGGCCTGGCCCCAGGCCAGGGGCGTGAGCATCAGGGCGGCGGCCATCGTGGCCCAGGTTCTGCGTTGCATGACGGGTCTCCTTGATGTGGGCAGCGGCTGCCACCGGGTTTGATGGCTGCAACGCTTGCGCAAAATGTTTAGACGCCTAATATAATATCGCAAAGGCCTACTTGGCCCAATGCCCCCAAGGCGTGTCTGATTAAACCCTAAGCGAGATGCGAGTTTTCACCCACCATGCCAACTGACACCCAGTCCTTGCGCGTGAGCGTGGCCGAACCGGCGGCGCAGGGCATTGTGCGCCTGCAATTGCGCCATCCGCAAGGCCAGCCCCTGCCCCCCTTCACCGCAGGCGCCCACATCCCCGTCAAGACGCCCTCAGGCGCGTGGCGCCAGTATTCGCTGAGCAACCACCCGGACGAGACCGACTGCTACGAAATCGCGGTCAAGCGCGAGGGCCGGGGCCGCGGCGGCTCGCTGAGCCTTGTCGATGGTGTGCGCGCAGGCGACCTGATCGAGGTGGGCTTGCCGCAAAACCAGTTCGAACTCGACGAGCGCGCAAGCCGCGTGCTGCTGATCGCCGGCGGCATCGGCATCACGCCCCTGCTGTCGATGGCGCGGCTGCTGCAGTCTCAGGGCAAGCCCTATCGCCTGGTTTACCTGACGCGAGATCGCCAGAGCACGGCCTTTGCCGACCTGCTCAGCAGCCCCGAGTTTGCCGGGCAAGTGGTCATCCACCACGACCAGGGCGACCCGAACCAGGCCATGGACCTGTGGCCCCTGCTGGAAAAGCCCGGCAGCGTGCAGTCCTTGCAGGTCTATTGCTGCGGCCCCCAGGGCCTGATGGACGCGGTGCGCGACATGACCGGGCACTGGCCGGCCAGCGCGGTGCATTTTGAAAGCTTTGGCGTCGACACCAGCGTGAAGGCCGAGGACCAGGCGTTCGAGGTGAGCCTGAACAGCAGCGGGCGCATCATCGAGGTGCCGGTGGGGCTGAGCATCTTGCAGGCCCTGCGCAACGAAGGTGTGCACCTGCCATACTCCTGCGAAAGTGGCACCTGCGGCTCGTGCAAGACCGGGCTGCTGCAAGGTCAGGCCGACCACCGCGATCTGGTGCTGCTCGAAGAAGAAAAGGCCGATCACATCATGGTCTGTGTCTCACGCGCCCCAGGCGGCTGCCTGGTGCTCGACCTCTGAAGCGGGCGGCCAGCTTGACCTCTCCCATCGGCATCGGCGTGCTCGGGCTGGGCCGGGCCTTCACCCTGATGCTGCCGACCTGGCGCGACGACCCACGGGTGCGCCTGGTGGCCGCCTTCGATCCGCGGGCACAGGCACGAGCAGCGTTTGCCCAGTACTTTGGCGGCGTTGGCTGCGACAGCGCCCAGGCCGTGTGCGCCGACCCCGCCGTGCAGTGGGTCTACGTGGCCACGCCGCATGGCCTGCACGCCGAGCATGTCTGCCTGGCGGCGCAGCACGGCAAGCATGTGCTGGTCGAAAAGCCAATGGCGCTCAACCTGGACCAAGCCGACGCCATGATCGTGGCCTGCGAGCGTGCCGGCACGCACCTCATCGTCGGGCACAGCCACAGCTTTAACGCACCGGTGCGGCTGGCACGTCAGATGATTGCGAGCGGGCGTTATGGCGCAGTGCGCATGGTCCACGCCATGCAATACACCGACTTTTTGTACCGGCCGCGGCGGCCCGAAGAGCTCGATACCGCGCAAGGCGGCGGCGTGGTGCTCAGCCAGGCGTCACACCAAGTCGACATCGTTCGACTGCTGGCCGGCGGCCAGGTCGAACGGGTGCGCGCCATGACCGGACGCTGGGATCCGCGTCGCCCCACCGAAGGGGCTTACAGCGCCTTGCTGCGCTTTGACTCGGGCGCCTTCGCCAGCCTGAGCTACAACGGCTACGGCCACTACGACAGCGACACGCTGATGGACGGCGTTGGCGAGCTCGGCGGCGCGAAAGATCGGCTAAGCCACGCGCGCACGCACCAGCGCTACGCCCTCGTCACGGATGAGCAGGCCGAAACCCAGGCCAAGGCCGAGCGCAATTTCGGCGGTTCCCAATGGCAGCCGGCCGCGGCCCAGGCGCCGACCGCCAGCCAACACTTCGGGCCGGTCATCGTCAGCTGCGAGCGGGCCGACCTGCGCCTGAACGCCCTGGGTGTGGAGGTCTTCGACGCCAACGGGCCCCAGCAGATCGCAGCGCCGCTGCCCGCTGTGCCGCGGGCCGAGGTGATCGACGAAATCTGGGCCGCCGATCGGCTGGGCCAAAGGCCGCTGCACGATGGTCCCTGGTCACGCGCCACGCTCGAGGTCTGTCTGGCGCTGCTGTCGTCTGAGGCCAGCGCTTGCGACATCGTGATGCAGCACCAGGTGGCAGCGCCCAATTGAGCCAGCGGCCAACCCAGGAAGGACCATGACCCGCAAGAACCCCATGCCCGAGCTGCTGCGCCACTGGCGCGAGGCGGTGCCCGACGACCGACTGGCCCACCTGATCCGCGACGTGGCGCGCGCTCAGATGCGCGCCCTTCAGCTCCGGCTGGCCGAGCACGGCGTGTCATTTGGACACTGGACCTTTCTGCGCATCTTGTGGCTCAAGGATGGGCTGACCCAGCGTGAGCTCAGCGAGCTTGCCGGCGTGATGGAGCCCACCACCTTTGCAGCGGTCAAGGCGATGGAGCAGATGGGCCTGGTCGAGCGCCGCCAGCTGGCCGGCAACCGCAAGAACATGCATGTCTTCCTGACCCGCGCGGGCCGCGCCCTCGAGAAAAAACTGGTGCCACTGGCCGAGGAGGTCAACCATGTCAGCGTGGCCGGCAGCACCGAGGCCCAGCTACAGGCCATGCGCCAGTTCCTCTTGCTGATGCTGGAAAACCTGGCGGCTGACGCGGCGGGGCAGCCGCCCGCCTAGACGGCATTCGTCATTTGTACTAACATGACGGCGATTGATCTAACAGCAAAGGTGCTGACATGACCGCCTTTGCATCGTCTCCTTCCGCCCGATCCGCCCGTCTCGGACTTCGCGCCACACCCGAACAGGAGGCGGTACTGCGCCGTGCCGCAGAGGTCAGCCACAAGTCGCTGACCGATTTCATCCTCGATAGTGCCTGCCTGGCGGCCGAGCAAACCCTCTTAGACCAGCGCCTGTTCATGGTCTCGGGTGGCCAGTATCAGGCCCTGATGGATCTGCTGGATCGCCCTGAGCAGCCCAATGCAGGTTTGACTGACCTGTTCAGTCACAAGGCCCCTTGGGATGCCAAGTGACCTTGTCCCGTCCAGAACCACTTGGCGCTGATCACCAACTCGAAGGCTTCGACTGCGGCAAGCCCGCGCTGGACGATTGGTTGTTGCGTCATGCCCGGCAAGCCCAGGGCAGTGGGTCGGCCAAGACTTTCGTGGTGGCCGACGGCGCTCGGGTTGCCGGCTACTTCAGTTTGACCGTCGGCCAGGTCGATACCCTGGATGCACCCGAGCGCATCCGCAAAGGGATGGGGCAATACCCGGTGCCCGTGGTGATCCTCGCCAGGCTGGCCGTTTCGCGGCAGGATCAGGGCCACGGTATCGGCCTAGGTCTTCTCCGAGACGCGATCCGACGCACGATGCTCATCGCGGAGCAGCCCGGCATCCGTGCCATGTTGACTCACCCCATTGATGAAGAAGCGGCGAAGTTCTACGCCCGCTTTGGCTTCATCGCATCGCCACTGAGCGCGCAGCAATTGTTGTTGCTGCTCAAGGATGCCCGCCGCTGGGTGCGGTAGCCCTAAGCATCGACTCCCTAGAATGAATCGATGCCTCGCGTCGCTGGCTGTCGAACTCGGGAGCCCTCAGATCGAATAGGTCTCGTAAGTGGCCGGGTGAAAGACCTCTTCGACCGCAAGCCGCCTTGACGACAGCCCCTGCGCATGGTGGTGGCGCAAGAAGGTGTCGATGGTTGCGCGGTTCTTGGCCACGCCGTAGGACCAGAAATCCTCGCCCAGGGTCTCGCGGGCAGCCTTGAGCTGCTCCTCGACGAAGGGCAAGGTGACCTTGGTGGCCGAGGTGTCGGACAGGGCCTCTAGCGCTGCGTCCTTGGCCTGGCTGAAGGCCTTGAACACCGCTCCCGGCAGCCAAGGGTGCTGCTCGCACAGGGTTTTGCGCACGCCGACCACGTGCATGATGGGAAAGATCCCGGTGCGCTTGTAGTAGTTGCGCGCCGTGGCGGTCGGGTCGTCAAAGAGCCAGCCGATGTCCGAATTGCGCAAGGCCTGCGCGCTCGGCGGGCGCGGGGCCATGAAGCCGTCGATCTCGCCGCTGTCGAGCATTTGCGAGATGGTGGTGCCTTCGGGCGCGCTCTCGAGCTTGACGCCGGGCGGCAATTGCAGCGCGATCTTCTCCGGCCGGCCCGGCGTCTCGATACCGCCACGCACCCAAGTCACGTCTTCTGGCGCCACGCCATAGTCGTCCTGCAAAATCGCGCGCGCCCACACGTTGGCGCTGAGCTGGTACTCGGGCAGCCCGATGCGCTTGCCTTTGAGGTCTTGAGGCGTCTTAATGCGGTCCTTGCGCACATAAATCGAGGTGTGACGAAACGCGCGAGAGAGAAACACCGGCACCGCCACATAAGGGCAATCGCCCTTGGCGGTCTTGACGGTGTAGCTTGAAAACGAGAGCTCGCAGATGTCAAAGTCCTGGCTGCGCATGGCCCGAAAGAACATCTCCTCCGGGTACAGCGTCATGTAGACCGGATCGACGCCGTCGATCTGCACGCGCCCATCAATCAGGGCGCGGGTGCGGTCGTAATCGCCCATGGCGATCGACAGTTGCAATTTGCTCATGGTGACTTTGCCTCGTTTTGAAAAATGCGCTCAGGCCTTGACCGAGTAGGACGGCTCGAGTTCGGGCCGCGGCTCGCCTCCAGCCCAGACATAGCTGCACTCGTGCTGGCGCCAGTCGAGCGTCTTGGGAATCACCGCCTGATAGGCCACCACCGAGGCCGGGATAGCCTGCTCTGCGGTGCCGATGGCCGGCTCGCCTTGCATGACGGCGCGCACCGCCTCGAGCATCTGCTTGCGAAACTCGACCACCGCCATGTCGCTGGCACCGAGCCGGTCGCAGCTGCGGTCGGCGATCGGGCCCATCGTCACCCACATTGCGATGTCCTGGTTGGGAAAGCCGGTGATGCCGGTGAAATTGCCCGCCTTCATCGCTTGGCGGTCTTGCCAGAAGCGGTTGTCATCGCTACGAAGCGGCCGGTAGTAAGCGTCGAGGTCGATCCCGACGGTCTGGCGCAAAAACTTGCGCCAGGTCTCGGTCTCGGGCGTCTGGGACGGATGGCCCCAGGCGATGAAATAAAACGCCGTGTTCGTGTCATCGATCGGCACGTTGACATTGGCCACGTTGTAAAGGTTGTTGGGCGGCACGAGCACCGTGATCGGCGCCACAAACACGGTCGAGCGCACGTATTCGTGCGTGGCCGCGTTTTGAATCGGCCGGCGGATAGCGGCGTAGCGAAAGCCATAGGTGCCGCGCTGCACCTGCATGCGCGGTGCCTTGTCGGTCGAGGGGCGCAACCAGTTGTTGGCCGTGGCCTCAGCGCCGGCCACACGGGCGGGCACCATGTCGGACGAGTGCAGGCTCGAGCTGTGCGCCGAATCGATCGCGCCTTCGAGAATTTGCGCCCAGTTGCACGGCACGATGGCCTTGGCGATCGTCACCCGCGTGTCCTTTGTCGGCGCCCAAGGCGGGGGCTGGAACTCGGCCACCTGCTCTGCGTTGCCAAACCAGGCCCACACAAAACCACCCCACTCGCGCACCGGATAGGCCTTGTGCTGGACCTTGGCCGCCAGGCAGCTGGCAGCCGGCTCGGACACCATCTCGATCACGCGGCCTTTGACGTCCATCTTCCAGCCGTGGTAGAGGCAACGAAGGCCGCCCTCTTCGTTGCGCCCATAGACCAGCGAGACGCGGCGATGGGGGCAGGACTCCTCGAGCACACCGACCTCGCCGGCCGTGTCGCGAAACACCACCAGGCTCTCGCCAAGCACGCGCGCGCGCACAGGCGCGCAGTCGGGCTCGGGCACCTCCTCGATCAGGCACACCGGCAGCCAGTGCTGGCGCATCAGGCGCCCCATGGGCGCATCGCCCTGCACACGGCACAGCAGTTCGTTTTCTTCGGGTGTCATCATGGCGCGGGCTCCGACGGGCGACAGTCAATTTATTTAGGCGTCTAACTATATTCAAAAAACAGCGCGGCGGCAAGGCCAAGGGATGCCAGGCCCGACGCGACCCGGGATTAAATGTCGCAAAATCGGTGGCCCGCCAAGCGGCGGGCCGACTCAAGGAAGGACTTCCCGTGACACAAGCCCTGCCCGGCGTGGGCATCATCGGCATCGGCCAGCTCGGCCTGCCCGTGGCCCTCAATCTTTTGCAAGCCGGCTACCCGGTGTTCGGACATCGCCGCTCACCGGCCAGCGCTTTTGCGCAAGCCGGCGGGCGCCAGCTTGGCAGCGCCGCCGAAGTCACCCGCGCCTGCGAGGTGCTGTTGCTGTGCCTGCCCAGCGAGTCGGCGCAATTGCAGGCGCTCGAAGGCCCGTCTGGCGTGCTGGCCCATCTCAAGCCCGGCCAGGTCGTGGTGGAGCTGGGCACTTACAGCCGCCAGTTCAAGCTGGCCCAAGGCCAGCGCCTGAGCGAGCGTGGTGCGCGCCTGCTCGAGGCCGAGGTCAGCGGCTCGCCGCCCATGGTCAGCGCGCGCCGGGCGGCGCTGTACATTGGCGGTGACGAGGCCATTTATCAACAGTGCGAGCCCGTGCTCAAGGCGATCACCGAACACCACTTCCACCTGGGTGCCTACGGCTCGGCGGTGTCGATGAAGCTGATCGCTAATTACTTGCTGACCATCCACACCCTGGCGGCAGCCGAGGCGATGAATCTGGGCGCACGCGCCGGCTTCGAGCCCATGAAGGTGGCACAGGTGATTGCGCAGGGCGCCGGCAACTCGATCATGTTTTCCATCCGCGCGCCGATGATGGCCGAGCGCAAGTTCTCGCCCGCACCTGGCCCCTTCACGACGCTGGCCAAGTATCTGGAGTTGGGCCAGCAAATGGCCCAGGAGCTCGGTTGCGCCACGCCGCTGTTCTCGGCCGCTGTGCCCTACTTCGAGCAAGCCATCGCGCAGGGCATGGCCGAGCAGGACATCAGCGCCGTGATCAAACTGATCGAACAGCAATCGCAGCCGCGCTGAAGCCCTCGCCGGACGGCTTGCCGCGCAGGCTCTCTGCCGCGTATTGACAAGGACACCCCATGGCCCATGAGCGCCTCAATATCGTCTTTCACGGACAAAATGCCAGCCAGTTTCGCGCCGGCTTCGAGCATTTCATCGGCAACGGGCACCACATCGCGCAGCTCAGCGACGCGCTGCAAGGCCAGGGTGAGCGCGCTCAGTTCGAGCAGGCCGATGTCATCGTGGGCATCCGCCTCAATGCACAACTGCCGCAGCCGCTCAAGCTGCGCCTCTACCATGCGCCGGCCGCGGGCGTTGACGCGATCGATTTAAGCCGGCTGCCGGCGCAAAGCAGCTTGTGCAACTGCTTCGGCCACGAGGATGCGATCGCCGAGTACGTCATGACCGCCCTGCTGATGCGCCATGTGCCCTTGGCGCGGGCCGACGCCGATCTGCGCGCGCAGCGCTGGACCTACTGGGCCGGCGCGGCAGGCGCACTGCGCACCGAGCTGGGCGCCCAGACCTTGGGCGTGATTGGCCTGGGCCACATCGGCCGCACCCTGGCCCACCGTGCCAAGGCGTTCGGCATGCGGGTACACGCCTGCAACCGCAGCACCATCACCGAACCGGCCGTCGATCGGCTGTGGCCACTGTCCGAACTGCATGAATTCATGGGGACAGCCGATGCGGTCGTGGTCACCCTGCCGCTGACCGAGAGCACGCGTGGTCTGGTCGGCGCGCAGGCCCTGTCGGCGATGCGCGCCGACGCCGTGCTGATCAATGTGGGACGCGGGCCCGTGATCGACGAGCAGGCCCTGTTCGATGCGCTGCAGCAGCGGCGCATTGCCGGCGCCGTGATCGACACCTGGTACCAGTACCCAGGCCACGCACAGGCGCAGTGCGCGCCCTCTCGGCTGGACTTTGCCGGCCTGGACAATCTGGTGATGACCCCGCACATGTCGGGCTGGACCGAGGGCACGGTAAGGCGGCGCCAGCAAACGCTGGCCGACAACATCACGCGGCTGGCTCAGGGGCAGCCGCTGATCAACGTGCTGCGCCCCGCACAGACCTAAGGCTCACCCCAGGACTGACACCCGAGACTCAGGCGCTGGCGCGCTCCACGATCTCAAAGCCCAGATCGAGCCGCGCCATCGCGCCGCTTGCGCCCTTGATGCGCTCGAGCAGCATCTGCGCGGCCGCCTCGCCTATACGGGCGCGGGGTGTACGCACCGTGGTCAGGGGCGGCACCATCTGATCGCTGCCGGTCAGATCGTTAAAGCCCACGACGGCCACCTGCCGCGGCACCTCGATGCCCAGGCGCAGCGCGGCGAGCAAGGCGCCCTGCGCCAGATCGTCATTGCAAAAAAAGATCGCATCGACCGCCGGGCGCTGAGCCAGGATCTGCTCGAACATCTTGCCGCCAAGCTCCAACGACGACACGCTGGGGTTGAGCCATTCAAGCGCGGGCTCGTACCGCCCGGCCTCGGTCAGCGCCTGACGCCAGCCGCTCATGCGCTGCATGACCCGCGCATCGAGCTGCGCAGCGGCAAAGGCCACGCGCCGATAGCCTTTGCGCAAGAGCAGCTGCGTCATCTGTAGGCCTGCCAGGGTTTGGTCAAAGCCGACACAAGAGCCTGCGGTCAGCTCGCCCCCCGAGAGCTCCATCAGATGCACGCAAGGCACCTGGCTGCGCTCGAGCAAAGCCAGGGTGGGCGCACTGTGGTCCACCCCGGTGATCAGCACACCGGCGGGCCGGTGCGACAAAAACTCGCGCAGCAACTGCTCTTCTTCCTGCCGGTCGTAGTGGGTCACGCCCATCAGGGTCTGGTAGCCGTGCGCCCGCAGCGTCTTCTGGGCCGCCTCGAGCAGATCGACAAACAGCGCGTTGGACAGCAGCGGGATCAAGATCGCAACGTGGTCGCTGCGGCGCGAGGCCAGCGCACGGGCGGCCGGGTCGGGCACATAACCGAGGCGCTGGGAGACGCTCAAGACCCGCTCGACCAGTTGCGGGTGCACCGCCCGCTCCCCGCGCAGGGCACGCGAGGCGGTGCTCGGGCTGACCCCGGCAGCACGCGCCACATCGCTCAAGGTGGTGCGGCCGGTGGCACGCGGGTTCGCGCCAGACGGGGGCATCGGGGTCAAAGGCAAGGGTTAGTCCTCAGGATCGCGCCAGGCAAGGGCCACTAGGATAGCGCTGTCCGAATCCCCGCGTGCGCGGCGGACGCACTTGCTCCTGCTGCCTGCCCGCGCGATGCGCGCCGGCAATTTAATGGCGGGATGGGTTGCAATCGGTTTTTTGTATTGATTGCCGGCACCTTGGACAGCGCTGTCCAACTGATCGGCGGGAGTTTTGCCTTGTCCAAACCCGATGTGCTGGCGGCCGCCTCGCTGCATCCCTTTTTCCGCCAAGCGCTCGAGAGCCTCTACACGGTGCACGACCGCACCCATCAATCCGACCCACAGGCTTTCGCGGCC
>CANHDQ010000027.1 GCA_947459405.1 Comamonadaceae bacterium
AACACCCCGTTTGCTCGGGAGGCGGCCTACGCTGAACTGGTCGCGGCCGGCGTGCCCGACCAGCGTCGGTCCGAACTGACTCGCTCGGTGCTGACCGGCTGGGCTTTGGGCCCAGCCGATTTCATCGCCAAGATCGAGGGCAGCACGCAGCGCCGGGTTCTGCCAGCCAAGGCGGGCAGACCGCCTGGAAAACGGCCTCAAGCCTGATCGGCCGGCCTCAGGTGGGCCTGGTTTCTGCGCATAATTTAATCTGTCCCCGATTTATTGCGCCTGGCCGGATCCTTCAATTAATTCAACTCTGACCCCAATTATTTTGTTTGGCATTGTTGATGCTACCGTTTATGCTCCGCGGTTCGATTTTTTGACGATAAGGGTTTGCCATGAGTAGCGCCACTGAACGGGAGCTTGCGCAAAAGCTGGGCTTGTACAGCGCCGAGCATGAACACGATGCCTGTGGCGTGGGCTTTGTCGCCCATATCAAGGGACACAAGAGCCATGCCATCGTGCAGCAGGCGCTCAAGATTTTGGAAAACCTGGACCATCGGGGGGCGGTCGGGGCCGATGCCTTGATGGGTGACGGTGCCGGCATCCTGATTCAGATGCCCGACCAGCTCTACCGTGAGGAAATGGCTCGCCATGGCGTGAACCTTCCGGCCTTTGGCGAGTACGGCGTGGGCATGGTGTTTTTGCCCAAGGAGCACGCATCGCGCATGGCCTGCGAGCAGGAGCTCGAGCGGGCCGTGCGGGCCGAGGGCCAGGTGCTGCTCGGCTGGCGCGATGTGCCGGTCAACCGCGACATGCCGATGTCGCCCACGGTGCGTGAAAAAGAGCCGGTGATGCGCCAGATCTTCATCGGCCGCGGCGCCGACGTGATCGTGCAAGACGCACTCGAGCGCAAGCTCTATGTGATTCGCAAGACGGCCAGCGCCGCGATCCAGGCCCTTGGCCTCAAGCACAGCAACGAGTACTACATCCCCAGCATGTCCAGCCGGACGGTGGTCTACAAGGGCTTGCTGCTGGCCGATCAGGTCGGCACCTATTACCTTGACTTGCAGGATGCGCGCTGCGTTTCCGCCCTCGGTCTGGTGCACCAGCGCTTTTCAACCAACACCTTCCCCGAGTGGCCGCTGGCCCATCCCTATCGCTATGTGGCCCACAACGGCGAAATCAACACGGTCAAGGGCAACTACAACTGGATGAAGGCGCGCGAGGGCGTGATGTCTTCGCCGGTACTGGGGACAGACCTGCAAAAGCTCTATCCGATCAGTTTTGCCGGCCAATCGGACACCGCCACGTTTGACAACTGCCTGGAGTTGCTGACCATGGCCGGCTACCCGATCAGCCAGGCCGTGATGATGATGATCCCCGAGCCCTGGGAGCAGCACACCACCATGGATGCGCGGCGCAAGGCTTTCTACGAATACCATGCCGCCATGCTCGAGCCCTGGGACGGCCCGGCCTCGATCGTGTTCACCGATGGCCGTCAGATCGGCGCCACGCTCGACCGAAATGGCTTGCGCCCCTCGCGTTACTGCGTCACCGACGACGACTTGGTCATCATGGGCTCGGAGTCGGGCGTGCTCCCCGTGGCCGAGAGCAAGATCGTGCGCAAGTGGCGGCTGCAGCCGGGCAAGATGTTCCTCATCGATCTCGAGCAGGGCCGCATGATCGACGACGAGGAGCTCAAGGCCGGTCTGGCCAACAGCAAGCCGTACAAGCAGTGGATTGACAACCTGCGCATTCACCTCGATGACGTCGACCAGCCCGTGGCTGGCGAAGATGGCAGCGACCTGCCAGCCCAGCGCGACATGGTGGCCGGCACGGGCCGCATCAGTGCCGAGTTGCTCGACCGCCAGCAGGCCTTCGGCTTCACCCAGGAAGACATCAAGTTCCTGCTCAGCCCCATGGCCCTCAACGGCGAAGAGGCCATCGGCTCGATGGGCAACGACAGCCCGCTGGCGGTGCTCTCCGACCGCAACAAGCCGCTCTACACCTACTTCAAGCAGCTGTTTGCCCAGGTCACCAACCCGCCGATCGATCCGATCCGCGAGGCCATTGTGATGTCGCTGGTGTCCTTCATTGGCCCCAAACCCAATCTGCTCGACATCAATCAGGTCAACCCGCCTATGCGTCTGGAAGTGAGCCAGCCGGTGCTCGACTTCGCCGACATGGCCAAGCTGCGCGACATCGAAAAAGCCACTCAGGGCAAGTTCAAGAGCGCCACGCTGGACATCACCTATCCGGTGACCTGGGGGCGCGAGGGCGTCGAGGCCAAGCTGGCCTCTTTGTGCGCCGAAGCGGTCGATGCGATCAAGAGCGGCCACAACATTCTCATCATCAGCGACCGCGCCGTCAGCGCCCAGCAGGTGGCCATTCCGGCCTTGCTGGCCTTGTCGTGCATCCATCAGCATCTGGTGCGTGCTGGCCTGCGCACCACCGCCGGCCTGGTGGTCGAAACCGGCACGGCCCGCGAAGTGCATCACTTCGCCGTCCTTGCGGGTTATGGCGCCGAGGCGGTGCATCCCTACCTGGCGATGGACACCTTGGCTGCGATGCACAAGGACCTCTCGGGCGATCTTTCGGCCGAGAAGGTGATTTACAACTACATCAAGGCCATCGGCAAGGGTTTGTCCAAGATCATGTCCAAGATGGGCGTGAGCACCTACATGTCTTACTGCGGTGCCCAGCTGTTCGAGGCCATCGGCATCAACGAGCACACGGTGGACAAGTACTTCAGCGGCACAGCCAGCCGAGTTGGCGGCATCGGCGTTTTTGAAATTGCCGAGGAGGCGCTGCGCATGCACGCGGCAGCTTATGGCGACGACCCAGTGCTGGCCACCATGCTCGATGCCGGCGGTGAGTACGCCTGGCGCACGCGCGGCGAAGAGCATATGTGGACGCCCGATGCGATTGCCAAGCTTCAGCACAGCACGCGTGCGGGCAACTTCAGCACCTATAAGGAATACGCCCAGATCATCAACGATCAGAGCCGGCGCCACCTGACCTTGCGCGGCCTGTTCGAGTTCAGGATCGAGCCGTCCCGGGCCATCCCCATCGAAGAGGTCGAACCGGCCACTGAAATCGTCAAGCGTTTTGCCACGGGCGCCATGTCGCTGGGCTCAATTTCGACCGAGGCGCATGCCACCTTGGCCGTTGCGATGAACCGCATTGGCGGCAAGAGCAACACGGGCGAGGGCGGCGAAGACCCGGCCCGTTATCGCAACGAACTCAAGGGCATCCCGATCAAAAAAGGCGAGAGCCTGCGAAGCGTCATTGGGGCCGACCGTGTCGAGGTCGACCTGCCGCTGCAAGACGGCGACAGCCTGCGCTCGCGCATCAAGCAGGTGGCCTCGGGCCGCTTCGGTGTGACCACCGAGTACCTGGTCTCGGCCGACCAGATTCAGATCAAGATGGCCCAGGGCGCCAAGCCCGGCGAGGGCGGACAGTTGCCCGGGGGCAAGGTCTCCGAGTACATCGGACAGCTGCGCTATTCGGTGCCGGGTGTGGGCCTGATTTCGCCACCGCCTCACCACGACATCTATTCCATTGAGGATTTGGCTCAGCTCATTCACGACCTGAAAAATGTCACGCCCACCGCCAGCATCAGCGTCAAGCTGGTCTCCGAGGTGGGCGTGGGAACCATTGCCGCCGGCGTGGCCAAGGCCAAAGCCGACCATGTGGTCATTGCGGGCCACGATGGCGGCACCGGCGCCTCGCCTTGGTCGTCGATCAAGCACGCCGGCAGCCCCTGGGAAATCGGTCTGGCCGAGACCCAGCAGACCCTGGTGCTCAACCGCCTGCGCGGCCGCATTCGGGTGCAGGCCGACGGCCAGATGAAGACCGGCCGTGATGTGGTCATTGGCGCTCTGCTGGGCGCCGACGAGTTCGGTTTTGCCACGGCGCCCCTGGTGGTCGAGGGCTGCATCATGATGCGCAAGTGCCACCTCAACACCTGCCCGGTCGGTGTGGCCACGCAAGACCCGGTGCTGCGCAAGAAGTTCGCCGGCAAGCCCGAGCATGTCGTCAATTACTTCTTCTTTGTCGCCGAGGAGGCTCGGCAGATCATGGCGCAGCTGGGCATTCGGCGCTTTGACGACCTCATCGGCCGCGCCGATCTGCTCGACATGGGCAAGGGCATTTCCCACTGGAAGGCCAAGGGGCTCGATTTCAGCCGCTTGTTTCACCAGCCGGCCGTGCCGTCGGATGTGCCGCGCTTGCACGTCATGACACAGGACCATGGTCTGGACAAGGCCCTCGATGTGCGTCTGATCGACAAGTCCCGCGCCGCACTCGACAAGGGCGAGAAGGTGCAGTTCATGGAGGTTGCCCGCAACGTCAACCGAACGGTTGGCGCCATGCTTTCTGGGGAGTTGGTTCGCCGCCAGCCCAATGGCTTGCCCGACGACACCCTGCGCATCCAGCTCGAGGGGACGGGCGGTCAGTCGTTTGGCGCCTTCCTGGCCCAGGGCATCACGCTCTACCTGATTGGCGACGCCAACGACTACACCGGCAAGGGCTTGTCCGGCGGCCGTGTGGTGGTGCGCCCAAGCCTGGACTTTCGCGGGGCGGCGTCGCGCAACATCATTGTGGGCAACACGGTGATGTATGGCGCCACCAGTGGCGAGGCGTTTTTCGCCGGTGTTGCCGGTGAGCGCTTCGCGGTGCGGTTGTCTGGCGCCACGGCGGTGGTTGAGGGCACGGGCGATCACGGCTGCGAGTACATGACCGGCGGCACCGTCGCTGTGCTCGGCCCGACCGGCCGCAACTTTGCAGCCGGTATGAGCGGCGGCATCGCCTACGTCTACGACGAAGATGGTCAGTTCGCAGCCCGCTGCAACCCGACCATGGTCGCCTTGGAGAAGGTTCTGACCGCAGCCGAGCAGCAGGCGCAGGTCGATCGCAAGATCTGGCACCGCGACCAAAGCGATGAGGCGCAGCTGCGCAAGCTGCTCGAGGATCACTTCAAGTGGACGGGCAGCCAGCGTGCCCGCGCCTTGCTCGATGAGTGGGACAGCGCCCGGCTCAAATTCGTCAAGGTCTTCCCCAACGAATACAAGCGCGCCTTGGGCGAGATCAACGCGCGCAAGCTGGCCAAGCAGGCCGCCTCCTTGGCCGTCTGAGCGACCGCCATATTGAAGGACACATCATGGGAAAAATCACAGGCTTCATGGAACTCGAGCGCATCGAGGAGGGCTACAAGCCCGTCGCCGAGCGCTTGCGCGATTACAAGGAATTCGTCATCGGCCTTGACGATGCGCAGGCCAAGAAACAGGCCGCCCGGTGCATGGATTGCGGCACGCCGTTTTGCAACAGCGGCTGCCCGGTCAACAACATCATTCCTGATTTCAACGACCTGGTCTACCAGGGCGACTGGAAAAATGCGATCACGGTGCTGCACAGCACCAACAACTTCCCCGAATTTACCGGCCGCATCTGCCCTGCACCGTGCGAGGCCGCTTGCGTGGTCAACGTCAACGACGATGCCGTGGGGATCAAGTCCATCGAGCATGCGATCATCGACCGCGCTTGGTCTGAGGGCTGGGTGCAGCCCCAGCCGCCGGCCCACAAGAGCGGCAAGAAAGTGGCCGTCGTCGGCTCCGGCCCGGCCGGACTGGCTGCGGCCCAGCAGCTGGCGCGCGTCGGCCACGAGGTGACCGTGTTCGAGAAGAACGGCCGCATTGGCGGGCTGTTGCGCTATGGCATCCCCGACTTCAAGATGGAAAAGAGCCACATCGATCGCCGCGTCGAGCAGATGCAGGCCGAAGGCGTGCAGTTTCGCGTCAACACCCTCATTGGCGCCATGCCCGATCAGGGGCCGGGCAGCAAGGTCACGTGCGATGCCAACACGGTCATCAGTGCCGAGCAGCTGTGCCAGGATTTCGACGCGGTCTTGTTGGCCGCCGGTGCTGAGCAAAGCCGCGACCTGCCGGTGCCCGGTCGCGAGCTCGAGGGCATTCACTTCGCCATGGAGTTTTTGCCGCAGCAAAACAAGATCAATGCCGGCGATTCGCTTAAAAACCAGCTGCGTGCCGACGGCAAGCATGTCATCGTGATCGGCGGGGGCGACACCGGCAGCGACTGCGTGGGCACCAGCAACCGCCACGGCGCAGCCAGCGTCACCCAGTTTGAGGTCATGCCCCAGCCGCCCGAGCAGGAAAACAAGCCCCTGGTCTGGCCCTACTGGCCGCTCAAATTGCGCACCTCTTCCTCGCACGAAGAGGGCTGCGTGCGTGAATTTGCGATTTCGACCCAGCAGTTCATCGGCAAGGGTGGCAAGGTGACCGGTCTGAAAACCGTCCAGGTCGAAATGCGCGACGGCAAGCTCAGCGAGATTGCGGGAACCGAGCAGGAGTACAAGGCCGATCTGGTCTTGCTGGCGATGGGCTTTGTCAATCCCCTGGCCAGTTTGCTCGACGCTTTCGGCGTGGAAAAAGATGGACGCGGCAATGCCAAGGCCTCGACCGATTTCACAGGCGGGTACGCCACAAATGTGAGAAAAGTTTTTGCAGCCGGGGATGTGCGGCGAGGGCAGTCGCTGGTGGTCTGGGCCATTCGCGAGGGGCGCCAGGCCGCCCGCGCCGTCGATGAGTTCCTGATGGGGCAGTCGGATCTGCCGCGCTAAAGCGGCTCGCGTCCGATCGCGCGCGTCTGCGCCGCTCGTACCGGCCGTCCAGTGCGGCTGTATCGGGGCTGGGCCGCTATGATTCTCTCCTGCGGTAAATCTTGCAGATTTTGCCGCCGCCCACCCCCATGACCACCACGCCCCCCGCGACCGAACACCTGCTGCAATTGCAGCAGGTCAGTTTTGCCTACTCCAGCGGCCAGCGGCTGATACTCGATCGGCTGAGCCTGAATGTGCCGCGCGGCAAGGTCACGGCCCTTATGGGTGCCTCCGGCGGCGGCAAGACCACGGTGCTTCGCCTCATCGGTGGGCAGCAGCGGGCCAGCAGCGGCCAGGTGCTCTTTGACGGGCAAGATGTGGGCGCCATGGGCAGTGCGGCTCTGTACGCCATGCGGCGGCGCATGGGCATGCTGTTTCAGTTCGGGGCCCTGTTCACCGACCTGAGCGTTTATGACAACGTGGCCTTCGCCTTGCGCGAGCACACCGAACTTGACGAGACCTTGATCCGCGATATCGTCCTGATGAAGCTCGATGCGGTGGGCTTGCGCGGTGCGCGCGATCTGATGCCCGCCCAGATATCGGGTGGCATGGCCCGGCGGGTGGCGCTGGCGCGCGCCATTGCGCTCGACCCGGAGCTCATCATGTACGATGAGCCCTTCGCCGGCCTCGACCCGATTTCTCTGGGCACGGCTGCCCAGCTAATCCGTCAGCTCAATGACACGCTGGGCATCACCAGCGTGGTGGTGTCCCATGATCTGGAAGAAACCTTTCGAATTGCAGACCGGGTGGTGATCCTGGCCAATGGGGCCATTGCCGCCGAGGGCACGCCCGACGAGGTCAGGCATTCGGATGATCCGCTGGTGCACCAGTTTGTCCATGCATTGAGCCAGGGGCCGGTGAAGTTTCATTACCCGGCGCCGGACGCCGAGGCCGACTTTGGCCCGCGCTCCCCGGCGGACCGCCGCCCCTCAGGTCGACGCCGATGAGCCGCCCCGACCCCTGGTCTTGGTTGAGCGATCTCGGCTATGGGGCGCGCAAGCGTCTGGCCGACCTCGGGCATGCCGCCCGTCTCTTGCTCAATCTGCTGGCGCTTTCGGGGCCGACTTTGCGCCGCTTCAGTCTGGTGCGCGACCAGATCTTTTTTCTCGGTAACTACTCCCTGGCCATCATTGCTGTTTCAGGGCTGTTCGTTGGCTTTGTGCTGGGCCTGCAGGGGTACTACACGCTGCAACGTTACGGCTCGGCCGAGGCGCTGGGCTTGCTCGTGGCTCTGAGCCTGGTGCGCGAACTCGGCCCGGTGGTCACTGCGCTGCTGTTTGCTGGCCGCGCGGGCACGGCGCTGACCGCCGAGATTGGCCTGATGAAGGCGGGCGAGCAGCTGGCGGCGATGGAGATGATGGCCGTCGATCCGGTGCGGCGCATCTTGGCCCCGCGCCTGTGGGGCGGCCTGATCGCCATGCCCTTGTTGGCAGCCGTCTTCAGCGCAGTCGGCATTGTCGGCGGCTACTTGGTCGGCGTCGTGATGATCGGTGTCGACCCAGGCTCGTTTTGGAGTCAGATGCAAGGCGGCGTGGATGTCTTGCGTGATGTGGGCAACGGGGTGGTCAAGAGCATGGTGTTCGGGCTGACCGTGACCTTCGTGGCCCTCTACCAAGGGTTTGAGGCGCAGCCCACGCCCGAGGGCGTGGCGCGCGCTACCACCCGCACCGTGGTGCAAGCTTCGCTGGCTGTGCTGGGCCTGGATTTTGTGCTCACGGCAGCCATGTTCAGCATTTGAGGGTTTTGTGGCCCGTTTCATGGACGCGCCGCTCCTCATGCGAAAATACAAGAGTTGGCAACGAAACGATCCGGAAACCATCCGGAAACGATCTCTTTTTTTGGTGCTGGGACTTGTCAGCGCCGAGCCGGGGTCGAACGTTTAACGGGGTAGCCCCACGGGCTTGGGGCACTGATCCGGGGCGGGCTTGGTGACGCCTCGGCCATGCCCCTGCTGCCGGTGACCGCTGGCACAGCCGGCGGCCTGTGCGTCGCCTTCACCTTCAGATGGCGTGTTCGAGACGGTTGTTTTTGGGAAAAGATCACATGCAGCGCTCCAGCAAAGACCCCTGGGTGGGTTTGTTTGTCGTACTCGGTGCGGTCGCCTTGCTGTTTTTGGCTCTCAAAGCGGCCAACTTGCTCACGCTGAGCTTTTCCGACAACAGCTACCCCGTGACGGCGCGCTTTGACAACATCGGCGGGCTCAAGCCCCGTGCGGCCGTCAAGAGCGCCGGCGTGGTGGTCGGGCGGGTCGAGTCGATTTCTTTTGACGACAACCATTACCAGGCCAACGTGCGCCTGTCGCTCGACCGGCGTTACGTGTTTCCCAAGGACAGTTCGCTCAAGATCCTCACCAGCGGCCTGCTGGGCGAGCAGTACATCGGGATCGAGGCTGGGGCGGCCGACAAAAATCTGGCATCCGGTGACGTCATCACCACCACGCAGTCGGCGGTCGTGCTGGAAAACCTGATCAGCCAGTTTCTCTACAGCAAAGCAGCCGACGCCGCCCCGCCGGCTGCCGCCAAGCCATGAGCTTGCTCGCCCGCCGTGTCGCGTTGGTTTTGCTGCTGGGCTTGCAGGCCCTGTTGCTCGGCTGCGCCACAGTGGGCGCCGGTGGTGATTCGCGCGACCCCTGGGAAGGCTACAACCGCAAGGTCTGGCGGTTCAATGAAGCCGTCGATCAGGCGGTGCTGCAGCCCGTGGCCCGCGGCTACCAGGCGGCCGTGCCTGGGCCGGTCCGCGTGGGCGTCGGCAATTTCTTTGGCAATATTTCGGATGTTTGGTCATTCGTCAACAATGCCCTGCAACTCAAGCCACGCGAGTCTATCCACTCGCTGGCGCGCGTGGGGATCAACACCACCGTCGGCCTCTTGGGCCTGATTGATGTGGCCTCCAATGTGGATCTGCCGCGTCACCGCCAGGATTTTGGCCAGACGCTGGGTGTTTGGGGCCTGCCCAGCGGCCCTTACTTGGTGCTTCCCCTGCTCGGGCCGTCGACCGTGCGTGACACGGTGGCTCTCCCGGTCGACCGGCAGGGCGATCTTGTCAGCAGGGTCCAGGACAGCCCGGCCCGGCTGGGGCTGACCGGCCTGCGCGTGGTGGATTTGCGCGCTGACGTGCTGCAGGCCGGTCAGGTCATCGAGGGTGCGGCGCTGGACAAGTACACTTTCGTGCGCGACGCCTACATGCAGCGCCGCCGTGGGGCGGCCGATTTGCCCAAGACGCGGCCGGAGCCAGAAGAGCGCTTTGACCTGCCGGAGCAGCCCGACCCGTCACGCTGAGCGCTTGTCGCTTTCGATTTCACAGGATGACTATGAACCATCACCTCTTGCAGCGCTTTTGGAGCGTCATCGCTGCAGGCTTGTTGGCGCTGGCCAGTTTCACGGCGTTGGCGCAAGAGGCCCCTGATCAGCTGATCCGCCGCCTGAGCAGCGATGTGCTTGACACCATCAAGACCGACAAGGAGGTGCAGGCAGGCGATCTGCGCAAGATCGTGGCCTTTGTGGATGGCAAGGTCATGCCGCACGTCAATTTCACACGCATGACCGCCTCGGCGGTGGGGCGCGCATGGCGGCAGGCAACGCCCGAGCAGCAAAAGCGGCTGCAGGAGGAGTTCAAGACGCTGCTGGTGCGCACCTACTCTGGCGCGCTCAGCCAGGTCAGGGACCAGAGCGTTGCAGTCAAGCCTTTGCGTGCCAATCCGGCCGACACCGAGGTCATCGTGCGCACCGAGGTCATTGGACGGGGCGATCCGATCCAGCTGGACTATCGGCTTGAGAAAACGGCCAACGGCTGGCGCATTTACGACCTCAATGTGCTGGGGGTCTGGCTGGTAGAGACGTATCGCAGCCAGTTTGCTCAGGAAATCAATGCGCGCGGTATTGATGGCCTGATCACGGCGCTGACCGAGCGCAACAAGGCCAGCTCGGGCGGCGCGGCTTCGGCCCGCAAGGTCTGAGGGCCCATGCCCGCCTCCACCGAATCCATCACCCACCTGCGGCTGCCCGCCGTGGTCACCCATGCCCGGGCCAATGCCTGCGCCAAGGCCTTGCGCGATGCTCTGCGCCTGAGCAAGGGCGCAGATTGGGTGCAGGTTGACGCATCGGCCTTGGCGCAGTTTGACTCTTCAGTCCTGGCCGTCTTGCTCGATTGCCGGCGGCGTGTGGTGGCCATGGGCTGGCGGTTCACGGTTGCCCATTTGCCTGAGCGGCTGCGCCAGCTTGCCGGGCTCTACGGCGTGGCCGAGTTGCTGTCAGCCTCCTGAGTGCGCCCGGGCCTCGTGCGGCCCGCAAGGCCGCGCAGACCTGTGCAGACGCTTGTGACGGGGCAGCGCCTAAAATAACGCCTTTCATGCCTGCTATTTCCTTTCAATCTGTCTCCAAGCAGTACCGCTCGCGCGCCGGCGTTGCCGTACAGGCTTTGGACCAGGTCAGCTTCGACATCGAAGAGGGCGAGTTTTTCGGCCTGCTTGGCCCCAACGGGGCGGGCAAGACCAGCCTCATCAGCATTCTGGCGGGCCTGTCGCGCGCCAGCAGCGGCTCGGTCAAGGTCCACGGCTTTGATGTGCGCACCGACTTCGCCCAGGCCCGACGCCTGCTCGGCGTCGTGCCCCAGGAGCTGGTCTTCGATCCTTTTTTCACCGTACGTGAGACCCTGCGCATCCAGTCGGGCTATTTCGGCATCGCCCACAACGGCCCCTGGATCGACGAACTGCTCGAAAGCCTGGGGCTGGCCGACAAAGCCCATTCCAATATGCGCCAGCTCTCGGGCGGCATGAAGCGGCGCGTGCTGGTGGCGCAGGCCCTGGTGCACAAGCCGGCCGTGATCGTGCTCGATGAGCCTACAGCAGGCGTGGATGTGGAGCTGCGCCAGACGCTGTGGCAGTTCATCGCCAAGCTCAATCGACAGGGCAGCACCGTGCTCCTGACCACGCATTACCTGGAAGAGGCGGAGGCCTTGTGCAGCCGCATTGCAATGCTCAAAAGCGGTCGGGTGGTGGCTTTGTCCTCGACCTCAGACTTGCTGCGCAGCGCCTCGTCCAATGTGCTGCGGTTCAAGCTCGACCAGGAGTTGCCGGCAGATCTGGCGGGCAAGGCGCGGGTCACCGGGCGTGTGGTGCAACTGCCGGCGCACGATGCTCAGGAGATCGAGTCTCATCTGGCCAGCCTGCGGCGCGCTGGTTTGCAGGCGCAGGATGTGGAGATTCGCAAGGCCGACCTTGAGGATGTCTTTTTGGACGTGATGAGCGGTCAGGCCAGTGGCGGTGCAGCGGTGGCCACAACATGACCGGTTGGCTGACCCTGTTTTACAAGGAGGTCTTGCGGTTTTGGAAGGTGGCCTTCCAGACCGTGGCCGCGCCCGTGCTGACGGCGCTGATGTACCTGCTGATCTTCGGCCATGTGCTTGAGGACAAGGTTCAGGTCTATCCGGGTGTGCCTTACACCGATTTCCTTATCCCTGGGCTGGTGATGATGAGCGTGCTGCAAAACGCTTTTGCCAACAGCTCCTCCTCTCTCATTCAGAGCAAGATGATGGGCAACCTGGTGTTTATTCTGCTCACGCCGCTGTCGCCCTGGAACTGGTTTTGCGCGTACATGCTCTCGTCGATCGCACGCGGCCTGGTGGTGGGCCTGGGGGTGCTGCTGGTGACGCTGTGGTTTTCTGACCTGCCCTGGGCGGCGCCTCTTTGGATCTTGGTCTTCGGTGGCCTGGGGGCGGGTCTTTTGGCCGCCATGGGCATCATTGCCGGTCTGTGGGCCGAAAAGTTTGACCAGATGGCGGCATTTCAGAATTTCGTCATCATGCCCATGACGTTTTTGTCGGGCGTTTTTTATTCGCTGCACTCGCTGCCCGATGTCTGGCAAACAGTGAGTCACCTGAACCCGTTTTTCTACATGATCGACGGCTTTCGCTACGGCTTTCTCGGCCACAGCGATGTCTCGCCCTGGCTGAGCCTGGCGCTGGTGGGCGGTGCCTGCTTGCTCGTCAGTGCCGTTGCCCTGCACCTGCTGCGCATCGGATTCAAAATCCGCAGTTAAAAGAATTGGCCATGACCGCTGAAGAACTCCAGCACCTGATTGCACAAGGATTGTCCTGCGCTCACCTGAGCGTCGAGGGCGACGGCCGGCATTGGTCGGCTGTGGTGGTCTCCAGCGAATTTGAGGGGCGGCGTCCGGTTTGGCGCCATCAGCGGGTGTATGCCACCTTAGGCCAGCGCATGCACACCGACGAGGTGCACGCGCTGTCGATGAAGACTTACACGCCGGCCGAATGGGCCGCCCAGGGGGGGCGCTGAATGGACAAGCTGCTCATCCGCGGTGGCCGTCGGCTGGAGGGGACGGTCGAGATTTCGGGCGCCAAAAATGCCGCCTTGCCCGAGCTTTGCGCGGCGCTGCTGACCGAGCAGCCGGTGACGCTGGACAACGTCCCGGGCTTGCAGGACGTCACCACCATGCTCAAGCTCATCGGCAACATGGGCGTGCGGGTGCAGCGCGACGCTGTGCAGCCCAGCCGGGTGATGGTCGATGCGGCGCCGCTCGACAAGCCGCAAGCCCCCTACGAGTTGGTCAAGACCATGCGTGCATCGGTGCTGGCTCTGGGCCCCTTGCTGGCCCGCTTTGGCCAGGCGGTCGTCTCCCTGCCAGGAGGTTGCGCCATCGGCTCCAGACCAGTTGATCAACACATCCGGGGTCTGCAGGCCATGGGGGCCGAGATCAACGTCGAGCACGGCTACATGGTCGCCCGACTGGCCGGCGGCGCCCGCCGACTTAAGGGCGCTCGCATCACCACCGACATGGTCACGGTCACTGGCACCGAGAACTTCCTGATGGCCGCCACGCTCGCGCAAGGCGAGACCGTGCTCGAGAACGCGGCCCAGGAGCCCGAGATCGTGGACCTGGCTGAGATGCTGATCAAGATGGGCGCCCGCATCGAAGGCCACGGCAGCAGCCGCATCCGCATCCAGGGCGTCGATGCCTTGCACGGCTGTGAGCACCGCGTGGTGGCCGACCGCATCGAGGCGGGCACCTTCTTGTGCGCCGTCGCGGCCACCGGCGGGCGGGCCTATCTGCGCCACGGTCGCGGCGACCACCTCGATGCCGTGATTGAAAAGCTGCAGGCTGCCGGTGCCCGTATCACATCGGACGCGCAAGGCATTGCAATCGAGGCCGCGGGCCGACTGCAGGCGCAGTCCTTTCGCACCACCGAATACCCTGGCTTTCCGACCGACATGCAGGCGCAGTTCATGGCCCTCAATGTGATTGCCAACGGCAGCAGCAAGGTGACCGAGACCATCTTTGAAAACCGATTCATGCATGTCAACGAGATGGTGCGGCTGGGCGCCAAGATACAGGTCGATGGCAAGGTCGCTCTGATCGAGGGCGTGCCTCGCCTGTCGGGCGCCACTGTCATGGCCACCGACTTGCGCGCCTCGGCCAGCCTGGTGATAGCCGCCCTGGTGGCCGAAGGCCAGACCGTGGTCGATCGCATTTACCACCTCGACCGCGGCTACGACCACATGGAGACCAAGCTGCGGGGCCTGGGTGCGGACATCGAGAGGATCCGTTGATGGCCATGCTCACCCTGGCCCTGTCCAAAGGGCGCATTTTTGACGACACCTTGCCGCTGCTCAAGGCCGCCGGCATTGAGGTGCTTGACGATCCCGAGCGGTCGCGCAAGCTGATTTTGTCGACCAACCGGCCCGATCTGCGGGTGGTGCTCGTGCGTGCCACCGACGTGCCCACTTATGTGCAATATGGCAGCGCCGACATCGGCGTGGTGGGCAAGGACACCTTGCTCGAGTCCGACAGCCAGGGGCTTTACCAGCCGCTCGATCTGCAGATTGCCAAGTGCCGCATCAGCGTGGCCGTGCGCCAGGGCTTTGACTACGCGGCCGCGGTGCGCCAGGGCGCGCGGCTGAAGGTGGCCACCAAATACATCGCGATTTCGCGCGATTTTTTCGCCACCAAGGGCGTGCACGTCGACCTGATCAAACTCTACGGCAGCATGGAGCTGGCCCCGCTGACCGGTCTGGCCGATGCGATCGTCGACCTGGTCTCGACTGGCAGCACGCTCAAGGCCAACGATCTGGTTGAGGTCGAGCGCATCATGGACATCAGTGCCCGTTTGGTGGTCAATCAGACCGCGCTCAAGCTCAAGCAGGCACCGATCCGCCAGATCATCGAGGCAATGGCCCGCGCCGTCGCTCCCGCCCAGTGAATCACGCCATGCAAGCCCAACCTTTGCTGCTGTCAACGGCGCAGCCCGACTTCGACGCGGCCTTGCAGGCCCGTCTGCAATGGTCGGCCGATACCGACGCGGCCATCGAGCAGCGCGTGGCCGAC
This sequence comes from Comamonadaceae bacterium, assembly GCA_947459405.1. GTDB lineage: Bacteria > Pseudomonadota > Gammaproteobacteria > Burkholderiales > Burkholderiaceae_C > Polaromonas. The sequence continues at coordinate 15,001 of CANHDQ010000027.1, forward strand.
ATCTTGGCCGATGTCCGTGCCCGTGGCGATGCGGCGGTGCTGCACTACACGCAGCGCTTTGATGCGCTGGCCGCCGCCGACATGAAGGCCCTGGAGCTGAGCCAGGCAGAGCTTGAGGCCGCTTTTGTATCCTTGCCAGCCGCCCAGCGCGAGGCCCTGCAGTCGGCCGCCGACCGTGTGCGCACCTATCACGAGGCGCAGAAGAAGGCCTGCGGCGAAAGCTGGAGCTACCGCGATGCAGACGGCACCTTGCTGGGCCAAAAGGTCACTGCGCTCGATCGCGTGGGCATTTATGTGCCCGGCGGCAAGGCCGCTTACCCCTCGTCGGTGCTCATGAATGCCATACCTGCGCAGGTTGCCGGTGTGGGTGAAATCCTGATGGTGGTGCCCACTCCCGGGGGTGAAAGAAATCCGCTCGTGCTCGCAGCCGCGCATCTGGCTGGGGTCAGTCGGGCCTTTACCGTAGGCGGCGCCCAGGCCGTTGCCGCCTTGGCCTACGGCACCGAGACGGTCCCCAAGGTCGACAAGATCACCGGCCCGGGCAACGCGTATGTGGCCGCGGCCAAGCGCCGCGTGTTCGGCACCGTCGGCATTGACATGATCGCCGGACCCTCCGAGATTTTGGTGCTGGCCGACGGCAGTACGCCAGCCGATTGGGTGGCCATGGACCTGTTCTCGCAGGCCGAGCACGACGAGCTGGCGCAAAGCATCTTGCTGTGCCCGGATGCTGCCTACATTGCCCAGGTGCAGCAGGCCATCGAGCGCCTGCTGCCGCAGATGCCGCGCGCGGCCATCATCGCCAAGAGCCTGAGCGGACGTGGTGCCCTGATCCACACGCGCAGCATGCAGGAGGCGTGCGACATCAGCAACCGGATCGCGCCGGAGCATCTGGAGGTCTCGAGCCTGTCGCCTGGCCAGTGGGAGCCGTTGCTGCGCCATGCAGGGGCTATTTTTCTGGGCGCCTACACCAGCGAGTCGCTGGGCGACTATTGCGCCGGCCCCAACCATGTGCTGCCCACCAGTGGGACGGCCCGCTTTTCCAGCCCGCTGGGGGTCTACGACTTTCAAAAGCGCTCGAGCCTGATCGAGGTGAGCCACAGCGGCGCGCAAGGTTTGGGTCGGATCGCGGCCGAGCTGGCCTACGGGGAGGGCTTGCAGGCCCACGCCCGGGCGGCCGAGCTGCGTCTCGATTGCGTGCCCCCGATGAGGACCGCCCCATGACGCTCGATACCCGTCTGGCCCGTCTCATCCGCCAGGATGTGCAGTCCATGCACGCCTATGCCGTGCAGGATTCGGCCGGCATGGTCAAGCTCGATGCGATGGAAAACCCCTACAGCCTGCCGCCGCAGTTGCAGGCCGAGCTGGGCCGCCGGCTGGGCGCGCTGGCCCTCAACCGCTACCCAGACGGACGCCTGGGCGATTTGCGGCAGGCCCTGGCGCGCTATGCGGATATGCCGCCTGGCTTCGCGCTGATGTTGGGCAACGGCTCAGACGAGCTCATTTCCTTGCTGGCGATGGCCTGTGACTTGCCAGGAGCCAGCATCCTGGCACCCGTGCCCGGCTTCGTCATGTATGCGATGAGCGCGCAATTGCAGGGTCTGAACTTCGTCGGCGTGCCCTTGAGCCCCGATTTCGAGCTTGATCTGCCGGCCATGCTTGAGGCCATCGGGAAGCACAAGCCGAGCATCACCTACCTGGCTTATCCCAATAACCCAACTGCCAATTGCTGGGGCGATGCGGCCATCGAGACCATCGTCGATGCGGTGGGCCGGCAAGGCGGCCTGGTGGTGATGGACGAGGCCTACCAGCCTTTTGCGAGCAAAAGTTATCTCGATCGCATCGCCGCTCACGGCCATGTGCTGTTGATGCGCACCCTCAGCAAATTCGGCCTGGCTGGCATCCGGTTGGGCTACATGATGGGCCCCGCCGCACTGATGGCCGAGATCGACAAGGTGCGCCCACCCTACAACGTGAGCGTGCTCAATTGCGAGTGCGCGCTGTTTGCGCTCGAGCACCAGGCGGTCTTTGCGCAGCAGGCCCAGGCCATCGTTGCCGAGCGTGAAAAGCTGCTGGCCGCGCTGGCGGCGCTGCCGGGCGTGACGCCCTATCGCAGCGATGCCAACATGGTGCTGCTGCGCTTGAGCGGTCCGCCCGAGCGGGCGGCGACCGTTTTTGAAGCCCTCAAGCGGCAGCGCGTGCTGGTCAAGAACGTTTCTAAAATGCACCCCTTGCTGACCAACTGCCTGCGCCTGACCGTCGGGACGCCCGATGAGAACGCGCTGCTGTTGCAAGCGCTTCAACACAGCCTATGACCTCCCCAGCCCAGGCCGCCCCCCGTATCGCCGAGGTGAGCCGCCACACCGCCGAAACCCGCATCCGGGTCAAGATCAATCTCGATGGCACGGGGCAGTCGCGCCTGGCCACCGGCATCGGTTTTTTTGACCACATGCTCGATCAGATCGCCCGCCACGGGCTCATCGACCTGGATATCGTGGCCGAGGGGGATTTGCACATCGACGGCCACCACACGGTCGAGGACGTCGGCATCACCCTGGGTCAGGCGCTGGCCCAGGCCGTCGGCGACAAGCGCGGTCTGCGCCGCTACGGCCATGCTTATGTGCCGCTCGATGAGGCCCTGTCGCGGGTCGTGGTCGATTTTTCCGGCCGCCCTGGCCTGGAGATGCATGTGCCGTTCAAGAGCGGCATGATCGGGCAGTTCGACACCCAACTGGCCTATGAGTTCTTCCAGGGCTTGGTCAACCACGCTTTCATCACCTTGCACATCGACAACCTGCGCGGCGAGAACGCCCACCACCAGGCTGAAACGGTGTTCAAAGCTTTCGCCCGTGCTTTGCGGATGGCGCTGGAAATCGATCCGCGCGCGCCCTCCGCCATTGCCTCGACCAAGGGTTCGCTCTGATCCAATGCCGCGCCGGTTGCCCCGGCGCGCCGCTCTGACCGATGTCCAAGCAAACCGTCGCAGTCGTCGATTACGGCTCAGGCAATCTGCGCTCTGTCTCGCAGGCGGTCCGGCGTGCTGCGCTGGGTTCGGCTTGCGAGGTGGTGGTCAGCAGCGATGCGCAACAGATCTTGGCGGCCGACCGTGTGGTGCTGCCAGGGCAGGGGGCCATGCACGACTGCATGCGCTCGCTCGACGCCTCAGGCTTGCGCCAGGCCGTGCTGCACGCCGCAGCCCACAAGCCGCTGTTTGGAGTGTGCGTGGGCATGCAGATGCTGCTCGATCTCAGCCATGAAGGCCTTGATGGCCAGGTCACGGCCGGCCTGGGCCTGATCGGCGGACAGGTTCTTCGTTTTGAACTCGAAGGCCGCCGCCAAGCCGATGGCAGCCGTTTCAAGGTGCCGCAGATGGGTTGGAACCGGGTGGGTCAGACGCCCGGTCCCTCGGGCAAACCCCATGTTTTATGGGCCGGTATTGCCGACGAGGCCTGGTTTTACTTCGTGCACAGCTACTACGCCCGGCCGTCTGATGCGCGCCACACTGCGGGGCAGGCGGACTACGGTGGGCGCTTTACCGCCGCGCTGGCTCGGGATAACATTTTCGCGACGCAGTTTCACCCCGAAAAAAGTGCCGAGCACGGCTTAACCCTTTACCGCAACTTCCTGTCCTGGCAGCCCTGAGCGCTGCCGGTGCTGCCCTAATTCACACGACCCCTGCCCTTCATAGATGCCCTGCTCGGCTGCGACACCATGCTTTTGATACCCGCTATCGACCTCAAGGACGGCCAGTGCGTGCGCCTCGTACAGGGCGATATGGACCAGGTCACCACCTTCGGTGAAGACCCCTCGGCAGTCGCGCGTGGCTGGCTCGACCAGGGCGCGCGGCGCCTGCACCTGGTCGACCTCAACGGTGCGTTTGCCGGCAAGCCCAAGAACGAGCAGGCCATCCGCAAGATTCTCAAGGAAGTGGGCGGCGAAATTGACGTCCAACTCGGCGGCGGCATCCGGGACCTTGACACCATCGAGCGCTACCTCGATGCCGGCCTGCGCTATGTGATCATCGGCACCGCTGCCGTCAAGAACCCGGGTTTTTTGCAGGACGCCTGCACTGCCTTTGGCGGCCACATCATCGTGGGCCTGGACGCCAAAGACGGCAAGGTCGCCACCGACGGCTGGAGCAAGCTCACCGGCCACGAGGTGGTTGATCTGGCGCGCAAGTTTGAGGACTACGGCGTGGAGTCGGTCATCTACACCGACATCGGCCGCGACGGCATGCTCACCGGCATCAACGTCGAGGCCACCGTGCGCCTGGCCCAGGCGCTGTCAATTCCGATCATCGCCTCCGGTGGTCTTTCGGGCATGGCCGACATCGAGGCCCTGTGCAGTGTCGAGGACGAGGGCATCGAGGGCGTGATCTGCGGCCGCTCCATCTACACTGGCGCCCTCGATTTTGCGGCAGCGCAGTCGCGCGCCGACGAACTCAACGGCTGACCGCGCCGCCGCAGCGGCCCCCTTTTGACCTTCATGCAGGCACTGCGTCTGCTGCTTGCCCTGCCTCAAACCTGCCCATGCTTGCCAAACGCATCATTCCCTGCCTCGATGTGACCGGTGGTCGCGTGGTCAAGGGCGTCAACTTTGTCGAGTTGCGCGACGCGGGCGACCCGGTCGAGATCGCGGCGCGCTACAACGAACAGGGCGCTGACGAGTTGACCTTCCTGGACATCACGGCCACCAGCGATGGGCGCGACTTGATCTTGCACATCATCGAAGCGGTGGCCTCGCAGGTCTTCATCCCCCTGACGGTCGGTGGCGGCGTGCGCAGCGTCGACGATGTGCGCCGCCTGCTCAATGCCGGGGCTGACAAGACCAGCTTCAACTCGGCCGCCATTGCCCGCCCCGAAGTGATTCGGGAGGCCTCCCAGAAGTATGGCGCCCAGTGCATCGTGGTGGCCATCGACGCCAAGCGTCGCTCGCCCGAAGACGAAAAACGCCTGGACGCGCAGGGCCGAGCCGTGGGGCCGGGCTGGGACGTCTACAGCCACGGCGGGCGCAAGAACGTGGGCCTGGACGCAGTGGCCTGGGCCCGCCAGATGGCCGACTACGGCGCCGGCGAAATCCTGCTGACCAGCATGGACCGCGACGGCACCCGCAGCGGCTTTGACCTGCAACTGACCCGCTCGGTCAGCGATGCGGTGAGCGTGCCGGTGATCGCCTCGGGCGGCGTCGGCAATCTCGATCACTTGGCCGACGGCGTGCAGCAGGGCGCGGCCGACGCGGTGCTGGCCGCCAGCATTTTTCATTACGGCGAATACACCGTGCGGCAGGCCAAAGAGCGGATGCGGGAGCGGGGTATTCCGGTGCGCTTGTGAAGCGCTGACCAATCGCTCAAACGCTGAGCAAGGCACCCGTGGCCGTGCCGCCAGCTGCGACCTTGCGCACATGGGTATCAATCAGGGTGGTGCCCACATCGCTGTGGCCCAGCCGCTCTTGCACCGTGCGAATTCCGGTTGGCATTCCCCCAAACCTGTAGACACTTTTCATAGCGCAGTCTGACGCTGCCGCATGCCGGTTAGCTTCACGTTGGGTACCTTTGAAATCAATAGTGGAATCTCAACTGTGCGACCTCAAGGGAATCTTCTGTCACCCGGTAAACCATTCGGTGTTCATCCGTGATGCGGCGTGACCAGAAGCCTGAGAGGGCATGCTTCAAAGGCTCTGGTTTGCCTACGCCGACAAACGGATCTCGCTGCACTTCCTTGATCAGCTTGTTGATTCGCTCCACCATTTTTCGGTCTTGCTTCTGCCAGTACAGGTAGTCTTCCCATGCTTCATCCGAGAACGTCAGCTTCACTCGGCAAGCTCCCGAAGGGTTCCCTTGCCGGCGTTGAGCTGCGCCATCGAGCTCAGCAGGCGTCGGGCGTTGGCTGGGCTACGCAGCAAGTACGCAGTCTCTTCCAGCGCCTTGTAGTCTTCGAGCGAGAGCATAACCACGGCCTTTTCGCCGTTGCGTGTAATGATCAAGGGTTCGTGATCGCTGCAGACTCTGTCCATCGTGCTGGCAAGATTGGCTCGCGCCGAGGAGTAGGTGATCGCATCCATGAGACAGCTCCTTTATGTACGCGTTATTGTACAATTACCAGGCCTCTCTTGCACAATGGCCTCAAAGCACCCAAGCTATCGTTCAACCGGACGTGCAACAGCGTTCTTCGCCCGGGCCTCATTTCATTCTGGCCCGGCTGAGGTCACCCATGTCTCGACGCACTGCTTTTGGCTGCTGCTCGGGGATGAAGAGCTTTCCGCTGGTCTCGCGCAGCGCCGCCTAACCCCTCGCTCAGGCAGAGCGCCAACAAACCA
>CANHDQ010000028.1 GCA_947459405.1 Comamonadaceae bacterium
GTGGTGAATCTTCCAGCGCCCCTCGTGCAGCACCAAATCGTCGGTGTAGCGGCCCACCAGGGCCGGGCCGTTCATGGGCGCGGGCCGCGCATCGCCGGGCTGGCCGTCATGGCGGTAGACGGTGACATAGGAGTGAATGCGCACCCGCCCGTCGGGCAGGGCCTCGAAGCGCAAATTGGAGATCAGGTGGCGCACAAAGAGGTGCCCTGGCTTGCGCGCGGCGCACCAGGCGCGCAGCTCGCTCAGTCCGCGCAGCGTGCCATCGGCGCGCACCCAGACGCCGTCTGGGGCAAACCACTGCTGCATTGCCTCAAATTCGTCGGCATCAAAGTGGGCCATGAAGGTCATCAAGCTGGCCTGGCAGGCGAGCTGGACATCAGTGGGGATTGGGGTGCTGCTGTTCATGTCAAGGCAGGTCTGGCGCATGGAGCCGCTGCAGCCTCAAGCATGCGACGAAAAGATACTTAGCGTGCTTAGGGATTGCCCTGTGGCACGAGCCGCCCGTGGCCCGCATCATCGGCGCAATGTTCATGCCTTGCGCCGTGCGGCTTGGCCCTGCTTCCACAATTGCCCCCTCATGACCCCACAGCCCACGTCCAGCGCCAGCGGCGCCCATCACTTTCTTCAGGGGCTCACCGATCTGGGCATCGAGCATGTGTTCTCCAACTTGGGAACAGACCATGTCAGCCTGATTGAGGAGCTCGCGCGTTGGGACGCGCAAGGTCGGCCCCATCCGCAGTTCATCTTGTGTCCGCATGAAAACGTGGCCGTGCACATGGCCGCCGGTTACGCCGCCCTCACCGGTCGCGGTCAGGCGGTGATGGTGCATGTCGATGCCGGCACGGCCAACGCCGTCATGGGCATGCACAACATGCTGCGCGCCCGTTTGCCGGTCATGCTGCTGGCGGGCAAGGCGCCCTTTACGCTGCGCGGCGAGCTGCCCGGCTCGCGCGACAACTATGTGCATTTTGTACAAGACCCGTTTGACATCGGCAGCCTGGTGCGCCCCTACGTTAAATGGGAATACAACCTGCCCACGGCCGTGGTGGCTCGCGAGGCGCTTCGCCGCGCCCACACGGTGATGCACACGGAGCCGCCCGGGCCGGTGTTCATGACCTTGCCGCGTGAGGTGCTGGCCGAGGAGGTCAGCGCGAGCGACCAGGCTTTCGATGCCCAGCGCTACGGCCCGTCATTGCTCGGCGGCGTTGACCCCGAGCGGGCGCAGCGCATCGCCGATCGCTTGCTGTCGGCCAAGCAGCCGGTGGTGATCACGTCCTACCTCGGGCGCAAGGCCGAGGCCGTGGCCGCGCTGGAAGATTTGGCGCAGCTGTGCGGCATGCCGGTGGTGGACTACATGGCCAGCACCCTGAGCATTTCAAGACAGTCAGACTGTTTTGCTGGTTTTGATCCGTCTGCCGTCCTGCCCGGCGCCGATGTCGGTTTGCTGCTCGATGTCGATGTGCCCTGGCTGCCCAAGTTCGTCCAGCCCGAGCCCGGGACCTGGTGGGCCCACATCGATGTCGATCCGATCAAGCAGGACTATCCCATGTGGGGCTTTGCCACCGACCTGCGGGTGCAGGCCGATGCCGGCACGGTGCTGCGCCAGGTGGCCGCGCTCGTGCGCGAGGGCGCCAATGCCGACTTTCACGAGCGCGCTGCGCACCGGCGGCTTAAGCTGGCCGAGGCAGCCGTGCGTCGACGCGGTGCTTGGGCGCAGGCGGAGTCCAAGCCGGGGCAGGTCGATGCGATTGCACCGGCCTGGATTTGTGCAGCCCTAGGCCGCGCTCTGGCGGCGCAGGACATCGTCATCAACGAGGCGGTGCGCAATTCGCCGGCGGTGATGCAACAGATTTCGCGCACCGAGCCGCTGACTTTTTGGGGCGGGGCCGGTGGAGGGCTCGGTTACAGCGGCGGCATGGCTTTAGGAGCCAAGCTGGCGCGGCCGGGCGCGCGCGTGGTGCATATCGTCGGTGACGGCGGCTTTCACTTTTGCACGCCCAGCTCGGTCTATGCCACCGCCCAGCGCTACGGCCTGCCCATCTTCACCGTCGTGCTCGACAACGGCGGCTGGCAGGCGGTCAAGGAGGCGGTGCTGCGCGTCTACCCCGATGGCGCGGCGGCTCAGGCCAACGAGTACCAGTCGCGCCTGCAAGGTGCGGCCCGGCATTTTGAACAGGTGGGGCAGGCCTTTGGCGCGTATGGCGAATGCCTGCGCGATCCCGAGCAGGCCGATGCCGCCATTGCCCGTTGTCTGCAAGCACTCGAACAGGGCCGCTCGGCCGTGCTCAATGTGCAGATCGGGCTGCAGTGAGTCATTTTTTTCAAGGAGCGCCCATGTTGCTTTCCACCGTCTTCAAGCGTGCAGCCCTTGTGCTGGCCGCCGCGTGCCTGGCTCCCTTCGCGCAGGCGCAAGACTATCCCAACAAGCCCGTGACCATCGTGGTCGGCTATGCCGCCGGCGGCGGGGTGGACTTCATTGCGCGGCTGCTGGCCGAAAAGCTCGCCGATCGGCTCAAGCAGCCGGTGGTGATTGAAAACCGCCCCAGTGTGGGCGCGGTTGTGGCCAGCACCATGGTCTCAAAGGCCAAGCCCGATGGTTACACCCTGATGATGGGCGCACCTGGCCCCATCATCTTCAACCATGCGCTAAACGACAAGCTGCCATACGGCCCGCGCGACTTCGCGCCGATCTCCATCATGAGCAACTCGCCCCTGGTCTTGCTCGTCAACGCCAACAACCCGGCGCGCAATGTACAGGAGCTGGTGGCGCAGTCGCGCGCCAACCCCGACAAGGCCAACTACGGCGCCAGCTCGGCATCGTTCCAGCTGGCCACCGAGCTGTTCAACCGGCGCACCGGCGCCAAGTTCATGCACATTCCCTACAAAGGCGCCAATGAATCGGTGCAGGCCGTGATGACCGGTGATGTGACCATGACCCTGGCCGACTCCGGCCCGGCCATCACCGGCTTGCAAAGCGGGCGCGTCAAAGCCCTGGCCGTCACGTCGGCCGAGCGCCTGAAAGACCTGCCCAATGTGCCGACGCTGGCCGAACTGGGCATTGACCTCAGGGTCTCGCTGTGGATTGGCCTTCTCGCGCCGGCCGGCACACCGGCCGACATCATCAAGCGCTTGCACGAGGAAATGGTGCGCATAGTCGACATGCCTGACGTGCGCGCGCGCATCGCCGCCAAGGCCAGCATCCCGATGACCAACACGCCCGATGAGTTTGCCCGCCTGATCGCCAGCGAGATTGTGCTGTGGCGTCAGGTCGCGCAGGAAAACAATATTCGGGGCAATTAAAGAGGCAAGGGGCACGGCTTACGGGGCATCCCGAGCCAGGCGTGCCAGCCTCAGCGCCCTGAGGCGATCAGCAGTTCATCAAAAGCCAGGCAGGCGTCTTGGGGCATGGCTTGTGGACTTTGCGGGCCTCCCAGCGCTTTCACCCACTCTTGCCTCTGCGATATCAAGAGGCGTGGATCGCTGGTGGTAAACAAGCCCAGGCAGGGGACGCCGATGGCTGCCGCGATGTGCAGAAGGCCTGTGTCGACTCCGATGACCGCACGGCACAGACTCAATGTGGCAGCCCACGCCGGCAACGATTGCTGGGGACCGATCTCGCAGTGTGCGGGGCCTATGGCCTCAATCAACCTGGTGACACGCTCGCGTTCCGCGGCGTTTCCCCAGGGCAACAGCATGCGCAGCCCGCGCTTGGCGATCAGTTGTCCGAGCTCGATCCAGTGCGCCTCTTTCCAAAGACGCTCCGCGCCGGCCGTGTTGACCACCAAGGCGATGGTGCTGGACGTTTGCCCTTGCCAGGCCAGCTTGAGACCAAAATCTGCAGGACCTTCCATTGCGCGTCCGATGGATTGGGCGGCAATGTGTCTGACCCACTGTGTTCTTGGGGTCCAGCTCGCAGGGTGGCAGGCTTGCTGGTAGATCAGCCGAGGCAACCAGCCTACGCTGTATTGCGAGTCTGGTCCCGAGCGAAGGCTGGCCTTGGCCAGCCAGGCCACGATCGCGCTTTTGGGCACCCCGTGTACATCGATGACGTGATCGTAATGAACTTCACGGTATCGCTTGAGGGTTTGAAGCAACTCTCGCCACGTTGATTTGCGCAAGAAGGCGCGCTTCCACCTTTTGAGTGGAAACGACAGCACTTCGTCGGCGTGCGCCTGCATTTGTGCAAGTTCGACAAACCGCTCATCGACCGCAAGGGTGATGTGTGCCTGCGGCAAGGCCTTGCGCAAGTCGGTGATGGCTGGCAGGGCGTGCACGATGTCGCCCATTGCCGACAAGCGGATGACCAAGATGCGCATGTCCAGAGATTGTGCCAGCGACACAAGGGCGGCCCTCATCGACCTGTGCGGCGCTGATGTCACCATACTGCAGCCCACACCATGCGCTACAGTTGCAGATCGTCTAGGTTATCGAACTCGGGGTGGTGTCATGTTTGAGTCTCGTTGTTTGGCCCTTCGCGCTGCATGCGCCGCGGCGCTGCTCGCCTTGCTCCCCGCCCTGGCCTGGTCGCAGGCAACCCCAGGTCAGGACGGCCTGAGCCGAGCTTTCGTGACCGTCAACGGCGAGCCACAGTCCCTGGCCCGCGCTGAGGTGCTGCTGCGCGAGCAAATCGCCCGCGGCGCGCCCAACTCGCCGCAAGTGCAGGCAGCCGTTCGCGAGGCTCTGGTCACCCAGGCACTGATGGGTCAGGCGGCCGTCAAGGAGGGGTTGGACAAGCTGCCGCTGGTACAGGCGCAGATGGAGTTGGCGCGTCAGTCGGTGCTGATCCAGGCTTGGCAGCAGCAGATCGCCCAGTCCAAGGAGGTCAGCGACGAAGACCTGCGCATCGAGTACGAGCGCCAGGTCAAGCTGTTGGGCCCCAAGCAATACCGCTTGCGCCACATCCTCGTCAACGAGGAAGACACAGCCAAGCTGCTGCTCGAGCGCCTGCGCTCAGGCGGCAAGCTGGCCGATTTGGCCGGCGAGTATTCCCGCGACGAAGCCACCCGTGGCACGGGCGGCCTGACCGACTGGCTGGCCCAGGGCGAAATGCAGCCTGCCCTGCTCAAGGCCGTGGAGTCGCTCAAGTCCGGGCAACTGGCCCCAGCGGCCGTTCGCGGCCCGGCCGGCTGGCATGTGGTGGCGCTCGAAGAAGAGCGCGCCTTCAGTCCGCCTGCACGGGACACCCTGCGGCCCCAATTGCTGCGTGCAATCGCTCAGCAACGGGTGCAGGCCGCGATCGAACAATTGCGCCAGTCGGCCAAGGTGGAGTGAGCGGCCACCGGCTTGGCACGATCGTTTCGTCGTCGCGTCCCTGGCCTTTCATTGCGTCCCCGCCCTGTCATCGCGAGGAACGAAGCGATCCGTCGGCGGTCGTACAACGACATGGATTGCCACGGCCTTCGGCCTCGCAATGACGGAGCTGTTCGTCATGCGTCCCCTGGCCTTTCATTGCGTCCCCGCCCTGTCATTGCACCCCCGCTGTGTCATTGCGAGGAACGAAGCAATCCAGGCTTGCCAAGCCCGCTGGGCCTTAGTCGCCTAAATCGAGCGACGAGCTGGCTGCATCGAGCCAGGAATCGGCCTGGCTGGCCAGTACGGTGCCGGTTGCGGCGCCCAGGCCGGCTGCCAGGGCTGTCTTGAGCAGGCCCGAGCCCCAGCTGTTGGGCTCCACGGGCGCGGCTGGCTGGGGGCTTGCTGTGGTTGCGCTGGACGCGCCCTGGTAAGACTGCAGCGCCATGCGCAGGCCCATCACCTGTTGCACCAGGCGGTAGCCCACGCTCGGGTTTTGTGCGATGGCCTGCGCGATCAGCTCCCGAGCGCCGGGGTCGACCGGCTCGCGCGAGGTCGAAAGGTCGCGCAAAAATCGCATCAGCTCGTCGCGTTCGTCAGATGTCATGGGCATGCTCCCTGTGGGCTCAAATCTCTATCTTGCGCCGGCCGCGCTGCTTTGAACAGCCCCAGCGTTGACTCCGGCGGGCTCTATGGGTATTTTGAAGAAAACTAGCATTGATACCAATAGGGCGATCGCCGCGTGGCCACTATGATCGCCCTCGTTTTCTTGTGGGTTCCGGGCCCGGTCGGGCCGCACACCCGGTTGCAATGTCATTTTTAGGAGCAATACATGAATTCTTTTCGTCGTGGCATGACCCTGGCTTGCCTGGCCCTGGCCGGTGGTTTTGCCAGCGCCCAAGCTTTTCCCGAGCGCGAGCTCTCGGGCGTGATCATGTGGGGTGCGGGCGGTGCCACTGACGTGGTGGCGCGCGCGGTGGCCCCCATGGCTGAAGAGGCGCTGGGCAAGAAGATCGTCCTGCAAAACCGCTCGGGCGGCTCGGGCGCGATTTCGACCAACTTCGTCAATCAGCAGCCCTCGGACGGCTACACCTTGCTGATGGGTGCCGAAAACCCGCAACTGCACGGCGTGCTTGGCCTGGGCGATCTGGACTACTCCAAGTTCTATCCGGTCAACATTTTGGGCCGCGGCATCGTGGTGATTGTGGCCAACAAAGACAAGCCCTGGAAATCTTTCAAGGACTTGCTGGCCGACATTCAAGCCAATCCGGGCAAGGTCAAGATGGGCTCAACTGGTCCCGGCGGGCTGCCGCACAGCGTGGGCTCCATGATCGGCACGGTCACCAAGATGCCCGTGACAGCCGTGCCCTTTGACGGCGAGGGCCCTGGCCTGACCGCACTGCAGGGTGGCCACGTCGACTTCATGCCGGTGGGGCTGGGCGCTGCCTCCGAGCACATCAAGGCCGGGCGGGTCAAGGCTATTGCCGTGCTCAGCTCGCAGCCTTACGAGGGCATCCCGGCCTTGACCGGTGACCTGCCAGCCATTGGCAAGTACCTGCCCTGGGGGCCGTTTTACGGCGTCTTCGTCAAGCGTGATGTGCCCGATGCGGTCAAAGCTAGGCTGACAGCCGCGTTCAAGACCGCTGCGAGCAACCCCAAGTTTGTCGATCTGATGGTCGGGCGTGGCAACGCAGTCATGAACATCTCGGGCGCCGAGGCCGATGCCTTTCTGAAGAAGTGGCAGTCGGTCACCGCATGGACACTGCAAGAAGCCGGTGTGGCCAAGCGCTCGCCCGCTGACCTGGGCATTGCCCGCCCCTGATGTCTGCACCACCCCGCCCGCAAGAAGGCGGTGAGCCCGGGCCGCCTCGGCGGCTGCCCGGCGAGCTGGCCTTCTGCGCGCTGTTGCTCGGCTTGAGCCTGTTTTTGCTGTGGCAGGCTTATGGCATTTCTGGCTTTGAGTCGCTGACCTCGGCCGGCATGTTCCCCATGCTGGCAACGGCCACCATGGTCGTCACCGGCGCCGTGTTCGTTGTGCAGAGCCTGCGGCGCGGGCCCGCGGATTCTTCAGGGCGCGGCCACTGGCAGAGCTTTGTGGCGCGCGTCACGCCGCCAATCTGGTTTGGCTTCACCTTGGCGGTCTGCCTGTACATGCTGGCCCTGTCGCGGCTGGGTTTTGTAGGCGCCTCCTTTTTGTTTTTGCTGCTGTCCATGCGTTTGCTCGGCAGCCGCCGCTGGTTGCTTAACGCGGGGGTCAGTGCAGCGAGCTTGGCTGCCATCTACGTTGTGTTTCAAACCATTTTCTCAGTGGTGCTGCCTCAGGGCAGCTGGGTGCAGGCGGTGTTTAGATGATGCAGGCGCTCGAGTACTTCTTGATGAGCTGGACCGATCCCTATCTGCTGTTTTTGACAGCAGCCGGGACCTTTGCTGGCATCTATATCGGCGCGATTCCGGGCTTGTCGGTCACGATGGCGGTCTCCATCCTGATCTCGTTCACGTTCAAGTGGCATGTCAATGAGGCCCTGACCCTGATCTCTGGCATTTTCCTGGGCGGTGTCTACGGCGGCTCGCGCAGTGCCATCTTGCTCAACATACCGGGCGCGCCGGCGGCCATCGCCACGGGACTCGACGGCTATCCGCTGGCCAAGCGGGGCGAGGCCGGCATGGCCATTGGGCTGACCACGGTGACGTCAGTCATCGGTGGCTTTATGGGCATCGCCGCCCTCGCTGTTGCGGCGCCTGCGCTGTCAGAGTTTGCGCTCAAGTTTGCGCCCCGCGATTACCTCATGCTGGCTATCTGGGGCATCTTGCTGGTGGGCGCTCTCTCGGGCGGCTCCCTGGTCAAGGGGATTTTTGCTGGCGCGCTTGGCGTGCTCATCAGCATGGTCGGGCTCGATCCGATGACGGCCGAGCATCGGTTTACCTTCGGTCAGGTTCAGATGACTGCGGGCATTTCATATGTGGCGGCCATGATCGGCTTTTTTGGCGTGGCCGAGGTGCTGGTGCAATTGCACGAACTCAAGACCCGGGCCGTGCGCCAGGATGTTTCGCGCATCGTGCCGTCGTGGGCCAGGGTGCGCAAGCATTTGCCGCTGTCGATGCGAGCCTCGGGCATCGGCGTGGTGGTGGGCGCTTTGCCAGGCGCTGGCGGCGATATTGCTGCGCTCATGGCTTACGACCACGCCAAGCGCTCGGTCAAGAACCCGACCCGTCCCTTCGGCCAAGGGGCCGAAGAGGGGCTGGTGGCGCCCGAGTCGGCCAACAATGCGGCCGTCGGTGGCGCCTACATTCCCATGATGACGCTGGGCATTCCGGGCGATGCGGTCACGGCTGTGATCATTGGCGCGCTCTACATCCATGGGCTCAAGCCAGGCCCGATGCTGATGATTGAGACGCCCCATCTGTTTTGGTTCATCGTGGGCAGTCTGGTGCTGGCCAATTGCTTCTTGCTGATTTTTGGCCTGACGGGCATCAAGTTGTTCGCCAAGATTGTCGAGACGCCCAAGCCCATCTTGCTGCCGCTGATTTTGGTTCTCTGTGCCGTGGGTGCCTATGCGATCAACAACAACCCGGTCGATGTGTACTGGATGCTCGGCTTTGGTATCTTTGGCTACTTTCTCAAAATCTACGGTTTTCAGGTGGGGCCGGTCATCTTGGGCATGATCTTGGGGCCCTTGATGGACAAGAGCTACCGGCAGGCCATGATCTCGGCCGAGGGCAAGCCGGCGCAATTTGCGGCAGAATTCCTCACGTCGCCGCTGTCGGCTGTGATTTTGGCTGCGTTGCTGCTGACTATCTTTAGCCAGACCGTCTGGTGGCGTCGCTGGCGCGGCACGGTCTGAGCACCGGCCTGAGCTCGGCATCTGGCGCGTGCGCGCATTGGCGCACCGCCTTCGGTGCCGTCTCGAGTCAGCTGCCCGACTGCATTTTTGACCTCCACCACCTGGCCCCCTCATGCGCATCCAGTTTTCTCTCAACGGCACGCCCCGCAGCCTCGAGGTGCCCGACCATGCCCTGCTCGTCGATGTCATCCGCGATCAGTTCGCACTGACCGGCACCCACATCGGCTGCGACACCACGCAGTGTGGCTGCTGCACCGTGCACCTCAACGACCGCGCGGTCAAGTCGTGCACCGTGCTGGCGGCGCAGGCCGATGGGGGCGAGGTGCTCACCATTGAAGGCCTGGGTGCGGGCACGCTGCACCCGGTGCAAGAGGCTTTTTCTCGCTGCCACGGTCTGCAATGCGGCTTTTGTACGCCCGGCATGATCATGTCCAGCGTTGACTTGCTGCGCCACAACCCCCGACCTACTCGCGCGCAGATTGAAGAGGGCCTCGAAGGCAATCTGTGCCGCTGCACCGGCTATGTGCACATCGTCGATGCGGTGCAGGAGGCAGCCCAGGCCATGCAGGGGGCCAAGCCATGAGCGCGGCTGCGACCTTGCTGCGCAAGGAAGACCAGCGGCTCATCACGGGCCACGGCCAATTCACATCCGACGCGGTCATGGCGGGCAGCTTGTACGCGGTGATGGTGCGATCGGACCATGCCCATGCCCGTTTCAAGGCCGACTGGAGCCAGGTGCGCAGCGCCCCGGGCGTGCAGGCCGTGCTCACGGCCGACGATGTCGCGCAGGCAGGCTTTACCGAGCTCATCAACGCCGTGACGGTCAAAGACGCGCAGGATCGGCCTCAGGTGATTTGCCGCATGCCGGTGCTCGCTGCCAGCACGGTGCATTATGTTGGCCAGCCCATCGCCATGGTCGTTGCCGAAACGGCGGCGCAGGCGGCCGATGCGGCCGAGCTTGCTGCCATCGATTACGACAGCCTGCCCTGCGTGGTCAACTTCGAGGACGCCACCGCCCCAGGCGCCGTGCAGCTGCACGCCAGCGCGCCGGGCAACACCTCGGTCATTTATGAAAACGGCGATCGCGCAGCGGTCGATGCGGCCTTTGCGCGCGCGGCCATGACCTCCAACGTCAAGGTCGCCAGCCAGAGGCTGATTCCGGCGCCGATGGAGCCGCGTGCGGTGCAGGCATGGCATGATGCGGCCAGCGGCCAGACCCATGTGCGCACGCCCACCCAGGGCCTGTTGGGCATGCTGGGCATGCTCGCTTCCATCACGGGCTGGCCAGCCGACTCGATCCGCATCCACACCCAGGATGTGGGCGGCTCCTTTGGCCTGCGCGGCACCGTCACGCCCGAGCATGTGTTGCTCATGCTTGCCGCCCGCACCCTGGGCCGGCCCATCAAGTGGACCAGCAGCCGCTCCGAGACGTTTTTCAGCGACTGGCATGGGCGTGCGCTCACCCTGCACGGTCATATTGCGCTCGATGCGCAAGGCCGCATTCTGGCCATTCGCTTTGACAACCAGGTCGATGTGGGCGCGTTTAACGCCTACTTCAGCACACACATTGGCGCGCGCAACTTGTCCATCACCATGGGTGGCGTCTACAAGGTGCCGGCGCTGCACATGCGCTCGCACATCTTCTACACCAACACCGTGCCGGTGTCGGCCTACCGAGGCGCGGGCCGCCCCGATGTGTCGTATGCCATCGAGCGCCTCATTGACCATGCTGCGCACGAGCATGGGTTCGATCCGGTGGCTTTGCGTCGGCTTAACTTCATTGCGCCAGCCGAGTTCCCCTACAAGACGGCCAATGGAACGGTCTACGACAACGGTGACTTCGAGCGCGTCATGGACCGCACGCTGGCCGTATCCGACCCCGACGGCGTCGCCCTGCGGCGCCAGCAGTCGCAGGCACGCGCTCGCCTGTTTGGCCGCGGCCTGGCCTACTACCTCGAGTCCTCGGGCCCGGGCGCTGCCGCCAAGGACCAGGTGCGTGGCCGCATCGAGGCCGCTGGGCTGACCCTGCACGCGATCTCGGGCGCATCTGGCCAAGGCCATGAGACGTCCTTTGCCCAAATCGTCGAGCGCGAACTGGGCTTGCCGGTTGAGCAGGTGCGCTTTGTCGCCGGTGAGGTCGGCCGCGATCTGGTGGGCAATTCCACCGGCGGCTCGCGCACCCTCTATGGCCTGGGCAGCGCCATCGTCGACCTGTGCCGCCGGCTGATGGAGCAGGGCAGGGCGCAGGTGGCCGCGCAGTGGGGCTGCGGCGAGGAAGAGGTGCTGATCGAGGGCAGCCGCTGGCACCATGCCAGCGATGCCGGCCGCAGCCTGCGGTTTCAGGCCTGGTTTGATGCCCAGGCGCGGGCCCTTGAGGGGCTCGAGATCATTGGCGAGGCCTCATCGGGCGCCACGTTCCCCAACGGTTGCCACATCGCCGAGCTCGAAATCGACCCGCAGACCGGTGAGATTGAACTGCTGGGCTACTGGGCCGCAGACGACGTGGGCGAGGTGATCTCGCCCAAGCAGCTGCTCGGCCAGGTGCACGGTGGCGTCGTGCAGGGCCTGGGCCAGGCCTTTGGCGAGCACGCTGTCTACGATCGCAGCACGGGCCAGTTGCTCACCGGCTCCTTCATGGACTACGCCATGCCGCGCGCCGGCATCTTGCACAGCTTTCATCACCAAAGT
Organism: Comamonadaceae bacterium; assembly: GCA_947459405.1. GTDB lineage: Bacteria > Pseudomonadota > Gammaproteobacteria > Burkholderiales > Burkholderiaceae_C > Polaromonas. Next base: position 11,820 of record CANHDQ010000028.1, read on the forward strand.
GTGCCGGTGCCCACGAAGCTCAACAAGCTCGGTGCCAAGGGCGTGGGTGAGTCGGGATGTTCAGGCTCGCTGCCAGCCCTGGCCAATGCGGTGATCGACGCCTTGCGGCCCCTGGGCGTGACCCAGGCCGACATGCCGTTTACGCCGGCGCGCGTTTGGGGGCTGATCAAGGGGCGCTGAGCGGCCCTGGCCGGGCCCGCTAAGTCTGCGTGCTTGCAAAGCTTGCCTGAGCGCCGCCCTCAGCCTGCCAGCCCCACCACCACCGCCGCCTCGTCGACTGCCGCCATAGCGGGGCGGCGCAGCTTGAGCTCTTGCGTGCTCTCGGCAAAGCCCACCAGCGACAGATCGCCGGCCAGCTGCAGCGTGACTTCGCCGCTGTCTGAGCTGGCGCGGCGCAGCACCTGGCCGTGCAGCAGGTTCACCTCACCGGCGGCCACGATGGTCGGCGCCACGGTCACTGCGGTGGCCTTGCACAGCGCCAGCACCTGCATGCCGGCCTTTAGGCCCAGAAGCTGCTGGCTCTCGCGCGTGATGCGCGAGACGATGGGCAGGCCCGCTGATGTGTGCATGAACACCCGCACCGCCCCGCGCGAGCTCTTGATCTGCCCGATGGTGCAGGGCAGGTGGTTGCGCATGCTGGTGCGCAGGCCCACGCTGGCTACGCCTTGAAGGTCGAGCCCTTTGCCCGCGCGTTGGATCTGCGCCAGGGCCTCTTGGCGTGCCTGGTTGAGCAGGTCGGCCGCGCGCAGCAGCTCCGCCCCGTGGCCGGTCAGTCGCGCTCCGCCTCCACCCGAGCCGCCCACGGCTTTTTCGATCAGCGGTACGCCGGCCAAATTGCTCAAGGTTTCAACGGCCTGCCATGCCGCCTTGTAGCTCACCCCCGCAGCCCGCCCGGCCTGCGAAATCGAACCCAGCGCATGAATGGCCCGCAGCACATCGAGCCGCTTGTCGGTCATGGCGCTGCCCAGGGCCTGTTCGTAGTGGAGGGCGGGTTTGGTCATACGGCGTGCCAGATTGTTCGCTGTTCATAAAAAGAATAGCGCTGCTAGAATCGAAGTTCATGTCGATCATAGCGATTTTCTCCTTATCTTTCCCCTTATGAGACGCTTGCACCGCCTGCGCGCATGGGCCTTCAAGTGTGTCAGCGCCCTGGCCCTGGCCGGGCTGTGGCCTGCTCTGGCCGCTGCGGCCAACACGGCGCCTGTCCAGGTGGCAGTGGCAGCCAACTTCGCGGCCCCGGCCAAGCGCATTGCGCAGGCCTTCGAGCGCCACAGCGGCCACAAGGTGCTGTTGTCGTTTGGTGCCACCGGCAGCTTGTATGCCCAGATCAGCAATGGCGCGCCTTTTGCCGTCTTCCTCGCGGCCGACCAGCAGACCCCCGCCCAGCTCGAGCGCGAGGGCCTGGCCGTAAGCGGCACGCGCCTGACCTATGCCACGGGGCGGCTGGTGCTGTGGAGCAAAAAGAGCGGCGGCCTTGACGGCCAGGTGCTGCGCAGCGGGCGCTTTGACAAGCTCGCCCTGGCCAACCCGCGCTTGGCGCCCTATGGCGCAGCGGCCCTGCAAACCTTGCGCAGCCTGGGCCTGGCTGAGACCGTGGCGCCCAGGGTGGTTGAGGGCAGCAATATTGCCCAGGTCTATCAGTTCGTGGCCTCGGGCAATGCCGATCTGGGTTTTGTGGCGCTGTCGCAGGTGCTCAGTGATGGACAGATCCGCGAGGGCTCGGCCTGGATGGTGCCCGCGCATTTGCACGACCCGATTCGGCAAGACGCGGTGCTGCTCAAGACCGGTGCAGGCCATGCTGGGGCGCAGGCCTTTCTGGCTTACCTGCACGGCCCTGCCGCCCAGGCGGTGATACGCGCAGCAGGCTACGAGCGCTGAGCATGGGCGGATTGCCGATGACCCTTGCAACCACCTTCCAATTGAGCCCCCAGGACTGGCAGGCCATCGTGCTGACGATTGAGCTGGCCAGCCTGACCACCCTGTGCCTCCTGATCCTGGCCACTCCCTTGGCGTGGTGGCTGTCGCAGACGACCTCGCGCTGGCGCCCGGCCGTCTCGGCGCTGGCCACGCTGCCGTTGGTGCTGCCGCCCACCGTGCTGGGCTTTTATCTGTTGGTACTGCTCGGGCCGCAGGGCTGGATCGGTCAGATCACCCAGGCCTTGGGGTTGGGCGTGTTGTCGTTTTCTTTCGGTGGCTTGTTGCTGGGTTCGATCGTTTTCTCGCTGCCCTTTGCCGTCCAGCCGATCCAGCATGCCTTTGAGGCCATGGGAAAGCGTCCCCTGGAAGTGGCCGCCACCCTGCGGGCACGGCCGATCGATGCCTTTTTTACGGTGGCGCTGCCCTTGGCCCGCCCTGGCCTGCTGACCGCCGCCGTGCTCACTTTTGCGCACACCGTCGGCGAGTTTGGCGTGGTGCTCATGATCGGCGGCAACATCCCGGGCCAGACGCAGGTGGTCTCGACCCAGATTTATGCGCACGTGGAGGCGATGGACTATGCCCAGGCGCACACGCTGGCCGCCGGCATGGTGGGGTTTTCGTTTGTGGTGCTGGTGGCGCTGTCGCTGCTCAAGAAGCGCCAGGATCGGGTGCTGCCTTGAGGGCCGCAAGGGGTGTGAGCGACATCAGCGCCGATGACGCGTTGACTGTTGATGTGTCACTGGCTCGCCCCGGCTTTGACTTACAGGTCCAATTGAGCTTGCCGCCGCGCGGCATCACCGTGGTCTTTGGGGCCTCGGGCGCGGGCAAAACCACGCTGCTGCGGTGCATCGCTGGGCTCGAGCGCGCCAGCGGGCGGGTGGTGGTGGCCGGACGTATCTGGCAGGACAGCGCGCGCGGCCTGTTTGTGCCCACCTGGCAGCGCGACCTGGGCTACGTCTTTCAGGAGGCCAGCCTGTTCGACCATCTGAATGTCCAGCGCAATCTTGAATATGGCATCCGGCGCGTCAACAAGGCCGGTGCTGCCAGGTCGCTGCAGGAGGCAGTCGAGCTGTTGGGCATCGCGCATCTGGCCGGCCGCATGCCCGGCGAGCTCTCGGGCGGCGAGCGCCAGCGCGTGGCCATTGCCCGCGCGCTGGCCACAGAGCCTGCCCTGCTGTTGCTCGACGAGCCGCTGGCCTCGCTGGACGCGCCTCGCCGGCGCGAAATCTTTCCCTGGCTCGAGCGGCTGCGCGACGGGCTGAGCATTCCGATGGTCTACATCACCCATGCCAGCGACGAAGTGGCTCGCCTGGCCACTCACCTGGTGCTCATGGAGCAAGGCCGGGTGCGCAGCAGCGCGGCGCTCGAGCAGGTCCTGACCGATCCCGACGGGGCGCGGCGCATAGGCCAGGAACCTGGGGCCGTGCTCGAGGCGGTGGTGATGGAGCGCGATGCGCATTTTGGGCAAGCCCGCGTCGGTTCGCAGGGCGCCAGTTTCTGGATCAGCGACCCGGGCCGCGCGCCGGGGCAGGTCGTGCGTCTGCGCGTCCTGGCCCGCGATGTCACGGTGAGTCTGCAAGCCCATGACGGCGCCTTGCCGGCCCGGCTGGAGGGCATTGAAGCCCACCCCGACCCCGCCCTGCTGTGGCTCAAGCTGCGCTGCGGCCCCTGGCTGCTGTGGGCTTGCGAGACGCGTCGTGCGATCGGCCCGATCGCAGCGCCGACGTCTGTGTGGTGCCAGATTCGGTGGGCCTCGGTGTGGGCAGAGCATCTGTCCACCCGGGAGCCGGCGCCCGCTTTGCGGCCGATCTGACCGTCACCCCCTGGCGGGACTGCGGGCCAGCGGTCTGCGGGCTCGGCGCAGTACTTTCTGGTGACGTTGTCACAGGGTCGGTTCGGTCATAAACTCGGAGCATGCATTTTTTGTACAGGCTTTTGTGGGTCGCGGCGCTGCCCCTGGCGGCGGTGGCCCAGTCTAGGCTGCCGCCCTGCCAAGGCGATTGGTCGCGCAGTTACTGGAACAACTGCCAGGGCGTGCAAACTTTGAGTGGCGGCGACGTCTATGTCGGCGATTTCAGGGGCGACAAACGCAACGGCCAAGGCATCCTGACTTTCTCGGGTGGCAATAAGTACGTGGGTGAGTTCAAGGACGGCATCTTGCACGGTCAAGGTGTGTTCTATTTCTTGGCCGACGGCCCGGGCAGGGGTGATCGCTACGAGGGCGAATTCAGGGACGGAAAACGCAATGGCCAGGGCACCTATGTGTTTGCCAGTGGCTCCCGCTATACGGGAGATTTCCGTGACGACAAGTATCACGGGTTCGGTATCGAGTACGCCCGCGATGGCTCCGTCAACCGGCAGGGGCGGTGGGTGGCCGACACCCTGGTGCAGTCCCAGGTGCTCGACCAGCGCCGGTACCCGTTTGCAGCCGAAGGGCTGGTTCCCGGCGTCGCATCGGTGGACCCCGGCAGAGCCGAAAGGGACAGGCTGGCCGCGCAGGCTGAAGCCGAGCGGCAGCGGCGTCAGGAGCTCGAGGCGCAGCTCGAAGCCGAGAGGAAGCGGCGCCTAGAGGCCGAAAATCGCCGTGGATCCGACGAAGAACAATCGACCGGAACAGGGTTTTTGGTGGCCCCGGGGCTGCTGATCACCAACCAGCATGTGGTGGCCGACTGCCAGCGCATCCAGGTGGTTTCGGCTGACGGCCGCAGGGCGGCCCGGGTGGTCGACTCGGATGACCTGATCGACCTGGCCTTGCTGCGGGTCTCGGGCCTGTCCGGGCCCATCGCTCCGATACGCCGCCCCGGCAGCGTCAGGCTCGGTGAGCCTGCGTACGCGTTTGGGTTCCCGTTGACGGGCTTGCTCAGTGAGGGCGGCAATTTCACCAGCGGGGTGGTCAGCGGTTTGCGCGGCATGCGAGATGCGGCCAACCAGATCCAGATTTCCACGCCGGTTCAGCCAGGCAACAGCGGCGGAGCTGTGGTCGACTCTTCCGGCGGCGTGATTGGTGTGGTGGTGGCCAAACTCAACGCCTCGGAGATCTCCAGAGTCACGGGCGACATTCCGCAAAACGTCAACTTTGCCGTGTCGCTGCAGACCCTGGTGCAGTTCCTGAGGAAAAACGCGGTCCCCACCTCCTCCGTGGAACGCGGAGCGAGCCTCGACACCGCGCAACTGGCCGATGTGCTGCGAAGCTTCAGCCACCGGGTTGATTGTTCAGGTCCCCCTTCAGCCTCCGACAACACACCGCCCAGAGCGCCAGCCGCACCACCGGCCGCAGCGCCGCCTCTGGACACGTCCCTGTGGCTGATCAACCGGGCAGGTGAGTCCATCTTTCGGGTGTATGTGTCCTCCACCGAATCCAAGGATTGGGGGGGCGATTGGCTGGGCCAGAAGACGCTTTCGCCGGGTGAGCGCTTCAAGCTCGAGCCCTCGGCCGATCGGGGCTGCATCTTCGATGTGCGGGTCGAGTACCGGTCTGGCCGAAGCGAAGAGAAAAGAAACCAGGACTTTTGCGCGCTCAGCGAACTCACCTTCGAAGGATCGCGCAACCGCTAAATGGGCGTTGCCTGCCCGCGCACAGCCGGGCAAGTTGACAAACCCTGTCCAAAGCCTCGGCCCATCGATGAGACAGGCGTTCGGGCAGCCAAGCAGCTTGGCTTGGCTGTCACCAGCGCCATCTGGCGGTCGCCGGCCGCACTGACCTTTCCCCCTTAGCCGCACTTTCCAGGCGATCGGCCATGCCATCGGCCAGGCGCAGCTGCGGCCTCACCCGCAGACGCTGGTCGTAAGCGGTGATCCGGCGGGCTCGCCTTTGCGGCCCATCGACGGCGTTGTCCCCTCGGCTGCAGGCTCGCCTGTAGCCACCTTGCGGCCACCTGTCATTTTTCGGCCAGGGCGCCCCATCTCTACTGCGTCAACGGAGCCTGACCTGCCCTCAGGCTTGTCCGTTGATTGCAAAACGCCCTTCAGGTCCTGCGGCCCAGCATCTTGCCTGGGCCCTCGGGGGTCTGGCTTCGCTTTATCAGGGCCGGGCCAGCATTTTTGGCGAGCTTGAGCCGCACGGCCCCTGCTTTAGTTATAAAAATTAACTTTTACTTTTCTTAATTTTTACCTCCACAAACTTTCATATTCTCCGCCAGCCTCTGTGTCAGCGTGTGAACTGAGTAAGCGCCAAAAGATCACTTTATCGATCAGGTTGCTCGGGTACGAATAAACCTCAAGTTGTTTAAGAAAGCATAAAAATGCTCGTCGAAATTCAGAATCTGGATCCCACCGCCAAGCAACCGATCCCGGTCAAAAAGCAAGTCAGCCCAGGACAGCCCCTTCAAATCAAATCGCAGCCGGGCATGCGGCTGGAGATCAGTGTCGATGGGGTCAAGCAATCGGGCAAGGCTCAAGGCCCGGGGGCCGAACAGCTCAAACTCAAGCGGGTGGGAGCTCACCTGCATGTGGTCAACGAACAGGGACAGACCCTGTGCGAGCTGCTTGATTTCTTCGAGACCCCCGATGTGACTTTGACCGGCAGGGACTGGAGCTTTCTTGGCAGCACGCCGACCGAGCTGGCCGAGATCCAGTTCACCGACCTAGGCGTGTCCGCCGGCATGGCAGACGTCGCCTTGGCACCTGCGGCGGCTGCCCCAGGCCTGTTGGGCGGGGCTGCCGGCGGAGCGGTAGGCGGCGCAACTGCGGCTGGCGGCTTAGCAGGCTTGGGCGGTGTGGCCGGCGGCGTGGGCGCTGTTGCGGGCTTGGCCGCCGCAGCCGGAGGTGGGGGTGGGGGTGGAGGAGGCGGTGGAGCGAGGGCCAGCGACGTGGCGGCGCTGGTGGCCGCGGCTAATGCAGCGGGCACCGCGCTGGGTACCGCCCAGAGCGAGTTTGATGCGGCCGAGCAAACCCTGGCCGATGCCGTGGCTGCCCTGAGCGACCCGGCCACACCGGCGCAACTGACGGCGGTGGAAGACGCCCAGGCGGCCTTGACCAACGCCGCCAGCGCCCTGCAAACGGCCAGCAACAACGCGGCCTCTGCCATCACGGCGGCCAACGCGGCGGCCACAGCCGCCAATGAAACGTTGCCCAACCTGAGCACGGTCAGCGCAGCGGTCACCGCTGCCAACACCGCCGCCGCAGGCGCAGCCACCACCACCACCGCCAGCGAGGCGGCCACCGATGCCGAAGTGGCCAAGTGGGTGGCCGCGGCCACTGCGGCCGGCACCGCGCTGGGCACAGCCCAGAGCGCCTTCGACACCGCCGATCAAACGCTGGCCACGGCCGTGGCTGCCCTGAGCGATCCGGCCACACCGGCGCAACTGACGGCGGTCGAGACGGCCCAGGCGGCCCTGACCACGGCAGCGACCAACCTGCAAACGGCCAGCACCGCTGCAGCGGCAGCGGTGAGCGTGGCCAACGCTGCGACCACAGCCGCCAATGAGAGCGCGGCTGACTTCACCGCAATCAATGCGGCGGTCACCGCCGCCAATACCGCCGCCACAGGCGCTGGCACCACCACCACCGCCAGCGAGGCGGCCACCGACAACGCCATCGCTGCACTGCTAAGTGCAGCGCAGAGCGCGGCGACGGCTGCCACCACAGCGGCCAACAGCGCCAACGCGGCGGCAGCGACAGCCGATACCGCCAAGGCAGTGGCCCTGGCCGACCCGACTCCCGCCAACATTGCCGCTGCCGAGACAGCGCAAGCGGCTGCGACCGCCGCCGCCGCGGTTGCCACCGCAGCGGCCACGGCTGCCCAGGCGGCACTGGACGCCTACACCGACGCGGCCACCGCGGGCGACGAGACGCTGGCCGACACCAGCACCGTCAGCGCCGCCATCACAGCGGCTAACAACGCAGCGACTGCGGCCACCACGGCGGCCAGCCAGAGCGAAGCGGTGACCGATACCGCCATCGCCGCCTTGCTTGGCATCGCCAATGCAGCGGCCACCAGCGCCAACACAGCGGCGACTGACGCCACCACTGCAGCGACCGCGGCTGACGCGGCCAAGGCAGCAGCCCTGGCCAACCCGACTCCCGCCAACATTGAGGCCGCCGAGACAGCGCAAGCGGCTGCGACCGCCGCCGCCGCGGTTGCCACCGCAGCGGCCACCGCCGCGCAAACGGCGCTGAGCGCCTACACCGCTGCGGCCGCTGCAGGTAACGAGACCCCAGCCGACACCAGCGCCGTCAGCAGTGCCATCACAGCGGCGACCAACGCAGCGGCAGCCGCCAACACAGCAGCGACTCAAAGCGAGGCGGTGACCGACAGCGCCATTGCTGCACTGCTGAGCGCAGCGCAGAGCGCGGCGACGGCGGCCACCATAGCAGCGACTGACGCCACCAATGCAGCGACCGCAGCCGACACCGCCAAGGCAGCGGCCCTGACCGACCCGAGCGTGGCCAACATCGCTGCGGCCGAGAGCGCCCAAACGGCAGCCCTGGCAGCGGCCGGTGTCGCCACTGCGGCGGCCACCGCAGCAGACAATGCCATGATCGCCTACGCTAACGCAGCCTTGGCTGGCAACGAAGTCCTGGCTGATCTCACGGCGCAGACCGATGCCATCACGGCAGCGACCAGCGCCGCTAACGCGGCCACCATTGCGGGGCAAGACACAACGCCCCCCTACCTTGCTGTAACGCAGACCAACAGCACGATTGCCACTGACGGCACCATCAACAGCACCGAGCGTAGCAGCGGCGTATCCCTCTCCGGCATGGCCGAAGCGGGCCGCAGCGTGACCATTGCCACCGGCACCGGTACCCATGTGACTGTGACCGCTGACGGCACCGGCGCCTGGAGCGCCACCGTCCCTGCAGGCAACCTGCCCACATCGGGAAGCGTCACCTTCACGGTGACCAGTTCAGACGCGGCGGGCAATATCGCCACCGTCACTCGCACGGTCAGCGTGGACACCCAGGCACCCAATGCGCCCACGCTGATGAGCGTGACCGACAACGACGGCCTGAGCCGTGGCCTGCTCAACAGCGGTGACACCACCGATGACAACACCCCGACGCTGCGCTACTCGCTGGTGGGCAGCCAGGCGGTGGCGGGCGACAGCATCCAGATCTACAGCGACAGCACCGCGCTGGGTACGACGCAGTTGCTCACACAGACCGACATCGATAACGGGTATGTGGATGTGACGGCACCTGCGCTGTACACCGGCGTCTACGACTTCAACGCCAA
>CANHDQ010000029.1 GCA_947459405.1 Comamonadaceae bacterium
GTTTTGCGGCTGCACCACCACCGTGTTGACATCGGCGCCTTGCAGCACGGTCAAACGGACGGGGTCTTCGGGGCCGGCGCGGTCCCAGAGCTTTTTGTAGAAGGCCTCCAGCGATGTCACCTTGCTGCCATCGATGGCCAGCACCACATCGCCCCCCTTGAGGCCGGCCTTTTGCGCGGGGCTGTCGTCGCTGACGCGCAGCACCTGCACCCGCCCGCTGGCGTCTGACGAGGTCAGTCCCAGCCAGGGCCGTATGCTCAGCCGGCTGGTGCCCGATCGCTCCATCTCGGTCAGGATGGGCTTGAGCAGGTCGACCGGAACAAACATATTGCCGGGCATGCGCCGGTTCTGACCCATCGCGTCCATCACCAGCAGCGAGCCGATGCCCAGCAGCTCTCCCTTCTGGTTGAACAGCGCCGCGCCGCTGTGATTGCCGTTGCCCGCCATCACCGGCGGGCTGGTGAACAGGGCGCTGTCGATGTGGTACTCCCAACTGCCCGAAAAGGCGCGCTTGCTGACCAGACGGGTCATGCTCACGTCGGCCTCCACATTTGTGTCGGTCGAGCCGATGGCGGCCATCAGGGGCTCGCCGGCCTGTACGCTGGCCTGGCTGCCGAGATCGACCGGCGCCACATCGCTCAGGGGCAGCAGCGGCCGGATCAGGCCGAAGCCGGTGGCCAGGTCGTAGCCCACGGCCACGGCCGGCAGAGTCTTGTTGTCCTGGGTCACGATGCGGATGTCTTGCGCCTCGAGCATCAGGTAGCCGATGGTCAGGATCAACCCATCCTTGTTGATCAGCACCCCAGAGCCCGCGCGCTCCTTGCCCAGCGTGGCGATCGATCGCGCATCGTCTGCCGCGGTCACGCGCACGCCCACCACGGCGGCGCTGGCCCGGCTCAGGGCGTCGATTGTGGCCGCTTGGTCGCTCGAGTTGGGTGCAGATTGCGCCTGCGCCGGCACCGCGCTCAAGCAGGCCAACATGCTCAGGCCGATCAGCCAGCAGCGACGGGCATTCGCAGAAAGGAAGGCGGTCATGTTTTTTTCCAGGGCAATGGCCAGGCAGTTGCTCGGCAGCAGCCGGTGGCCCCGTTTTTACCAAGGTCAGAGGATGCGCCTGAATGCAAAACCGTGCAAGCACAGCCTCCAATTTCCTTGGCTTGGATTCGACCATCTGTCCTCGAGCGGGGCAGGCGCAGCGATCAGAGGAGGCCACTGGCTGAACCGCCTTCCCAGGCCACATGAAAAAAGCCGCACTGTTTTGAACCTGTGCGGCTTTGATCGTGGTGCCCGGGGCCGGAATCGAACCGGCACGCCTTGCGGCGGGGGATTTTGAGTCCCCTGCGTCTACCAATTTCACCACCCGGGCGGGGGAGGGTCGCAAATTATGGCACAGTGCTGTCCATGCAATTTCAGACCTTAGAAGACGCGGTGGGCAAGACGCCGCTGGTGGCGCTGCAGCGCATCGGGGCGCAAGACAACGTCGCGCGGGGCAATGTGATTTTGGGCAAGCTCGAGGGCAATAACCCGGCCGGTTCGGTCAAGGACCGCCCCGCTTTGTCCATGATTCGGCGAGCCGAGGAGCGCGGCGACATCAAGCCCGGCGACACCTTGGTGGAGGCCACCTCGGGCAACACCGGCATTGCGCTGGCGATGGCGGCGGCGATCAAGGGCTACCGCATGGTGCTGATCATGCCGGAGGACTTGTCGATCGAGCGGGCTCAGACCATGAAGGCCTTTGGCGCCGAACTCATCCTCACGCCCAAGTCCGGCGGCATGGAGCATGCGCGCGATCTGGCCGAGAAGATGCAGGCAGAGGGCCGTGGCCGCATGCTCGATCAGTTTGCCAACGCCGACAACCCGCGCATCCACTACGAGACCACCGGCCCCGAAATCTGGAACGACACCCAGGGCCGGGTGACGCACTTTGTCAGCGCCATGGGCACCACTGGCACGATCACCGGGGTTTCGCGCTACCTCAAGGAAAAGAACCCGGCCATTCGCATCATCGGCGCGCAGCCCAGCGAAGGCTCGCGCATTCCGGGCATTCGCAAATGGCCGCAGGCCTACCTGCCCAAGATCTACGACCCCAGCCATGTCGATGAGTTGCGCCTGGTCAGCCAGGCCGATGCCGAGGACATGTGCCGACGACTGGCCAGACAAGAGGGCATCTTCGCCGGCATTTCGGCCGCCGGTGCCTGCGTGGTGGCCCAGCAGGTGGCCGCGCAGGTGCGTGATGCCGTGATTGTGTTCATCGTCTGCGACCGTGGTGACCGTTACCTGTCGACCGGCGTTTTTCCGGCCTGAGGGAGCAGCCTGATGCCCGAGTTTCGTTTCTGTCCGATGTGCGCCAGCGCCCTGGCCTGGCAAAGCCGAACCGAAGATGGCGGCGAGGTCTCGCGCCTGCGCTGCACGTCTTGTGATTACACCCACTGGAACAACCCGACCCCGGTGCTCGCGGGCATTGTCGAAGTTGACGGCAAGATCTTGCTGGCGCGCAATGCGGCCTGGAGTGGCCGGCGTTTTGCGCTCATCACCGGCTTCATGGAGGCCGGCGAGACCCCCGAAGAGGGCATCAGCCGCGAAATTCTCGAGGAGACCAGCTTGCAGGTCACGGCCCTCAAGCTCATCGGTGTTTATGACTTCAAGCGCATGAACCAGGTCATCATCGCCTATCATGCGCACGCCCAAGGGGTGGTGTCGCTGTCCCCTGAGCTGGTCGAATACCAGCTGCTTGCGCCTCAGGATCTGATCTGCTGGCCGGCAGGCACGGGTTATGCGTTGGCCGACTGGCTGCGCACCCGCAACATAGAGCCCAAGTTCATGACCTGGGAAGAACGAGAAGCGATGAGCCGAGACACATGATGCAAATCGACAAGGAACTCGACACGCGGGGGCTGAACTGCCCCTTGCCTATTCTTAAGGCCAAGAAAACGTTGGCCGAAATGAGCAGCGGCCAGCTGCTCAAGGTGATGTCCACCGACGCCGGCTCGGTGCGCGATTTCCAGGCCTTTGCCAAGCAGACCGGCAACGAGCTGGTGGGTCAGGAAAGCACGGCCGGAGAGTTCATCCACGTGCTCAAGCGCCGCTGAAGGCGGCCAGCCCCCGCGTGGGTCTTTGGTGCGGCCGCGCTGCTCGGTCGACGCGCTTAGTCGACCCGCAATTGCTGGATGTAGCGGCGAAAGTGCGGCCCGACTTCCGGGTGCTGCAGGGCTAGCTCAACGGTGGCCTCCAGAAAGCCTTCCTTGCTGCCGCAGTCGTAGCGTTTGCCTTCGTACTGGAAGGCATAGACCGCCTCATCGGCGAGCAAACTCGCGATGCCATCGGTGAGCTGAATTTCGCCGCCTGCGCCGCTGCCGAGCTGGCGCAGGTGCTTGAAGACGGCGGGCGTGAGGATGTAGCGGCCTGCCACGCCAATACGTGAGGGCGCCACCTCGGGGGCGGGCTTCTCGACGATGCGCTCGACCTGTGTCAGCCGCGCCTCGATCGGCTTGCCCGCCACGATGCCGTAGCGACGGGTGTGCTCTTGTGGCACCTCTTGTACGGCCAGCACCGAGCGGCCAAGGCGGGCGAACTGCTCGTTCATCTGCGCGAGCACGGGCGGCTGACCGACCATCAGGTCGTCGGCCAGCAGCACGGCAAAGGGCTTGCTGCCCACGACATGCTCGGCGCACAGCACGGCGTGGCCCAGGCCGAGCATGCGGTGCTGCCTGACATAGGAAAAGTGCATGTCCTCCATCTTGACCGACCGCAGCAGCTCGAGCAGGCTTTGCTTGCCCGCCGCCTCGAGCTCGTTTTCGAGCTCGTAGGCGGTGTCAAAGTGGTCTTCGATGGCGCGCTTGTTGCGCCCGGTGATGAAAATCATGTGCCGAATTCCCGCCGCGTAGGCCTCCTCCACTGCGTACTGGATCAGCGGCTTGTCGACCACCGGCAGCATTTCCTTGGGCTGGGCTTTGGTGGCCGGCAGGAAGCGGGTGCCGAGACCGGCCACGGGGAAGACGGCGACTTTCAGGGCAGAAGGGCTCATGACGGGCGATCTGGGGCAGCGGTGTGTGGACAGGTCAGGCTAGCACATCATCGTGACTGAGAAAGCTCGGCGGACTTCGGTGCTGAGCAAAAAAGCTCGCGCACAGACCATCAGCCCAGACGCTGCAGTTGCGCTTGGACCTTGGCCAGAGTGTTCGAGAAATCGTCGAGCCGCTTTTTCTCCTGCTCGATCACCGACGCAGGCGCTTTGGCCACAAAGGCTTCGTTGCCGAGCTTGCCCCGGGCTTTGGCGATCTCGCCTTCCAGGCGGCTGGCTTCTTTGCCCAGGCGGGACTTTTCCGCCGCGACATCGACCTCGATGAACAGACACATCCGGGTGTTGCCGACCACCGCCACGGGCGCCGATTGCGCGGCCGCCTGCCAGGTGGCCTCGTCTTCAAAGACCTTGACCTCGCTGAGCTTGGCCAGCGCCTGCAGCACGGCGGCATGGCGGCGCATGAAGTCGGCGTCGCCGAGTGCGTACAGCGGCATACGCGTCGAGGGCGAGACGTTCATCTCCCCGCGCAGATTGCGGCAGGCGTCCACCAGTGCCTTGAGCTGGTCGACACTGGCAATGGCCTGTGGGTCGACCTTGTTCATCTGCGCCTCGGGGTAGCGCGCGATGCTCACCGACTCTCCGGTCAAACCGGCCACCGGCGCCACTTTTTGCCACAGCTCTTCCGTAATGAAGGGAATGATGGGATGGGCCAGACGCAAGACGGCCTCGAGCGTGCGGATCAGGGTGCGGCGCGTGGCGCGCTGCTGGGCTGCGTCACCGGTCTGGATCTGCACCTTGGCGATCTCCAGGTACCAGTCGCAGTATTCGTTCCAGACAAACTCGTAAATCGCACCGGCCGCATGGTCCAGCCGGTACTCTTCAAAGCCTTTGGCCACCGCCGCTTCGGTTTGCTGCAGCAGCGATGCGATCCAGCGGTCGGCCTGGCTGAACTTCATGTACTGGTAAAACGGCCCGGCGGGGATCTGCTCGCCGTTGTCCCCAATGCGCGGCGGCGCACACTCGGCCTTGGTGTGCTCCTTGAGGCCGCAGTCCTGGCCCTCGCAGTTCATCAGCACAAATCGGGTGGCGTTCCACAGCTTGTTGCAAAAGTTGCGGTAGCCTTCGCAGCGTTTGCTGTCGAAGTTGATGCTGCGGCCCAGGCTGGCCAGCGCTGCAAAGGTAAAGCGCAGCGCATCGGCGCCGTAGGCCGGAATGCCGTCCGGAAACTCTTTTTGCGTGTTCTTGCGCACCTGCGGCGCCGTCTCTGGCTTGCGCAGGCCCTGGCTGCGCTTGTCCAGCAGGGGCTCGAGCGCGATGCCGTCGATCAGGTCGACCGGGTCGAGCACATTGCCCTCTGATTTGCTCATCTTCTTGCCCTGCGCATCGCGCACCAGGCCGTGGATGTAGACGTCCTTGAAGGGCACGCGACCGGTGAAATGCGTGGTCATCATGATCATCCGCGCCACCCAGAAGAAGATGATGTCGTAGCCGGTGACCAGCACGCTGCTGGGCAGGTACAGGTCGTAGTCAGGCGCGGGTGCGTCCTGGCCTGGCTGCGAGGGCGTGGCCCCAGCCGTGACCGCATCGGGCCAGCCCAGGGTGCTAAAGGGCACCAGGGCCGAGGAGTACCAGGTGTCGAGCACGTCTTCGTCGCGCGTGAGCGTCTTGCCCGGCGCGATCCGGTCAGCTTGCGCCTGTGCCTGCTCCAGGCTGCGGGCCACATAGACCCGGCCGTCTTCGTCGTACCAGGCCGGAATTTGGTGGCCCCACCAGAGCTGGCGTGAGATACACCAGTCCTGGATGTTGTTCATCCACTGGTTGTAGGTGTTGACCCAGTTTTCGGGCACAAAGCGCACTTGGCCTGACTGCACCGCGTCGATGGCTTTTTGCGCGATGCTTTTGCCGCTGGGGTCTTGTGCGCTGACCTTGTTCATGGCCACAAACCACTGATCGGTCAGCATGGGCTCGACCACCTGGCCAGTGCGCGCGCAGATCGGCAGCATCATCTTGTGCGGCTTGATCTCGAGCATCAGCCCCTGGGCCTGCAAATCGGCATTGACCGCCTTGCGGGCAGCAAAGCGATCGAGCCCGCGGTAGGGCGCGGGTGCGTTGTCGTTGACCTTGGCATCGAGCGTGAAGATGGTGATCAGGGGCAGCCCATGGCGCTGGGCGCAGGCGTAGTCGTTGAAGTCGTGGGCGCCGGTGATCTTGACCACGCCCGAGCCGAAGTTGCGGTCGACAAAGTCGTCGGCAATGATGGGAATTTGCCGGTCGCACAGCGGCAGGTCGACCTTTTTGCCCACCAGGTGCTTGTAGCGTTCGTCTTCGGGGTGGACCGCCAGCGCGCCATCGGCCATCATGGTCTCAGGCCGAGTGGTGGCGATCACCATGCCTTTTTGCGGCGTGCCTTCGATGGTTTGCGGGCCATCGGCAAAGGGGTAGCAGATGTAGTGCATGAAGCCATCGGACTCGGTGGCTTCGACTTCCAGGTCAGACACCGCACTCATGAGCACGGGGTCCCAGTTGACCAGGCGCTTGCCCCGGTAGATCAGGCCCTGCTCGTAAAGCTGGACAAAGGTGTCGGTCACCACCTTGGAGAGCTTGTCGTCCATGGTGAAGTACTCGCGCGACCAGTCCACGCTGTCGCCCATGCGGCGCATTTGCTCGGTGATGGTGTGGCCCGACTGCTGCTTCCACTCCCAGACCTTGGCCACGAAGTTCTTGCGTGCCTCGTGCGGCGTGGGGCCCATGTCATGGCGGCCGATGCCTTGTGCCTGCAGTTGGCGCTCGACCACGATCTGCGTGGCAATGCCGGCATGGTCGGTGCCCGGAACCCACAGCGTGTTGTGGCCGCGCATGCGGTGGTAGCGCGTCAGACTGTCCATGATGGTCTGGTTGAACGCGTGGCCCATGTGCAGCGTGCCGGTGACGTTGGGCGGCGGCAGCTGAATACAAAACGAGGCCTGGCCTGCTTGAGGCTGCCCGCTGCCGCGATAGCCGGCTGCGCCGTAGCCTCTTTTTTCCCATTCAGGGCCCCAGTGCGCCTCCAGCGCCGCCGGCTCGAAGGATTTGGCCAGCGATTGCAGGCCAGGTTGGTGCGGGATGGAGTCGGCAGTGGGGTTCATGGCGAGACGCGCAGAATCGGTGCGCAAAATCAGGGCGTTGGCCCCGGGAAGCAAAGCCTTTGATTTTAGCCAGCGACCCCATGACGGCCGACCCAAGGCCCTCTCTGCGATGGGACGGTCGGGCATTGACAATCCATTGACCCTCTCTTGCTGTTACGCATCAGCGATAGGAGCTGTCAATTTAGGGCATTGAATCCCCCAATTGGACGCGCAATTTGATTTGCGGCTATCGTTTGAGAGTCAGCGCTCCGCCAGCGGGGCGTCAGGCATGTTCCTTTTGTTCAAGATTTCATCAACTAGGAGATTTCCATGGCTGCTCTCAAAGGCTCCAAAACGGAAGAAAACCTCAAGGCCGCCTTCGCAGGCGAGTCGCAGGCCAACCGCCGTTACCTGTACTTCGCGAACAAGGCCGACGTGGAAGGCCAACCGGACGTGGCGGCCCTGTTCCGCTCGACCGCTGAAGGCGAAACCGGCCATGCCCACGGCCATCTGGAGTGGCTCGAGCAGTGCGGCGATCCGGCCACCGGCATGCCCTTCGGCTCGACCCGCGACAACCTGGCCAGCGCTGTGGCTGGCGAGACGCACGAGTACACCGACATGTACCCTGGCATGGCCAAGACCGCCCGTGAGGAAGGTCATGACGAAGTGGCCGACTGGTTCGAGACCCTGGCCAAGGCCGAGCGCTCGCACGCCAACCGCTACGCCAAGGCTCTGGTCGATCTGAAAGACTGACCGCGTCACCCCCGCGCGGCTGTCCGTCAGGGCGGCCGCCTGCACACCCCAGGTGCTGAAGACCTCACCCTGGGGTGTGTGGTTTGAGCAAGGGCTCTGAGGCAGAGCCCTTGCTCAAACTCTTGAGCGGCGCTGCGGCGCCCGACCCCCAACCGCACCCTA
The DNA here is from genome assembly GCA_947459405.1 of Comamonadaceae bacterium. GTDB lineage: Bacteria > Pseudomonadota > Gammaproteobacteria > Burkholderiales > Burkholderiaceae_C > Polaromonas. The sequence continues at coordinate 8,041 of CANHDQ010000029.1, forward strand.
AGTGAGACACGCCATGGCCACCGAAGGCAATCTGCAGGCGCCCACGCGCCATCCGATCGACTGGCAGAACCCCGAGTTCTACAACGAAGAAGCCACCTTCAAGGAGATGGAGCGCATCTTCGACATCTGCCATGGTTGCCGGCGCTGCGTGAGCCTTTGCGGCTCCTTTCCCACCTTGTTTGACCTGGTCGACGAAGGCCCGACCGGCGAGCTCGACGGCGTGGACAAAAAGGATTTCTGGAAGGTGGTCGACCAGTGCTACATGTGCGACCTGTGCTACCTCACCAAGTGCCCCTATGTGCCGCCGCATGAGTTCAACTTGGACTTTCCGCACACCATGCTGCGGGCCAAGGCGATCAAGTTCAAGAAGGGCGAGGTCGGCGCGGCCGAGCAGTTTTTGGCGTCCACCGACGTGCATGGCTCCTTTGCGGGCATCCCCATCGTGGTGCAGGCGATCAACGCGGTCAACAAGACCCAGGTGGCGCGCAAGGTGATGGAGTCGACTCTGGGCGTCGATCAGCATGCCTGGCTGCCCTCGCTGGCCACGCGCAAGTTTCGCTCGAGCGCGCCCGATTCGCCGCCGCACCCGGTCAAGGACGGTGCCAGCACGCCGGGCAAGGTGGTGATCTACTCGACTTGCTACATCAACTACAACGAGCCGGGGATTGGTCATGACCTGCTCAAGATCCTCGACCACAACGAGGTGCCCTATGTCCTCGTCGAGAAGGAGAAATGCTGCGGCATGCCCAAGCTCGAGCTCGGCGACCTCGAGTCGGTCGACCAGAGCAAGCAGGCCAACATTCCGGTGCTGGTCAAGTATGCGCGCGACGGCTTTGCCATCCTCAGCGCGGTGCCCAGCTGCACCCTGATGTTCAAACAGGAGATCCCGCTGATGTACCCGGACGATGCCGATGTGCAGCTGGTCAAGCAGCACATGTGGGATCCGTTTGAGTACCTCATGGCTCGCAAGCGCGACGGTCTGCTCAAGACCGAGTTTGAGCAGCCGCTGGGCAAGATCAGCTACCAGATTCCCTGCCACGGGCGGGTGCAGAACATCGGCAAAAAGACCGAAGAGATGCTCAAGATGGTGCCGGGCACCAGCGTCCACACCCACGAGCGCTGTTCGGGCCATGCAGGCACTTTTGGTGTGAAGAAGCCCTTCCACGACCAGGCCATGAAGATCGGCAAGCCGCTGTTCAAGGCCATGGCCAAGCACAAGGACGGCGGTCTGCCCGATGTGATCTCCAGCGACTGTCCGCTTGGCGGGCATCACATTGCCCAGGGCTTTGAGGTCAATGCACTCGGCCAGGTGCCGCAGCAGCATCCGCTGACCTTGATTCGCACCGCCTACGGACTCAAATGATGTCTTCGGTCCGGCTCCCTCCTGTGTGTGGCGGGCCGATCAAGTCTTGACAAGGAAATCGACCATGCAAATGACCGGAAAAGTCACCCGCGAGAGCCTCATGACGCTGGAGGCTTACAGCAAATGGCGCAAGGAGAACAAGCCGGCGGTGGTCAAGCACCGCCAGCTGCGCAGTGTGCAGCTAGGCGACCATCTCAACATCCAGTTCGAGAGCGAGCTGACCATCCGCTACCAGATTCAGGAGATGCTGCGCATCGAGAAGATCTTCGAGGAGGAGGGCATCGAGCACGAAATCGAGGCCTACGCGCCCCTGGTGCCCGATGGCAGCAACTGGAAGGCCACCTTGCTCATCGAATACCCGGACATCAACGAGCGCAAGCGCGAACTCAAGCGTTTGATTGGCGTGGAAGACCGGCTCTTCGTCGAGGTCGAGGGCGAAGGCCGGGTCTATGCGATTGCCGACGAAGACCTTGACCGCGAAAACGACGAAAAGACCTCGGCGGTGCATTTCCTGCGCTTCGAGTTCAATCGCGCCCAGTGTGCCGCCATCTTGGCGGGCGCAGGCGTCAAGCTCGGCTGCGATCACACCCATTACCCGGCCCACGTGACGATCGCGCCCGAGACGCTGGCGTCTTTGGCCGGTGATCTGCGCCAAGCCCCGGCTTGACTGCGGCGCTTGACCCGCGGCCGGTCGCGCCGTGGGTGGCGCCCGTACACGGGGCTAGAGCGCCTTTAGCGCATGTTGATGCGCGCCTCGGGCCCGAAAACGCCTTGCGCCTGGCGCGGCAGGCAGCGCCAGTAGGCGGGGCGCGCCTGCACCTGGCCGCCCAGCGCGGCCGCGGCCTGCCAGCCCCAGCGCGGCTGGTACAGGAAGGCTCGGGCCAGTGCCACCAGATCGGCGTCACCACGGGCGAGCACGCCCTCGGCCTGCTCGGGCTCGGTGATCAGGCCCACGGTAAAGGTGATCAGCCCCGAGCGCTCGCGCACCGCCCGCGCCAGATGGACCTGGTACTCGGGGCCGAGCGTGATTTTTTGCTGCGGCGAGACGCCGCCTGAGGAGATGTGCACAAACTGCGCGCCCCGCGCCTTGAGCAGGCAGGCCAGTTCAGCCGTTTCTTCGACGCTCCAGCCGTCTTCGACCCAATCGGTGCCTGAGATGCGCACGCCCAGCGTGCCGCCGAAGGCACTGCGCACCTCGTCGAACACCTCCAGCGTGAGCCGGATGCGGTTTTCGAAGGAGCCTCCGTAGGCATCGCTGCGCTGGTTGGCCAGCGGCGAAAGAAACTGGTGCAGCAGGTAGCCGTGCGCGGCATGCAACTCGATCGCTTCGATGCCGATGTCGGCGCTGCGCCGGGCCGCCGCCACGAAATCGCGGCGCACCTTGGCGATGCCCTGGGCATCGAGCGCCACCGGCGCTGCCTCATGGGGCAGGTGTGGCAGCGCACTCGGTGCCAGCGGCGCCCAGCCGCCCTCGCTCAGGGCGATCAACTGGCCGCCGTCCCAGGGCGCCGCGCTCGAGGCTTTGCGGCCGGCATGGGCCAGCTGTATGCACACCGGCATGGCCGGTGCCAGCGCACGGGCCCGATCGAGCTTGTCGTGCAAGGCCGCAGCGGTGGCATCGTCCCAAAGGCCCAGGCAGCCGGGCGTGATGCGGCCTTCGGCGCTGATGGCGGTGGCTTCAAGGGTGAGCATGCCCGCGCCGCTATTGAGCAGCTGGCCCCAGTGCATCAGGTGCCAATCGGTGGCTTGGCCCTGCTCGGCCGAGTATTGGCACATGGGGGCGATGACGATGCGGTTGGCCAGCGTCAGCGGCCCCTGCGGGGCCTGGAAAGTCAGGGGAGAAAAAAGAAGGCTCACGTGTTGCTCGCAGGGGTCTGGCCCCGGGGTTATCGGTCTTGCGGCCGGCCCGGGGTGGACGGCTGTCCGATAATTGTCGACTTTTCGGCCCCGCGCTGCTTGTGAACCCATGCTGTTCCTGCTCTCGCCTGCAAAATCGCTCGACTACGAGACCCCGATCGGCAAGTTGCCGCACAGTCTGCCCGGCTTTGTGGAGCAGTCGAGCGAATTGATCGATCTGCTGCGTCAGCGCTCGCCGCAGGAGATTGCGCAACTGATGGACCTGTCGGACAAGCTCGCCAGCCTCAACGTGGCGCGCTATGAAGCCTGGCGCCCCAAGTTCAGCGCCGCCAATTCCCGCCAGGCGCTGCTCGCCTTCAACGGCGATGTCTACGAGGGGTTGGAGGCCAAGACGCTCAAGCCCGAGCAGCTCGATTGGGCGCAGGAGCATTTGTGCATCCTCAGCGGTCTGTACGGCGTGCTCAGACCGCTGGACTGGATGCAGCCCTATCGCCTCGAGATGGGCACGGCCCTGCCCAATGCGCGTGGCAAGAACCTCTACCAGTTCTGGGGCCCGCAGCTGGCCCAGTATCTCAACGAGCGCGTGGCGGCCCAGGGACAAGCGGGCCCCATCGTCAATCTGGCCAGCGAGGAGTACTTCAAGGCGGTCGATCTCAAGGCCTTGCAGGTGCCGGTGGTGCAGTGCGTGTTTGAAGAGTTCAAGGCGGGCAAGTACAAGATCATCAGCTTCATGGCCAAACGCGCGCGTGGCCTGATGGCGCGTTACGCGATCGAGAAAAAAATCAGCACGGTCAAGAAGCTGCAGGGCTTTGACCGCGAGGGCTACGCCTTTGCGCCCGAGGTCTCGCAAGACCATCGGCTGGTGTTTCGCCGCAGCACGGGCAGCCCATGAACTGGCGCATGCTTACCGCCCGATACAGATGCCCGCTCGGCCGGGCGGCATCGGGCCGATACTGGTTGCCATGAAGACAGACATGAGCGAGCCCATCCGCATCGATCCGCCGGCCAGCGTGGCGCAGTGGCTGGCGTCGCAGCGCGCTGCCGGCTTTGAGGGTCCTGCTCTCTACAAATCCTTGCGCGAGGCCGGCTGGGACCACCTCAATGCTTGTCAATGGACCGGCCTGACCCCTGCCGGCGCGCCAGCTGAACCCGCGCCTGGTGCAGGCGGCCTGCATGAGCGGCCCGTGCCTTGGCCCAAGGGTGCGGGCTCGCAGGTCTGGCTCGACGGCGGCGATCGGCGGGTGCAGGCACTGGCCGTGATGCGCGAGCCCAACGTCATTGTGCTGGGCCAATTGCTCGATGAGCAGGAATGCCAGGCGCTGATCGAGCAGGCCCGCCCGCGCTTGGCGCGCTCGCTGACGGTGTCGGTCAAGACCGGCGGGCAGGAGGAGAACGCCGACCGCACCAGCCAGGGCATGTTTTTCCAGCGCGGCGAGACCGAGTTGATTGAGCGCATCGAGCAGCGCCTGGCCCATCTGCTGGACTGGCCGGTGGAAAACGGCGAGGGCTTGCAGATCTTGCGCTACGGACCGGGGGCCGAGTACAAGCCGCATTACGACTACTTCGACCCCAACGAGCCCGGCACGCCCTCGATTTTGCGCCGAGGCGGCCAGCGCGTGGCCACTGTCGTGATCTACCTCAACGAGCCGACCGCCGGCGGTGCCACCGTTTTTCCTGACGCCCAGTTCGAATGCCTGCCGGTGCGTGGCAATGCGGTGTTTTTCAATTACAGCCGCCCCGATCCGTCGAGCGCTTCGCTGCATGCCGGGGACCCCGTCATCGAAGGCGAGAAGTGGATCGCCACCAAGTGGCTGCGCGAGGCGCGCTTCGAATAGGGTCTCGTGCCCGAGCTTGGCCGATCATGAACACCCCTGAACAATCAACCCTGGGCAAAGCATCAAGCTACCCAGACCGCTACGACCCGGGCTTGCTCTTTCCCATCCCGCGCGCGCCCAAGCGCGCCGAGATCGGTATCGACACGCAGCCGCCTTTCATGGGCGCCGACCTGTGGACCGCCTATGAGCTCAGCTGGCTCAATCTGCGCGGCAAGCCGCAGGTGGCCATTGCCCAGGTGGTGGTGCCCTGCGAGAGCCCGAACATCATCGAGAGCAAGTCCCTCAAGCTCTACCTGGGCAGTTTCAGCAACACCCGTTTTGCCGATGACGCTGAGGTGCTGGCGCGCCTGAGGGCCGACCTTGGGCAGGCCCTTTGGCGCCAGGAGGGGCAGACGCCCCGCAGCGCCGCGGTCGGCCTCAAGCTGATCGCCCCCGACGATTTTGCGGGGCAGCGCATGGCCAGTCTCGATGGCCTGAGTCTGGACCGGCTGGACATCGAATGCGAGCACTACAGCCCGGCGCCCGAGCTGCTGACGGCGGCCTTTGACGAGCAGCCCGTCAGCGAGGTGCTCACCAGCGACTTGCTCAAAAGCAACTGCCTGGTCACCGGCCAGCCTGACTGGGGCAGTGTGCAGATCAGCTACAGCGGAGCGCAAATTGACCAAGGCGCTTTGCTGCGTTATCTGGTGAGCTTTCGCAACCACACCGAGTTTCATGAGCAGTGCGTCGAGCGCATCTTCATGGATGTGTGGAGCCGCTGCAAACCGACCCGGCTGGCGGTCTATGCCCGCTACACCCGGCGCGGCGGCCTGGATATCAACCCTTTTCGCTCGAGCTATCCGCAGCCCTTGCCGGCCCAGGTGCGCACTGCGCGGCAGTAGCGCGCCTAGCGCTGCGGAGCCGCGTGAAGCTTGCAGCGTGGTGGGATGTGGCAACCCATGCCGGCGGTCCACGGCCGATGGATCGCTTCGTTCCCCGCGATGACGGTGGACCGTCGAGATAAGGATGGGCAGTCGCGATGACGACGTGGCGTTTCGGCGCGCACCGTTGACCGGCCAGGCAGCCGCTGCCTTGTGGGAGCGCCGGCCTCAATCGGATTGGATATCGGATTGGATATCGGATTTGCCATCGGATTTGACCATGGAGCTCACCCGAACGCCGAGCAGGCGCAGGCGGCGATCGAGCGGCACCCGTTTGAGCAACTGGCCGGCCGCTTGCCGGATCGTGCCCGCGTCGCAGATGGGCTGCGGCAGGGTGTGGTCGCGGGTGAGGCTGCGAAAGTCGTCGTAGCGCAGCTTGATGCCGATGGTGCGGCCCTGGTAGCCCTTGCGCTGCAGGTCCTCGGCCACGCGTTCACACAGGCCGGTGAAGATGACGCCGAGCTCGCTGCGGTCGTGGCGTGGGTGCAAATCTCGCTCGAATGTGGTCTCGCGGCTCATCGAGACGGGCTCGCTGTGGGTGACCACCGGGCGGTCGTCCAGACCCCAGGCCGCCGCGTGCATCCAGGCGCCGGTGGCCGGGCCGAATTGGCCGATCAGCCAGTCGCGCTCGCGTGCGGCCAGTTCGCCGATGGTCTGGATGCCCAGCGCTTGAAGCCGGGCGTCTGACTTGGGGCCGATGCCGTTGATCTTGCGGCAAGCCAGTGGCCAGATCAGGCTTTGCACATCATGTTCGTACACGATGGATATGCCGTTGGGCTTGTTGAACTCGCTGGCCATCTTGGCAATGAGCTTGTTGGGCGCCACGCCGATCGAGCAGGTCAGGCCGGTGCGCTCGAAGATGCTGCGCTGGATCAGCCGTGCCAGCGAGCGTCCGCCCTCGCGCTGGCCGCCGGGCACCTCGGTGACATCGATGTAGACCTCGTCGACTCCGCGGTCTTCCATCACGGGAGCGAGTTCGACAATGGTGTCCTTGAACGCGCGCGAGTAGCGCCGGATTTCATCAAAGTCGACCGGCAGCACGATGGCTTGCGGGCACAGCCGGGCGGCCTTCATCAGGCCCATGGCCGAGCCCACACCGAATTGCCGCGCTGCATAGGTGGCGGTGGTGATCACGCCTCGGCCCACATAGTCTTTGAGCCGCGGGAAGGCGTCCACGGGCACCTGCTGCGAGCCACCGTGGCGCTCGCTCAGTTCATCGTCCGCCCGCCGCCGACCGCCACCGATGACCACCGGCAGGCCTTTGAGCTGTGGATAGCGCAGCAGCTCGACCGACGCAAAGAAAGCGTCCATGTCCAGGTGGGCAATGCGGCGCGGCAAGGACGGTGCGTTCACGGGCGCAGCATAAACCGATCTGCCACCTGCGATGCAGGGTTGCTCAGTTGCCGGTGGGCGTGCCCCCTCGTGAGGCAGATTCAGGGCGTTGTCGGGGCTTGGCCTGCGGGCTCAAAGGACTGGCCGTTGACTTGCAAACCACCGGCCGAAAGCTTGATCGCCGAGGCCGGGCCGATGCCTTTGATCCGTTTCATCAGGTCCGACCAGTTTCGAAAGGGCGCCCGCTCGCGCTCGGCCAGGATGCGCCGCGTGGTGGCCGGCCCCAGCCCCAAAATCATGTCGAGCTGCGCTTCGGTCGCAGTGTTCACATCGGTCTGGCACCAGGCCGGCGGGGCGCCGGCCAAGAGCAGGATCAAGGCGATTGCGGGCAGCGGGCGGAGAGGCTTCATGGCGTGCACCCAGGAGGCTTGCGAACATGCCACTGTGATGCCCCGCCCGCCTGGCATCAAGCCAGTTGACCATTTTTGATGAAAGCGGGCTCAGCCCTGCGCCGACAGCGCGTCCATGTAACGGCTCACGCCGCTGGCCACGTCGGCAAAACCGTGCTCGCAACCGGCCTGGCGCAAGGCGCTCAGATCGGCCTGCGTGTGGCACTGGTACTTGCCCACGAGGGCGTCGGGAAAATCGATATAAGCAATCAGCTTGTCTTGGACCGCCTGTGCCAGGCTGGCCACGCAGGCCTGGCCGCGCTGGCGCTGCAAGGCTTGCACGACGGCCAGGGCGACGTCGTTGAAGGCCTGTGCCCGCCCGCTGCCCAGATTGAACAGGCCCGATTGCTCGGGGTGGTCGAAGAACCAGAGATTGACCGCCACCACATCGTCGACAAAGACAAAGTCACGCATTTGCTGGCCGGGTCCGTAGCCGCCATAGGCGCCAAAAAGGCGGACCTGCCCGTCCTTGAGGAACTGGTGGTATTGGTGATAGGCCACGCTGGCCATACGGCCCTTGTGCTGCTCGCGCGGACCGTAGACATTGAAGTAGCGAAAGCCGGCCACTTGCGTGCAGGCCTGCGAAAAATCGGCGCCAAGTTCGCGCCGCATGCGCTGGTCAAACAGCAGTTTGGAGTAGCCGTACACATTGAGCGGCTTCTCGCACGCGGGGTGCTCGCGAAACTCGCTCGAGCCGCCGTAGGTGGCCGCCGAGGAGGCGTAGAGCAGGCGCGTGCCCTGCTCTTGGCAGGCGGCAAAGAGCTCGCATGACAGGCTGTAGTTGTTGTCCATCATGTACTTGCCGTTGGACTCCATCGTGTCACTGCAGGCCCCCTCGTGAAAGACCGCCTCGACCTGGCCGTAGGCACGCTCGCCAAAGAGCTCGTAGAAGTCGTCGGCATCGACATAGTCGGCAATCTGCAAGTCGGCGAGGTTGCGAAACTTGTCGCCCTCGCTGAGGTCATCGACCGCAATGATCTCGTCGATGCCGCGTGCATTGAGCCCCTTGATGATGTTCGAGCCGATGAAGCCGGCCGCGCCAGTGACGACGATGCGCATGGGTGTTGCCCTCTCGTGTCGCCCTCAGGCGAACAGTTCCTGGTAGCTGACGGTGGCGGTGCCGAACTTGCCCACCACGATGGCGCCGGCGCGGTTGGCAATCGGCACGGCCTCGCGCATCGGCAAGCCGGCAGCCAGCATGGTCGCCAGCGTGGCAATCACGGTGTCTCCTGCGCCGGTGACGTCGAAGACTTCGCGAGCCTGCGCCGGCACATGCATCGCGCCGGTCTCGTCAAACAGTGTCATGCCCTCCTCGCTGCGCGTGAGCAGCAGCGCGACAAGCTGCAGATCGCGCCGCAGGGTCTGGGCCTTGTGCTCCAGATCGGCCTGGCTGCCCCACGGTCCGATCACCTGTTCGAGCTCGGCTCGGTTGGGCGTGATTACGGTGGCCCCCCGGTAGCGCGAGTAGTCGCTGCCCTTGGGGTCGACCAGCACGGTGCGCCCCATGCGGCGGGCCTGCTCGATCATGGCGCCGATGTGGGCCAGCCCGCCCTTGCCGTAATCGGAAAACAGCACCGCGTCGTGTCGCTCTTGCAATTGGCCGAAGGCGCTCGTCTGTGACGCCAAGACCTCTTTGTCCGGCGTGTTTTCAAAGTCCAGCCTGAGCAACTGCTGCTGGCGTCCGATCACACGCAGCTTGACCGTGGTGCGCATCTGCGCGTCACGCCCGAAATGCGGCTCGATCCCGGTGCGCGCGACCAGCTCTTCGAGCGTGTGGCTGGCCTCGTCTTCACCGACCACGCTCAGCAGGCAGGCCTTGGCGCCCAGGCTGACCACGTTGTAGGCCACGTTCGAGGCGCCGCCCAGGCGCTCTTCTTGCCGGGTGACGCGCACCACCGGCACCGGCGCTTCGGGCGAGATGCGATCGACCGAGCCATACCAATAGCGATCGAGCATGACGTCACCGACCACCAGCACGCGGGCGCGAGCCACTTGTTGGGCGCTGGGCTTCATGGGTTTTAGAGCTCCTCGATACGGCGTGCCGGGTAGCTGTCCCAGGCCTGGCAGCCCGGGCAGTGCCAAAAATGCTGTTTGGCCTCGAAGCCGCAGGCGGCGCAGCGGTAGCGCATCAGCGGGCCGCTGGCCCGGTCGATGGCACGCTGCACCACGCCGTGATGCTCCTGCTGTCCCAGGGCCTCGCCAGCCAGCCACTTGCCCGCTGCAACCAGGGAAGGCTCGCGTTCGAGGTGGCGCACGTACCATTGGCGGGCGGCGCTGGCGTCAGTCTCGAGCTCGGCAAGGGCCTGCACCAGGTCGATGCTGGGCTGAGCCTGCTGCGCCTGCGTGAGCAGCTCTCGCGCTTGGTCCTGTCGCCCCGTCTGCAGCGCCAGCTTGGCCAGCAAGGCGGCGGCCAGGGGCAGGGCCTGGGGGGCTTGCTGCTGCAGTTCGAGCAGCACCTCGAAAGCGGCCTGGGTCTGGCCTTTTTGCTGCATCAGTTTGGCCTGCTCGATCAGGGGGCGCGGCATTTGCGGTGCCAGGCGGCGCGCCTGCTCGATCAGGCTCAGCGCCTGCTCGAGCTCGCCCGCACCGACGCAGGCCTGGGCTTGCTCGCACAGGTAGTGGGCCTGGCGGGGCCCGAAGCTGCCGTGGCTGCTTGCGTCCAGGCGCGCAGCCACGCCACCGGCCTGCGACCAGTCGCGCGAGCGCTCGTAGATGGCCAGCAAGGCCAGCCGCGCTTCCTCCTCGTAGGCTGTGCCCTCGAGCCTTTGCAGGGCCGCCTCGGCCCGGTCGAGCAAGCCGGCCTTAAGAAAGTCCAGCGCCAGCGCGTGCTGCGCCCGGTCGCGCTCGGTCTGCTTGAGGTCGCCCCGGGCAAGCAGGTGTTCGTGCACCCGAACCGCCCGGTCGTATTCGCCGCGCCTGCGAAACAGGTTGCCCAGCGCGAAGTGCAGCTCAGACGTGTCGGGATCGTTTTGCACCGCCTCAATGAAGGCATCGATGGCCTGGTCCTGCTGCTCGTTGAGCAGGAAGTTCAGGCCCCTGAAATAGGCTTTGGGCGACTGCCGATTCTCGACCCGCATCTGCCTGAGGTCCAGGCGCGAGGCCAGCCAGCCCAGGGCAAACGCAACGGGCAGGCCCAGCAGCAGGGCGGTGAAGTCAAATTCCATGGGGGGTTTGGGGCGCAGGTTCGGGGGTGGTTTCTTGGTTTGTGCCGGGCTCAACGGGCCGAGCGGCCTTGCGACTGCGCCACCAGCGCGGCACCATGAACATCACGCCCAAAGCCAAACCGGCCACAAAGGCGGCCAGCACCACCAGCACCAGCGGCCCCTTCCACTGTTGGCCAAAGAAAAAGTGCACCGCCACCGCGTCCTGGTTGTTCAGCGCAAAGGCGAACAGGGTGAAAAAAACGGCTGCCTTGAGCAGCCACGCGAGGTATTTCAAGCGCTGAGCTCCCAGGTGGAGCCCCGATTGTAGTCAGCCGGCATGGCCGGGACGCCGGGGCTTGGCACCCGGTCGGCCTTAATCGACGCGCAGCACCAGGTTGCCGCTGAGCCGGCCCTGTTCTTGCTGCTCGTGGGCGCTGACGATGTCGGCCAAGGCCATGCGCTGGGCAATGTTGTGCTGCAGCACGCCGCGGCGCAGCAGACGGTCGAGCACGCTGTGGGCCAGGGCCCGCTCGGCCGCGCTGAGGTGGTAGACGATGAAAAATTTGAGCTGCAAATTGCGTGAAATCAGCGGGACAAAGGGCAGCGGCATGGGCGTCAGGCTGCTGCCGTAGGCGATGCACTGGCCGCCCGGGCGCAGCATCTGCACATCGGCCTCGGCGTTGACCCCGAGATCGACCTCGATCAGGCGGTCGACACCGCGCCCGCCGGTGAGCTCGGCCACGCGCTGCACCAGCGGCTCGTCTTTGTAGAGCACCACGTCGTCGGCGCCGGCAGCGCGCGCCAACTGCGCCTTGGCCGGCGTGCTGACCGATGCGATCACGCGGGCGGCGCCCATTTGCATTGCCATTTGAATGGCGTAGTGGCCCACCGCACCGGCCCCACCGGCCACGAACACGGTCTGGCCGGTCACGCCGCCGTCCATCAGCACCGCGTGCAGGGCGGTCAGCGCCGGAATGCCCAGGCAGGCGCCGACCTCGTCGGCCACGCCATCGGGCAAGGGCACCGCCTGCTCCTGGGGCAAGCAGGTCCACTGGCAGGCCGTGCCATGCGCTCGGCCCCAGGCGGCATTCCAGAGCCACACGCGCTGGCCCAGCCGCTGGGCCGGCACGCCGGCTCCGACCTGGTCGATCACCCCCATGCCGTCGCTGTGCGGAATGATGCGGGCAAAGGGCATGCCGCCGCCGCGCAGGCCCATGCGCGACTTGACATCAGACGGGTTGACGCCCGACCAGTGCAGGCGCACCCGCACTTGGCCTGGTGCGGGCAGCGGGTCGGGCAGCTCGCCCCATTGCAGCACGTCGCGGGCCGCGCCCTGGCGTTCGTAGTAGGCAGCTTGCATGGTGTGTTTGTGAGGGGTTGAGTGAATGGGCTGGCCCGGGCGCTGATCGGTCTTGGCCGCCAGGCTGGCAGAGGCACATCGCTGCGCTCAGGCCACCGGATAGGTCCCCGGCAGCAAAATCTCGCGGTCGACCTGGCCGATGTCGGTGCGCCCGCAAAAGGCCATGGTGATGTCGAGCTCCTTGTGGATGATCTGCAGCGCGCGCGTCACGCCGGCCTCGCCCATGGCGCCCAGGCCGTAGAGCATGGCGCGGCCAATATACGTGCCCTTGGCGCCCAGCGCGACGGCCTTGAGCACGTCCTGCCCGCTGCGGATGCCCCCGTCCATGTGCACCTCGATTTGCCCGCCTACCGCATCGACGATGGCTGGCAGGGCCTCGATGCTGCTTTGCGCGCCGTCAAGTTGCCGCCCGCCATGGTTGGAGACGATGAGCGCATCAGCGCCCGACTGCACGGCCAACTGGGCGTCTTGCACATCCTGGATGCCCTTGACGATGAGCTTGCCGCCCCAGCGCTGCTTGATCCACTCCACATCGCCCCAATTGAGCGCTGGATCAAACTGGCTGGCCGTCCA
>CANHDQ010000030.1 GCA_947459405.1 Comamonadaceae bacterium
ATCACCTGGGGCTGGCCGTCCATGCCCACCTTGGCATTCATGCCGTGGTCGGCCGTCAGCGCGATCACGCAGCCCATGGCGTCGAGTTCGCCCAGGTAGCGGTCCATCATGGCGTAGAACTGGTTGGCGCCGTCGGTGCCCGGAGCATGCTTGTGCTGGATGTAATCGGTCGTTGACAGGTACATCACGTCGGGTCGACGGGTGCGCATCAGGGCAACGCCGGCGGCAAACACGAATTCGGACAACTCGGCGCTGTAGACGCTGGGCACCGGCATATTCACCAGCGACAGCACATCGTCGATCCCGTTGTCTGACGCAGTGACCTGGTCTGCTTTCTCGGAAGAGAAACAGATGCCGCCCTTCATGCCGTGGCCCAGCAGTTTGCGCAGCTTGTCTTTTGCAGTGACGATGGCCACCGATTTGCCCGCGTGCGACAGCGCCGCCAGCAGCGTGGGCGCGCGCAGCCACTTGGGGTCGTTCATCATGACCTCGGTGCCGCTGGCGCTGTCGTAGAGAAAGTTGCCGCAGATGCCGTGCACGCTGGGCGGTGCGCCGGTCACGATGGACAGGTTGTTCGGGTTGGTGAAGGTGGGCACGACGCAGTCGGCAACCAGCCCCGTGCCCTGGGCGAGTACGCGCTTGAGCCAGGGCATGTGGCCACCGGCCACAGCCTGCCCCAGGTAGTCGGGCTCGCAGCCGTCGACGCAAACGACGACGACACTTTGGCGGGGCAGGGCGTAGCTTCGGTTGTTTACAGACAAGGTCATGGCAGATGCTTTCGAGAGGTCAGGGCGCTGGCCCTCAGTTAGGGGCGCCCGCGTGTTGCAGGCGGTAGTTGTGCAAGGTGCGCTCGCGGCTCATCAGCACATGCTGGCGCAGCAGAGAGCTGGCGCGCTCTGACTGTCCCGCGGCAATGGCGCGCAGCATGTCGCGATGCTCGGCGATGCTGGTCAGCAGATGGCCCTGGTCGGCCAGGTTGCGCAGCCGAAACAGCGACAGCTCACGGATGAGTTTGCGATACAGGGCCAACAGCTTGTGGTTGCCGGCAAAGCCGACCATGCGCTCGTGAAACGCCAGGTTGAGCTCGTAGTAGCGGGCCTCCTGGTCGGCGGCCACGGCCGCCTGCATCTGCTCGACCAGATTTTCGAGCTCCGCGATTTGTGCGGGGCTGGCGTTCTGGGCCAGGCTTGCGCCGACATGTGCTTCCATCATGGCGCGCAGATCGAAGATCTCCAGCGCCTCCTCGATCGGGATCTGCCGCACGAACACGCCCCGGTTTTTTTCCAGTTGCAGCAAACCCGCTTCTTCGAGTACCCGAAAGGCCTCCCGCACCGGCCCGCGCGAGACGCCCAGCCGCTCGGCCAGGAAGGCTTCGGTGAGCTTGTCGCCGGGGCCGAGCTCGCCGGTGAAGATCATGCGCTCGATCTCCTGCTGCACGGCACTGGCCAGGCTGCTGGCGCGCAGCATGGCAATGGTCGACAGGGCCGAAGCCTGGAGCAGGTCGGTCGGGGCCGGATCGGCAACTTGGCGCACAGACATGGGGCTATTGGATCACGGAATCGTTTATTGTCAACAATCAACAGAAAACAATTGACAAGCTGTCGGCGGTCGATTCCAATGGCCGTCTCGATCCTGTCATGAAAACGACATGTTCGGCGTCGAAAGTCGAGTGTTTGTTCAACCCCTGTCAAAGGACTGCGTATGCACGCTCTTCGCAAAATCATGCTCACCGCTGCTGGCCTGGCTTTGGCCGCATCGGCCTGGGCACAGAAAACCCAGCTTCTGGTTTACACCGCCTTGGAGACCGACCAACTCAGGGCCTATCAGGAGGCCTTCAACAGGGTGCATCCGGATATCGACATCAAGTGGGTGCGTGATTCCACCGGCGTGATCACGGCCAAGCTCCTGGCCGAGAAGAACAATCCGCAGGCCGACGTGGTGATGGGTGTGGCGGCCACCAGCCTGGCCTTGATGGACAAGCAGGGCATGCTTCAGCCCTACGCGCCGCTCAATTTAGATGCCATCATGAGTCAGTACCGCGACAAGAAAAATCCGCCGGCCTGGTGGGGTATGAATGTCTGGGGTGCGACGATCTGCTTTAACACGGTCGAGGCCAAAAAGCGCAACATCCCCAAGCCTGAAACCTGGAAGGACCTGCTCAAGCCGGTCTACAAGGGCCAGATCGTCATGCCCAATCCCGCCTCAAGCGGCACCGGCTACTTTGACGTGATCGCATGGCTTACCCTGTTTGGCGACGACAAGGGCAAGGGCGGCGGCTGGAAATACATGGACGGCCTGCACGAGAACATCGGCCAGTACACCCATTCGGGCTCCAAGCCCTGCAACATGGCCGCCAGCGGCGAGTATGTGGTGGGCATTTCCTTTGAGTACCGGGCCAACGCCAACAAGGCGCGCGGCGCCCCGATCGACCTGGTCTTCCCCAAAGAGGGCCTGGGCTGGGACCTGGAGGCGTTTGCGATCCACAAGGGCACCAAGAAGCTCGATGCGGCCAAGAAGCTGGCCGACTGGGCCTCGAGCAAGGACGCGATGATTCTCTACGGCAGGAACTTCGCCATCACCGCGCAGCCTGGCGTGGCCCCGCCTCTGCCCAATGTCCCGAAGGACTACGAGTCGCGCTTGATCAAGCTGGACTTCAACTATGCGGCCAATGAGCGCGAGCGCATCCTGGCCGAGTGGACCAAGCGTTACGACGGCAAGAGCGAAAAGCGCTGATCGTGTTTGACCCAAGCCGCCTGGCCCGAAGCCGGTCAGGCGGCTTTTTGATGCCCATCCATGTCTGATCGCCCCTTTTTGTCCCTGCGGCGCATCCAAAAAAGCTTTGGGTCTTTCGTCGCCCTGCGTGACATCGACCTCAATATTGCGCAGGGCGAGCTGGTCTGCTTCCTGGGGCCCTCGGGCTGCGGCAAGACCACCTTGCTGCGCATCATTGCTGGCCTGGAGGTGCAGACCCAGGGCAGCGTCGAGCAAGCCGGCCGGGACATCTCGCGACTGCCGCCTGCCGACCGCGATTACGGCATCGTCTTTCAGAGCTACGCGCTCTTTCCCAATCTGAGCGTGGCCGACAACGTCGGCTATGGCCTGGTCAATCGCCGCCTGCCCGCTGCGCAAATCCGTGAGCGGGTGCAGGAGTTGATTGCGCTGGTGGGGCTGCCGGGCAGTGGCGCCAAGTTTCCCAGCCAACTCTCAGGCGGTCAGCAGCAGCGCATCGCGCTGGCGCGGGCTCTGGCCATGCAGCCGGGCCTGCTGCTGCTGGACGAGCCGCTGTCGGCGCTCGATGCGCTCGAGCGGGTGCGCCTGCGCCAGGAGATCCGATCGCTGCAGCAGCAACTGGGCGTGACCACCATCATGGTCACGCACGACCAGGAGGAGGCACTGAGCATGGCCGACCGCATCGTGGTGATGAACCATGGCGTGATCGAGCAGGTGGGCACGCCGCTGGAGATCTACCGAGAGCCGGCCAGCAGCTTCGTTGCCGACTTTGTCGGAAAGGTCAATGTACTGCCCGGCCATATCGAGGCCGGCGTGTTGCGCCTGGGGCAGTTGAGCCTGGCCCAGGTCGGTGCGGCGCAAGGGCGCAGCGGCGCGGTCAAGGTCTACCTCAGGCCCGAGGATATTTTGGTGCGGACGGCCTCCTCGGGCGGTCCGCAGGTCGACGCGCGCATCGCCAAGATCGAGTTTCTCGGCGCCTTCTGCCATGTGCAGGTCCATGCGCCGCAAATCGGCGACAAGCCCCTGGTGGTCGACCTCTCGCTGAACTTCCTGAGCGAGCAGGGGCTGCGTGAAGGCTCGGACCTGGTGTTGACCCTGATGCCCGAGCGCATCAAGATCTACTGAGGCCCCGGGCCCTGTTGCACATGAGCGAGTTGACCCTGACCCCCGTGCGGCAAAAAGCCCACTGGAGCGACTGGATCGGCCGCGCGGTGCTCGCGGCTGTCTTGCTCTTGCTGCTCGCTTTTCTGGCCGCCCCCCTGCTGGCCATCTTGATGCAGGCGCTTGAGGACTCCGAGGGCAACTGGGCGGGTCTGACCAATTTCTGGGCCTATGTGCAAACCCCCACCTTGCTCAGCAGCCTGTGGAACAGCCTGTGGGTCTCGGCCCTGGTGACCGTGATCGTCTTGCCCCTGGCTTTTGTCTTTGCCTACGCCCTGGTGCGCTCATGCATGCCGCTGGCTGGCTTGTTCCGGGCGATCAGCTTGATTCCGTTGTTGGCGCCGTCCTTGCTGTCGGCCATCTCGCTGATCTACTGGTTTGGCAACCAGGGTGTGCTCAAGGAGTTTCTCTCTGCGTTGGGTGTGGCGCAGATCTACGGGCCCGTGGGCGTGGTGATTGCCGAGTGCTTTGCCGTCTTTCCGCATGCGGTGATGATCCTTGTGACCGCGCTGGCGCTGGCCGACGCGCGCCTGTATGAGGCCGCCGATGCGCTGGGCACGGGCGCGGTGCGGCAGTTCTTCACCATTACCCTGCCCGGTGCCAAGTACGGCCTGATCTCGGCGGCGTTGGTGAGCTTTACGCTGGTGGTCACCGACTTTGGCATCCCCAAGGTCATCGGTGGCAACTTCAACATGATGGCCACCGACATCTTCAAGCTGGTCATCGGCCAGCAGGACTTTGCCAAGGGCGCGGTGGTGGCTTTGCTGCTGCTGTCGCCGGCGGTGCTCAGCTTTGCCGTCGATCGCTACGTCAGCCGGCGTCAGACTGCGATGCTGACCGCGCGCGCCGTGGCCCTGCGGCCCAAGCCTTCACGCTGGCGCGATCGCGCTTTGCTGCTGTACTGCCTGCTGGTGTCGGCGCTGATGCTGGCCATGCTGGGCATGGCGGTCTTTGCCAGCTTTGCCAGCTTCTGGCCCTACAACCTCAGCCCCTCGCTGCACCATTACCGGCTCGGCCTGGTCGATGGCGATGTGGGCGAGGGCTTTATCAACAGTCTGAAAATGGCCGGCGGCACCGCGCTGTTTGGCACGGTGCTGGTGTTCACCTCGGCCTACCTGCTCGAAAAAACCAGAGGCCTCGACGGCTTGCGCGCACCGGTGCAGGCGATGGCCATCGTGCCCATGGCCGTGCCGGGCCTGGTGCTCGGGCTGGGCTACATCTTCTTTTTCAACATGCCGGGCAATCCGCTGCATGGCCTGTACCACACGCTGACCCTGCTGACCCTTTGCACCATCGTGCATTTCTACACCACCGGCCATTTGACGGCGGTGACCGCGCTCAAGTCGCTTGACGCTGAATTCGAGGCGGTCAGCGCCTCGCTCAAGGTGCCGTTTTACAAGACCTTCTGGCGCGTGACCGTGCCGATTTGCACCCCGGCCTTGATCGATATCGCGCGCTACTTTTTCATCAACGCCATGACCACGATTTCGGCCGTGGTGTTTCTGTACTCGCCCGAGACCAAGGTGGCATCGATCGCCATCCTCAACCTCGATGAGGCCGGTGACATCGGGGCCGCCGCGGCCATGGCTGTGCTGATTGCGGCCATCTCGGCGCTGGCCACTGCACTGTTCGCCTTGCTCGGGGTCTGGGTCGGGCGGCGCACCCAGGCCTGGCGCCGACCTTGATCTGACGAGCGCCGCTGTCAACCCCATCACGCCTATCAACCGTTCAGGAGTCAAGCCCATCATGAGCACGGCCCATCGCGAAGCCATTTTGCTGACCCCCGGCCCCCTGACCACCACGTTGCGCACCAAGGTGGCCATGCTGCGCGACTGGGGGTCTTGGGACAGTGATTTCATTGCCGTCACCGCGCGGGTGCGCCGCTGCCTGCTTGACATCATCAGTGGGCACGACACGCATACCGTGGTGCCCTTGCAGGGCAGCGGCACCTTCAGTGTCGAGGCGGCGGTGGCCACCGTCGTGCCGCGCCAGGGCCATGTGCTGGTGCTCGACAACGGCGCGTATTGCAAGCGCGCGGCCAAGCTCACGCATCTGATGGGGCGCAAGACCACCGTGGTGGCTTTCGATGAGTCCCAGGCTGTCTCGCCGCAAGTCCTGGACGACACCCTGAAGTCCGATCCCAGCATCACCCATGTGGTGATGATCCATTGCGAAACCGGCGCCGGCGTGCACAACCCGCTGCAGGCGGTGGCCGATGTCTGCGCTCGCCACGGGCGCGGTTTGATCGTCGATGCGATGAGCTCGTTTGCGGCGCTCGAGATCGACGCGCGCAAGGTGCGTTTTGATGCCCTGATTGCGGCCAGCGGCAAATGCCTCGAAGGCGTGCCGGGCATGGGCTTTGTGTTCTTGCGCAAGGACATTTTGGACGGCTGCGCCGGCAACAGCCAGTCGCTGGCCATGGACTTGCACGATCAGTATGTCTACATGGAAAAAACCGGCCAGTGGCGCTTCACCCCGCCGACCCATGTGCTGGTGGCCCTCGACGAGGCGATTGCCCAGTTCCGGGAGGAGGGCGGACAGAGCGCCCGGCTGGCACGCTACGTCAAGAACTACCAGACGCTGGTGCAGGGTATGGCCGAGCTCGGTTTCAAGCCCTATCTGGATCCGGCCATCCAGGCGCCCATCATCGTGACCTTTCATGCACCGGCCGATGCGCGCTACGACTTCCGCCGCTTCTACGAGGCGGCCAAGCGCCACGGCTTCATCCTCTATCCGGGCAAGCTCACGCAGATCGAGACCTTCCGCGTCGGCTGCATCGGCGCCATCGACTCGGTGCAGATGCAGCAGGCGGTCCATGCGGTGGCGCTGGCGCTCAAGGAACTGGGCATTGCCAGCGCGGCGCCGGCTTTGGGCTGAGCGCAGTTTTTTCAACTCGGGAGCACGATATGGCCTCTTCATCGACGGCGCGCAAACGGCCTGCGGCGCGATCTGCAGCGCTTCATCCGGTGCTGGCCGACTTGAAAAAAAGCGGCGCGGGCAAGGTCAAGGTGGCCGTCAGCGACATCGACGGCATCTTGCGCGGCAAGATCTTGCACATCGACAAGTTCATGAGCGCTGCGCAGCCGCATCCGGCCGGCGGATTCGGTTTTTGCGATGTGGTCTTTGGCTGGGACGCGCACGACCAGTGCTATGACAACACCACCGTGACGGGCTGGCAGCATGGCTTTCCCGATGCGCTGGCCCGGCTTGATCTGTCGACCGGCCGGCGCGTTCCCTGGGATGCCAACGTGCCTTTCTTCTTGGGCGAGTTCGTCAACGCCGACGGCAGCGCCTACCCGGTGTGCCCGCGCCAGACGCTCAAGCGGGTGCTCGAACGTGCGCACAAGATGGGCCTTCAGGCCATGGCCGGCATGGAGTTCGAGTGGTTTAACTTTGCCGAGACGCCACAGTCCTGGGCGGCCAAGCGCGGCGTGGGTCCTGAGCCGATCACGCCGGGCATGTTTGGCTATTCGTTGCTGCGCATGGGCGATCAGCGCGGCTTCTTCAACGCGTTCATGGACGAGATGGCCGCTTTCGGCGTGCCGATTGAGGGCCTGCACACCGAGACCGGCCCGGGCGTATATGAGGCGGCGATTGCGTTTTCAGGCGCGCTGGAGGCGGCCGACCGGGCGATTTTGTTCAAGACCGGCGCCAAGGAGATCGGCAAGCGTTTTGGCATCATGCCCAGCTTCATGGCCAAGTGGTCGCAGCAGTACCCGGGCTGCTCCGGACACATCCATCAGAGCCTGTCGGACGGCAAGAAGAACCTGTTTTTCGACGCCAGGGGCCGGCGCGCGATGAGCCCGCTGTTCGAAAGCTACCTCGCTGGCCAGGTGGCCTGTCTGATGGAGTTTGCCCCCATGTTCTGGCCCACGGTCAACAGCTACAAGCGGCTGGTCGACGGCTTTTGGGCGCCGGTCAAGCCCACCTGGGGCGTGGACAACCGCACCGCGAGCTTTCGCGTCATTGCCGGCTCGCCCAAGTCGACCCGGCTCGAGACGCGCTGCCCCGGTGCCGACGTCAACCCCTACCTGGCCATGGCCGCCGTCATCGCCGCCGGTCTGCACGGCGTTGAAAAAGGGCTCAAGCTCACGGCCGCACCGATCACCGGCACCAACGAAGGCGCCGAGCACATCGCGCGCGCGCCGCGCTCACTGATCGAGACCACGCGCATCTTCCAGCGCAGCGACATCGCCCGCGATTGGCTGGGCGACACCTTTGTCGATCACTACGCCGCCACGCGCGAATGGGAGTGGCGCCAGTGGCAGGACGCGGTGACCGACTGGGAGCTCAAGCGATACTTCGAAATCATCTGAACGACCAAGGCCTGCCACCGGCTGTTTTTTATCAGGAGTGACCGTGACCCTCGCGCGTTTTGCCTTTCCCTGCCCCATCGTCTTTGGCGCCGGTGCGCGCCATCAGGTGGCCGCGCACCTGCGCGATGCCGGTGTGCGCCGCCCGCTCATCGTCACCGACCGTGGCCTGGCGGCGCTGCCCTTGCTGGCGCAGTTTTCGGCCCTGCTCGATGGCCTTGATGTCGCCGTTTATGCCGGCGTGCACGGCAACCCAACGGCCTCCCAGGTGATGGCCGGCGCCCAGGCTTTTAAAGACCACCGCGCCGATGCCGTGATCGGCTTGGGCGGCGGCGCCTCGCTGGATGTGGCCAAGGTGGTGGGCCTGATGGCCACACACCCTGGCGACATCATCGAATACGCCTGGGACCATCCGCAGGTGCGCCCCATCGAGCGCGACTTGCCCTACTTTGTGGCCCTGCCCACCACCTCGGGCACCGGCTCGGAAGTGGGGCGATCGAGCGTCGTGAGCGAAAACGAGAGCCACCACAAGCGAGTGATCTTTAGCCCGCGCATCTTGGCGCGCACCGTCTTTGCCGACCCCGAGTTGACGCTCGGATTGCCGGCGGCGGTGACTGCAGCTACCGGCATGGACGCACTGACGCACAACATCGAGAGCTACCTCTCGCCGGCCTACCACCCGCTGTGCGACGGCATCGCGCTCGAGGGCACGCGCATTGGCGCGGCCGCACTTGAGCGCGCGGTGCACCAGCCGCAGGATCTGAAGGCGCGCAGCGACATGATGATGGCTTCGATGATGGGCGCGATCGCCTTCCAGAAAGATCTCGGTGCGGTGCATTCCTGCGCCCATGCCCTGGGCGCGGTCTGCGACATGCACCATGGGCTGGCCAACGCCCTGATGATCGATACCGTGATGGCCTGGAACCATGAGGCCGCGCCGGCCAAGTTTGATGAGCTTGCCCATGTCTGCCGCGTCAGCGGCGGCGGCGCCCAGTTCGTGGCCTGGCTGCGTCAGCTCAAGCGCTCCATCGGCATCACTGGCACGTTGGCCAGCTACGGCGTGGGGCCGCAGCATCTGCAGCGCCTGGTGGAGATTGCCACGGCCGACGGCTGCCACCAGACCAACCCGCGGCCGTGCACCGCCGCCGATTTCGAGCGCCTGTTTCAGGCCGCGATGTGAGGCGCGCTCTGCCATGAACGCCAGCGGCTCCAAAGCGCTCTCTCAGCGGCTCAAGATCGGCGTGTCTGCCTGCTTCTTTCATGCCGACCCCGCACGGCCCATCTTCACCGGCAAGACCCTGCACTATGTCGAAGAGTCCATGGCCCACTGGGTCATGTCCCAGGGCGACCTGGCGGTGATGGTGCCCAGCCCGACCGGCCGAACCCGGCGCAGCGATGTGGACTTCATGCACTTTGCGCAGTGGCTCGACGCCCTGGTGCTGATGGGCGGCAGCGACGTCTGGCCCGGCAGCTATGGCGAGACCCCGCTGCAAGAGCGATGGAGCGGCGACCGGGTGCGCGACGAATACGACCAGGCGCTGGTGCGCGCTTTTGTCCAGGCGGGCAAGCCCGTGCTGGGCGTGTGCCGTGGCTTGCAGCTGATTAACGTGGCCTATGGCGGCAGCCTCTACCAGGACATTCCGACCCAGCGCCCCGACGCGCTGGTGCACCGCGATGCGCAGGCCTACGACAACAATCTGCACCCCTTGGCCATCGAGCCGAGCAGCCGCCTGTGCCAGCTGCTCGGCGGGCGCACCGAGGCGGTGGTCAACAGCGTGCACCATCAGGGCATCAAGGACCTGGCGCCCGGCTTCGAGGTGGAGGCGCAGTGTCCGCACGACCGCATCATCGAGGCGATTCGTTGGCGCGGCCCGAGCTATCTGGCGGCGGTGCAGTGGCACCCCGAATTTCACCGGCCGGAGCAGGGCACGCTCGACGATGCGCCCATCCTGACCGATTTCCTAGCCCACGCCGCCAAGGCGCGCGCCGATTCCTGAACCTTGTGCCTCGACCATGAACCATCTGACCGTCTCCAATCCCGCCGACGACAGCCTGATTGAGCGTTTGCCCATCACCGAGCCGGCGCAGGTGGCCCAGCGTGTGGCCGATGCCCGGCGGGCGCAGGTCTCGTGGGCGGCGCGGCCCCTGCGCGAGCGCGCGCAGACCATCGCCGGTTTTGCGCAGGCCGTGCGCGCACAGCTGCCCGCTTTGGCCCAGGTGCTCACGCGCGAGACGGGCAAGCCGCTGGCGCATTCGCGCAACGAGCTCAACGGTTTTCTGGGGCGCATCGATTTTTTTATGGCCCATGCCGAGCAGGCCATGGCCAGCGAGCAGGTGTTTGATGCCGACGGCATGCGCGAGCAGATCGAGCGGGTGCCGCTGGGCGTGATCGGCAACATCTCGGCCTGGAACTACCCCTGGTTTGTCGGCGGCAACGTGTTTGTGCCGGCTTTGCTCATGGGCAATGCGGTGGTCTACAAGCCCTCCGAGTTTGCCCCCCGCACCGGGCTGGAGATGGCGCGGCTGCTCCATGGCGCGGGGGTGCCCGAGGACGTGTTTGTGGTCCTTATCGGATTGGGTGCGACCGGGCAGGCTTTGCTCGAGCAGCCTCTGGACGGCCTGTTTTTCACGGGCTCGCTGGCCACCGGGCAGCGCATCGCGCAGGCCATGGGCCCGCGCATGGTCAAGCTGCAACTCGAGCTTGGCGGCAAGGATCCCACCTATGTCTGCCCCGACGCCGACCCGGTGGCAGCGGCGCAGTCGCTGGCCGATGGCGCGATGTACAACGCCGGCCAAAGTTGCTGCTCGGTTGAGCGCTTGTATGTGCACGAGGCGGTGTACGACCGTTTTGTTGAGGCCGTGGTCGAGACGGTGCGCAGCTTCAAGATGGGCGACCCGATGGCCGAGGATACCTACCTCGGGCCCCTGACGCGGGCCGCGCAGATCGAGGTGCTGCAGGCGCAGGTGGCCGATGCCCGCACACGCGGCGCTCGGGTGCTCATCGGCGGCGCGCGTGCCACCGGGCCTTTCGGTGGCAAGGGCAACTGGTTCGAGGCCACTGTGATCGACCGCGCCGACCCGGGCATGATGCTTATGCGCGACGAGAGCTTTGGCCCCATCGTCGGCATCGAGAAGGTGACCAGCGACGAGCAGGCGGTTGCGCGCATGAACGACACCGCCTACGGCCTGACTGCGGGCGTCTACACGCCCGACGAGCAGCGCGCGCGGCGCATTGGCGAGCAGGTGCGAGCCGGCTCGCTGTATTGGAATTGCTGCGATCGCGTCAGCCCGCGTCTGCCCTGGAGCGGCTGGGGCCATTCCGGTGTCGGGCTCACGCTCTCGCGCGAGGGCATCAGCACCTTTACCCGGCCCAAAGCCTGGCATCTGCGCAAAGCCTGAGCCGCCGCCTATGCGCGCCAATCAGCCCCTGGTCCTGTTCGACCTTGACCACACCTTGCTCGATGGCGACAGCGACCAGCTGTGGTGCGAGTTTTTGATGGAGCACGGCTTGCTAGCGCGCGAGCCCTTTGCCAGCCGCAACCAGGACATGGCCCGCCAGTACAAGGCCGGCACGGTCGATGTGCAGACGTTTTGCGAGTTCTATGTCGGCACCTTGAGCGCGCTCAGCCAGGCGCAGTGGCAGCCTTGGCGTGAACTGTTTTTTGAGCAGTCGGTGCGGCCGCGTTTGGCCCGCGGCGGATGCGAGCAGGTCCAGGTGCACCTCTCGGCCGGTCACTGTGTGGTCATGACCACGGCCACCAACCGATTTATCACCGAGCTGACCGCAGCCCACCTGGGCATCGAGCACCTGATCGCCACCGAGCCGCAGATGATCGAAGGGCGCTTTACCGGCAAGACCTCGGGCGTGCTCAATATGCGCCAGGGCAAGGTGGAACGCCTGCACGCCTGGCTCGATCAGCGGGGCCTGCAATTGGCCGACCTGCACAGCACCGCCTACAGCGATTCCATCAACGACTTGCCGCTGCTTGAAAGCGTGACTGCGCCCGTCTGCACCCAGCCCGATGCCGCGCTCGAGCGCCTGGCCCATGAGCGCGCCTGGCCGGTGCTGCGCTGGTTTTAGTTGCAAGCCGCGAGAGACTCGCGCAGTGCCAGTACCCCCTGCGCCAGTACGCCGGCCGCGTCGTCGGTCATCTCGCTCAGGCGCGCCATCGCCTGCTCCGGGCTCAGGCACAAAAAGCCGCTGACCTCACCGTCGAGGTTGCGTGGCTCGGTCCCTGCGGGCAGCAGCAGGTTGTAGACCAGTAGCGCCTCATCGTGCCAGCCTTGCGACTCACGCCGGCGCGTGACCACGCGCCCGGCCGGCTGCACCTGGTGCGCCAGTTCGGCGCCCAGGCCCGCTTCTTCGTGAAGTTCGCGTACCGCGCAGACCAGCACCGACTCACCGGCGGGCAGGCCGCCTGCGGCCAGGTTGTCGATGCGCCCAGGATCGGTGGCCTTGCTCAAGGACCGGATGCCGCACCAAACCCGCCCGTCGGGCGCAAAGCCGTTGATGTGCACCGCGTGGCTGCGCAGACCAAAGAAGCGAAAAGCGGCGCGCTCGAGCGCAAAGCCGTGCGGCTCGGCCGGATCGGGCGCGTGCTCGATCTCACCCCAGTAGCTGTAGAGCTCGTCGCGCCAGCCGGTGATCCAGCCGGCTTGCCGCAAGGCCTGCGCAGCGGCCGCGAGCTGCGCGCTGCGCTCTTGCACACTGGCGCGTGCAGCGCCGTACCAGACCACGCCGCGCTCCTCCAATCGGCACTGCGGCAGCCGCTCGAGCAGCGGCGCCACATGCTTGGGCGCCAGGTGGCCGATACGCTGCTCGTCGAGGTAAAAGCCGACGAAGCCCGGCGGCAGCCGGTGATGGATCTGGGTCAGGATCTCGCGTAATCGAGCCTCTGGCACGCCCGACCAGGCCCGTGCGATCGCTTGTGTCACTTGGACCGTGTTTAGGTTGGGCGCTTGCGGGTGTGGCCCGGTCGATGGTGCGCAGCGGCTGTTCAAGTTGAGCCTCATACGGGTGGCGGCGGCCGATGGTTGAACCGGCGGCCTTGCGGGCATTGTAGGGATGGCTCTGCGCCTGAGGCCATGCCTGCCCGTGCATGAGTCGTTATCATGGCTTGTGATCTTGGACCGTTCCCTCGGACCTCTCCGATTCCGGCGCACGATGCCCCTGCCGCCCGTCCTCCCCTCAGCCCCCCCACTGCTGGCCCACCTGCAGCGTCTGCGCTGCGCGCTGGCGGTGGCCGAGCAGGGCAGCACGGTGCAGGCGGCGCGGGCATTGCATCTGTCGCAGTCGAGCGTGGCGCGGGCGGTCGAGCAGCTGGAGGCTGCGACGGGGCTGGCGCTGTTTCATCGCCATGCCCGCGGCATGCAGGCCAGCCAGGCCTCTGCCGCTTTGCTCAGGCGTGCCGAGCGGGCGCTGGCGCATCTGGCGGGCGAGCCAGGCCGTGGGGCCGGACAGCGCCCGCACTGGCTGGCCGTCCCGCTGGCCCGCGGCGTGAGCGGGGCGCAACTGCAAACCCTGGTGGCGCTGGGGCGCAGCCTTTCACTGAGCGCCGCAGCTGCCGAGCTGGATTTGAGCCCGGCGGCGGTACACCAGCGTCTGGCTCAGCTTGAGCAGTGGGCCGGGCGAGCCTTGTTCATCCGCTCGCGCAGCGGCCTGCGCGCCACGCCGGCCGGCGAGCTGATGCTGACCTCGGCCAAGCGCTGCCTGGCCGAGCTGGCCCAGGCCGACGAGGAGCTAAGCCTGCAGTGCGGCAGGGCGATTGGGCGAATGGTGATTGGCACGCTGCCTTTTTCCACCGGTTTGCTGCTGCCGCGCGCGATCGAGGAGGTGCTGCGTCTGTACCCGGGCATGCAGATCACCGTCATTGATGGCACCTATCCGGCCTTGCTGCAGCAGCTGGCGCAGGCCGATATCGATCTGATGGTCGGTGCGCTGCGCCCGCAGCTCGACCACCGCGATCTGGCGCAGGAGGTCTGGTTTCGCGATCGGCTGGCGGTGTTTGTGCGCGCGGGCCACCGCCTGGCGGCGCGCAAGTCGCTGCGCTGGACGCATCTGGCCGATGCGCAGTGGGTCTTGCCCATGCCCGACACGCCGGCCGAGGCGGTGTTCTTGCAGGCCTTGCAAGAGGCCGGACTGCCCTTGCAGCCCGGTCACCTGCGGGTCAACAGCGCGGTGATGATGCAGGCGCTTCTGCAAGACAGCGACCGGCTGGCGCTGATGTCGCCGCGCCAGCTCGAGCGCGAGGTGCGTGCCGGCTTGCTGGTGCAGCTGCCCGTGCCGGTGCGCACCCTGCGCACCATCGGCGTGGTTCAGCGTGCCGACTACCTGCCCACCCCGGCTGCGGCGCACCTGCTCGAGCTTTTTCGCACGATGGGTCGTCAGTTGTCGCCCTAGGCCGGGAGATGGCATCGATCGCGTTTGGGCTTGCGCTTGGGGGCTCTAGGTTTAACCCTGATTTAAGCACCATGCATACCTTGAGGGCCCAAACGCATTGGCAGACCGTGACGCTTGTGGCACCATCGCAAGCTGTCTGCAACCCCTTCGGAGAGATTCATGCACAAGCGTCATTTTCTTGCTGGCTTGAGCTGCGCTGCAGCGATGGCCTTGTCGGCAGGGCCAGCCCTGGCCCAGGACAACGTCTTCAAGATCGGTTTGATCGCACCGCTGACCGGCCCGTTTGCCTCGACCGGCAAGCAGATCGAGGCGGCGGCCCGGCTGTACATGGCGCAGCACGGCGACACCGTGGCGGGCCGCAAGGTGCAGCTGATCGTCAAGGACGACACAGGTGTGCCCGATGTCACCAAGCGCCTTGCGCAGGAACTCGTGGTCGGTGACAAGGTGCACGTGCTGGCAGGCTTTGGCTTGACGCCGCTGGCCATGGCCACTGCGCCGATTGCCACCCAGGCCAAGACCCCGATGGTGGTGATGGCTGCGGCCACCTCCATCATCACCGAGGCTTCGCCCTTTATCGTGCGCACCAGTTTCACCGTGCCCCAGGTGGTGACGGTGCTGGCCGATTGGGCCTCCAAGAACAACATCAAGCGCGTGGTCTCCCTGGTGACCGACTATGCGCCGGGCATCGACTCGGAAAAGTTCTTCAACCAGCGCTTTCAGGCCAACGGCGGCGTGGTGGTCGAGACCCTGCGCGTGCCACTGCGCAGCCCCGATTTCGCGCCCTTCCTGCAAAAGGTGCGCGATGCCAAGCCCGATGCGCTGTTCACGTTCGTGCCCTCGGGTCAGGGTTCGGTGCTGATGAAGCAGTTCACCGAGCGCGGTCTGGACAAGGCCGGCATCCGCATGATTGCCGAGGGCAGCGTCACCGACGACGACATTCTCAACAGCATGGGCGATGCAGCGGTGGGCGTGGTGACGGCCCACCACTATTCGGCCCACCACAGGTCTGACCTCAACCGCAGGTTCGTCGAGGCCTTTGGGAAGGCCAATGGCGGCCAGCGCCCCAACTTCATGGGCGTGGGCGCCTATGACGGCATGCGCGTGATTTATGAGGCCGCCAAGGTCAGCAAGGGGCAGGGCGGC
Source organism: Comamonadaceae bacterium (assembly GCA_947459405.1). GTDB lineage: Bacteria > Pseudomonadota > Gammaproteobacteria > Burkholderiales > Burkholderiaceae_C > Polaromonas. The sequence goes on from CANHDQ010000030.1 coordinate 15,748, forward strand.
GAGGCCTTGCTCAACGCGATGAAGGGCCAGACCTTCGAGAGCCCGCGCGGCCCGATGACCATCGACGCGCAGACCCGTGATGTGGTGCACAACGTTTATGTGCGCCGTGTCGATCGCGTCGATGGCCAGCTCTGGAACGTGGAAATCCAGACCACCACCGACGTCAAGGACATCGGCAAGACGCGCTGACCGCACGGCATCGAGACGGGCATGTTGCAGCCACTGGTTCTGGTGCCCGGCCTGATGTGCGATGGCGCGGCATGGGCCCCCGTGCTGCCACTGCTGCAGGCCAGCGGCCGGGTGGGCCCGATCTTGGTGGTTGACCACGGCCTGTGTGACAACCTGACCGAGATGGCCCGGCAGTTGCTGGCCACCTCGCCGCCGCGTTTTGCAATGGCCGGCCATTCGATGGGTGGGCGGGTGGCGCTTGAGGCCTACCGGCTCGAGCCCGCGCGCATCACCCACCTGGCCTTGCTCGACACCGGCCATGCGCCGCTGGCCGAGGGTCAGGCGGGGCAGCAGGAGGTGCACAAGCGTCAGGCGCTGGCGCAGCTGGCGCGCAGCAGCGGCGTGCGGGCCATGGCCGCTAGCTGGGTCCAGGGCATGGTTCACCCCGAGCGCCTGGGCGATGCGGCACTGATCGGCGCCATCCTTGACATGTTTGAGCGCAAGAGCGCCGATGTGTTTGAGCGCCAGATCCGCGCGCTCATCGGCCGCCCTGACGGCGAGCCGGTGCTGCGCAGCCTGGCCGTGCCCACGCTGGTGCTCACCGGCCGGCAGGACAGCTGGGCCTCGGTTGAGCAGCATCGCGCCTTGCACGCGCGGGTGGCACCGGAGGCGCAGGCGGTGCTCGAGATCATTGAAGAGGCGGGCCATATGGTGCCGATGGAGCGGCCAGCCGAGCTGACCGCGGCCCTGCTGCGTTGGCTGGCGCGACCCGGCGCCTGATACCTGTCTGATGTCCGCTTGATCTTTGCGTGTCCCATGCAGACCCCCGATTTTTCCGATATCCCCGGCACCGTGATGTTTGACGCCGCACGCGCGCGGCAGGGTTACGCGCTCAATGCGTTTTGCATGTCGCTGATGCAGGCGGCCAACCGCGAGCGCTTCAAGGCCGACGAGGCGACCTACCTGGAGCAATGGCCCATGAGCCCGGCGCAAAAGCAGGCGGTGCTCGCGCGCGACATGAACCGCTGCCTCGAGCTTGGCGGCAATGTGTTCTTTCTGGTCAAGATTGCGGCCACCGACGGCATCAGCGTGCAGCAGATGGTCGCTGGCATGGTGGGCATGAGCCCGCAGGACTACCGCGACATGATGATGCAAGGCGGCCGCCCGATCCAGGGCAATCGCTCCCGACGCGAGTGGGGTTTGTGATGGCCAGGGTCAGCGCCGGCGTTTACACCTCGCACGTGCCCGCCCTAGGCGCCGCGCTGGACCAGGGCCGCACGGCCGATGCGCCCTGGGCGCCCCTGTTCGCGGGCTATGAGTTTTCGCGTCGCTGGATGACCGAGCACGCACCCGATGTCATCTTGCTCGTCTACAACGACCATGCCAATGCCTTTGGGCTCGATCTGGTGCCCACCTTCGCTCTGGGCACCGGCAGCCGGTTCGAGCCGGCCGATGAGGGCTGGGGCGCGCGGCCCGTGCCTGCGGTGATCGGCCATCCGCAGCTGGCCGCCCATATTGCGCAAAGCTGTATCTTGCAGGACTTCGATCTGACCTTGGTCAACCGGATGGACGTGGACCATGGGCTGACGGTCCCGCTGTCGCTGGTGTGCGGCGCCAGCTGGCCTTGTCCGGTTATTCCGCTGGCGGTCAACGTGATCCAGTACCCGGTGCCCAGCGCCCGCCGCTGCCTGGCTCTGGGCCGTGCGATCGGGCGGGCCATCCGCAGCTTCGAGTCCGATCTCAATGTGCAGGTCTGGGGCACGGGGGGCATGAGCCACCAGCTGTCGGGCCAGCGCGCCGGCCTGATCAATTCGGCCTTCGACCACGACTTCATGGACCGCCTTGTTACGCGGCCCGACGAGTTGGCCGAGATCTCCCACGTCGAGCTGGTGCGCGAGGCCGGCAGCGAGGGCATCGAGCTGGTGATGTGGCTGATCGCCCGCGGCGCGATGGACTGCCAGAGCCCGCAGGTGGTCCATCGCTTCTACCATGTGCCCGCGTCCAATACTGCGGTGGGTCACCTGATTTTGCAGGCCGATTAAGGACCCGCAGCCCCGTCCTCCCTGACTGCGTGCAGCACCAGGCCGCAGCTCGCGCGCAGGTCCAGGCTCAGGCGCTCGGTGCTGTGATGTAGGCGCGGCAGCTGCAGCCGGTCGGCCCGGCGTTCGATTTCCTCAAGACTCGAAAAAGCCAGCGTCAAGGCACTGGGCAAGACCTGTTGGCGCTGCGCGCTCGGCTGGAGATCGATCGCCGAAGGCCCGAGCCGCAGGGTCATGGCGCCATGCTGCGCTGCCCCCGTTGCCTGCGCGCCTGAGTCTTGCAGCACGGCTGCCCACCGGGCCAGCTCATCGATGCCGCCTTCATAGTGCAGCGTGCGCAAGGCGCGCGCGCCGTTGGGATGGCGCATCAGCGAGGGCGATCGCACCAGTTCGGGCGTGACGTGCTGGACCCAGCAGACATAAGAAGGGTCACTGGGCTGCCAGGGCGCATCAAAAAACGCAAAGCGCGCCAGGCCCGAGCGTTCGGGCGTATGCACTGGCCGCGACCAGTCCATCACGGGCCGCACGGACAGGGCGTTTTGCAGACACCGTGCATGCCAGGCCCGAGCATCGGCGCAGCCCAGGGCCAGCACATGCAGGCCGTAACGCTCGCCGGTGGCCGGCGTGAGCTGGTGACCCGCCCGCGCATCGGTGATCTGCATCAGCTCGATATAGCCCACCTCGAGCATGATGGAGTGCTGGGAGCTACCGGCCGAAACGGTGAGTCCTTGCGCGTCGCTGCGCGTGTGGTCTGCGCGCTCGGTCAGCACGAAACCCAGATCGACAAAAAGGTCGCGCGCGGCGCTGAGGTCCTGGACGATGAAACCGACGTGGTCGAGATCGATGGCCTGCGTTGGTTGACCTGGGTTTTGCATGTTGTCTGCCCCGTCTAAGCGACGGGTGCCAATGCTGTTTATGTGATCAGATTGTGCAGCAGGCGATGGATCGCTTCGTTCCTCGTGATGACGCAGCGAGGGTACGATGACGCATTGGGTGTGCGATGACGAGCCGGCTGCGTCATTGCGAGGCGCGCAGCGCCGCGGCAATCCATGCCTTTGCCCCCTGATCTGATTGGCGTTGTGACCAGGCCTCAGGACCCAATACGATGGATCGCTTCGTTCCTCGCGATGACGCAGTGGGGGCGCGATGGCTGAGGGGGTACGCGATGACGGGGTTGGCGCGCGATGACGCACTAGCTGTCCAATCGTTCGCAGCCGTGCCCTCGCGGCGCTGGGGTCTGCGCCCGGGTCTTAGCTTGGCCAGGCGGGAGGGCGCTTTTCCAGGAAAGCCTGTACGCCTTCAAGTGCGCTGGCGTCCATCATGTTGCAGGCCATGGTCTGGGCGGCGTCTTCGTAGGCGGCGCCCATTCCTGCCTCGAGCTGTCTATAAAACAGCTGCTTGCCCAGCGCCAGGGCCAGGCGGGGTTTGGCCAGAATGCTGCCAAGCAGCTCTTCAAGCGCGGCGTCCAAATCCTCGGGCTCGGCCACCCGGTTGATCAGGCCCTTGTCCAGGGCCTGATCGGCCGTGATGAAGGAGCCTGTGGCCAGCATTTCAAAGGCCGCCTTGCGCGGCAGGTTGCGTGAGAGGGCCACGCTGGGCGTGGCGCAGAACAGGCCGAGGTTGACGCCGCTGACGGCAAAGCGGGCTGTGCGGGCCGCCACCGCCAGATCGCATTGGGCCACGAGCTGGCAGCCGGCCGCCGTTGCCAGGCCCTGGACCTTGGCGATCACGGGCACAGGCAGGCGCTGCAAGCTCATCATGAGCTCGCTGCAGCGGGCAAACAGACTTTGGTAATACGCCAGGCTTGGCTCGGCCCGCATCTGCTTGAGGTCGTGGCCCGCACAAAAGGCTCGGCCCGAGGCGGTGATGACGACGGCACGCAGTTGCCCATCGCCCGCCAGGGCGTCGATCTGGCGCTGCAGCGCCTCCAGCAGCGCTTCATCGAGCGCATTGAAGGCTTGGGGCCGGTTGAGCGTGAGGGTGGTGACGCCGCGGCCGTCGTCTTCTCGCAAGAGCGCATCGTCTGCCATGGCCGTCTCCTTATTCAATTGCCGTACTCGACTGCGCGCGCTGGCGCAGCGCAAATTTCTGGATTTTGCCGGTCGAGGTCTTGGGGATCTCTTCGAAGCGGATGTCGCGCGGCACCTTGTAGCCAGCCAGCAAGGCCTTGCAGTGCGCCATCAAATCTTGCGCGCTCACTTGGGCGCCGGGCTTGGTCTCCACATAGGCCAGGGGGGTTTCGCCCCATTTGGGATCGGGCTTGGCCACCACGGCGCAGGCGAGCACGGCCGGATGCCGGTACAGCGCGTCCTCGACCTCCAGGGAGCTGATGTTTTCACCGCCCGAGATGATGATGTCCTTGCTGCGGTCGCGGATCTTGACGTAGCGATCGGCCTCCATCACCGCCAGATCGCCGGTGTGAAACCAGCCGCCTTCGAAGGCCTTGCGGGTGGCGGCCGGGTTCTTGAGATAGCCCTTCATCACGATGTTTCCGCGAAACATGATCTCGCCCATGGTCTGGCCATCGGCCGGCACTTCCTGAAGGGTTTGCGGATCCATCACCGTCATGCCCTCTTGCAGCGCGTAGCGCACGCCTTGGCGGCCGTTGAGCCGGGTTTGTTCGGACAGGCTCTGCTGCGCCCAGGCCGCACGCTGCACCGCCACAGCCGCCGGCCCATAGACCTCGGTCAGACCGTAGACATGGGTGATCGCAAAGCCGATGCGGGCCATGCCTTCGATCA
>CANHDQ010000031.1 GCA_947459405.1 Comamonadaceae bacterium
CCGCATGGGCTGGCCAAACTGTGGAGCATCGGCAAGCAAAAAATGAGGCTTTGGCCCTTCCCCCATTGATTTCCACAGAGGACTGTGGGCGGCCAACACCTCGACCGCAGACCTCTTGAAAGTTCCAAGGTGTTTATTCAGGAGACCCGCATGAGACTCAAGAAAATTGCATTGACGGCATCGATGGTGGTGGCCAGCCTGGCCGCCACCCTGGGAACCACGGCCGCCCTGGCCCAGGCCAAAGTTCAGTTTTTCCCCAGCCTGACCGGCCGCACAGGACCGGTGGCACCGAACGCCACCCCCTTTGCCAACGGGTACGCCGACTACATGAAGCTGGTCAACGCACGAGGCGGCATCAACGGCGTCATGACGCTGGTCGAGGAATGCGAGACGGCCTACGCCACCGACCGCGGCGTGGAGTGCTATGAGCGGCTCAAGGGCAAGCATGGCGGCGCGACCGTCTTTCAGCCCCTGTCGACCGGCATCACTTTTGCGCTGACCGAAAAGGTCGCCAACGACAAGGTCTCTCTGATCACCTCAGGCTACGGCCGCAGCGACTCGGCCGACGGCGGTATCTTCAAGTGGAATTTCCCCCTGATTGGTCACTACTGGGTCGCCGGTGACATCGTGCTGCAGCACATCGCCAAACAGGAAGGTGGTTGGGACAAGCTCAAGGGCAAGAAGATCGCCGTGGTCTACCACGACAGCCCGTTTGGCAAGGAGCTGCTGCCCATCGTGCAAGAGCGCGCCGCCATGCACGGCTTTACCCTGCAACTGCTGCCGGTGCCCGCCCCAGGGGTCGAGCAAAAGGCGGTCTGGCTCCAGGTACGCCAGCAGCGCCCCGATTTCGTGGTCATGCAGACCTGGGGCGTGATGACGCCGACGGCCATCCGCGAAGCCATCGCTGTGGGCTATCCCCGCGAGAAGATGTTTGGCACCTGGTGGTCTGGCGCAGAGCCTGATCTGAAGGACATCGGCGCGACAGCCAAGGGCTACAACGCGGTCATGATGCAGCATGGCGCAGAGCCGCAAGCGGCCGTGGTCAAGGAAATCATGGACAAGGTGCATGCCAAGGGGCAAGGCACCGGACCGAAGGAAGAAGTCGGACAGGTGCTTTACATGCGCGGTGTGGTGGGCGCCATGCTGGCCGTCGAAGGTGTACGCGCTGCCCAAGAGCGCTTTGGCAAGGGCAAGCACGTCACGCCCGAGCAGGCCCGCTGGGGTTATGAAAACCTCAACCTGACCCAGGCCAAGCTCGATGGGCTGGGCTTCAAGGGGGTGATGCGCCCGGTCTCGACCAGCTGCTCGGACCACATGGGCTCGGCTTGGGGCCGCATCCACACCTGGGATGGCGCCAAGTTCACCTGGGCGTCTGACTGGCTGCAGGCCGATGAGCAGATCATCCGTCCGATGGTCAAGAGCTCGGCTGAAAAGTACGCGGCCGAAAAGAAATGGACCCGTCGCTCGCCCCAGGACTGCCAGTCCTGATGCAAAACGCCCCCGCCTGAACCGGTGGGGGCCGGGTGACCCGCCAAGCGGGTCACCACTGGCAAGTGCGGCGCGCTGCACTTGCCAGTGGCTTGAATGGAAGCAATCATGAGCAACCCCAACATCGTCCTTAATGTCAATGGCATCGAGGTCATCTATAACCATGTGATCCTTGTGCTCAAGGGGGTGTCGCTGCAAGTGCCCGAACGCGGCATCGTGGCCATCCTCGGCGGCAACGGCGCGGGCAAGACCACCACCTTGCGCGCGGTCTCCAACTTGCTCAAGGGCGAGCGCGGGGAAGTGACCAAAGGCAGCATCGAGCTGCGCGGCGAGCGCATCGAAAACCTCTCGCCGGCCGATCTGGTCAACCGCGGCGTGGTGCAGGTGATGGAGGGGCGCCACTGCTTTGCCCACCTGACCATCGAGGAAAACCTGCTCACCGGCTCCTACACCCGCAGCGACAAGGCCGAGGTAGCCGCCAACCTCGAGAAGGTTTACAACTACTTTCCCCGTCTCAAGACCCGCCGCACCTCGCAGGCGGCCTACACCTCCGGCGGTGAGCAGCAAATGTGCGCGATCGGGCGGGCGTTGATGGCCAACCCCAATATGGTGCTGCTCGACGAACCGTCCATGGGGCTGGCGCCACAAATCGTCGAAGAGGTGTTCGAAATCGTCAAGGACCTCAACCACAAGGAACAGGTGACTTTTCTGCTGGCCGAGCAAAACACCAATATGGCGCTCAAGTACGCGGACTACGGCTACATCATGGAAAGCGGTCGGGTGGTGATGGACGGCGCGGCCCGCGACCTGGCCAGCAACGAAGACGTCAAGGAGTTCTACCTCGGCGTCGGTGGTGGCGAGCGCAAGAGCTTCAAAGACGTCAAGAGCTACAAGCGCCGCAAGCGCTGGCTCGCCTGAGGAGAATGCGCATGGGAGATCATTTCGACGCCCTCGAAACCCGCCCGCCGCAGCAGCGCGAGCAGGCTCTGCTGGCGGCCCTGCCTGCGCAGGTGCATCAGGCACAGCAGCACAGCGCTGCGCTGGGCCGCATCCTGGCTGGCGTGCAGGCCTCGGCAGTGACCAGCCGCGCGGCGCTGTCCCGACTGCCGGTCACACGCAAAAGCGAGTTGCTCGCCTTGCAGCAGGCCAGCCGTCCTGCGGACCCCTTTGGCGGCTTCGCCGCCGTGGTGCGCGGCCCGCGCATGCCGCGCATCTTTGCTTCGCCCGGGCCGATTTATGAGCCCGATGTGGCCAGCGGCGACTACTGGCGCGTCGGCAGAGCGCTGTACGCGGCGGGCTTTCGCCAGGGCGATCTGGTGCACAACGCCTTTAGCTACCACATGACGCCCGGTGCCTTCATGATGGAATCGGGTGCCCACGCGCTGGGCTGCACCGTCTTTCCCGCCGGCACCGGACAAACCGAGCAGCAGCTGGCGGCCATCGCCGACCTGCGCCCCGACGGCTACAGCGGCACGCCCAGTTTTTTGCGCATCCTGCTCGAAAAAGCGCGTGAGACCGAGCAAGACGTCTCGTGCATCCGCAAGGCGCTGGTCACCGGCGAGGCCTGCCCGCCGAGCCTGCGCGACTGGTTTACCGAGCAGGGCGTTGCGGTCTACCAATGCTATGCCACGGCCGATCTGGGCCTGATCGCCTATGAGACCGCAGCGCGCGAAGGGCTGGTGATCGACGAGGGCGTGATCGTCGAAATCGTGCGCCCGGGAACCGGCGACCCTGTGCCTGACGGCGAAGTGGGCGAACTGGTCATCACCACGCTCAACCCGCATTACCCGCTGATCCGATTTGGCACGGGCGATCTGTCAGCGGTGCTGCCTGGCCGCTGCCCGAGTGGCCGCACCAACCTGCGGATCAAAGGCTGGATGGGTCGGGCCGACCAGACCACCAAAATCAAGGGCATGTTCGTGCATCCAGGCCAAGTCGCCGAGGTGGCCAAGCGCTTCCCACAGGTGCTGCGGGCCCGCCTGGTGGTCAGCGGGGAAATGGCCAGCGATCAGATGACGCTTCGGGTGGAGGCCAGCGAGGCGCTGGAGGGCCTGGCCGAACGCCTGGGCGAGGCGGTGCGCGATGTGACCAAGTTGCGAGGCACCATCGAATTGCTGGCCCCTGGCAGCTTGCCCAACGACGGCAAGGTGATCGAGGACGCGCGCAGCTACCGGTGAAAGGCCAAATCCTTGCGCAGAAACAAGGATAAGGGATTTCCTTCTGAGCGCCTGGGGCCCCACTCATAAAATGAGACATCTTTCCCAAGGAGACATGATGAAAAAGCTATTGACCCTCGCTCTGGTGGCCCTCGCGGCCGTCACGGCGCAAGCGCAGTCCTTTCCGGGCAACAAGCCGATCACTATTGTGGTGCCCTTCGCTCCAGGACCGACCGACAGGGTCGCTCGAGATCTGGCCGAAGCCCTCAAGAAAGCCATGCCCGGCAGCAACTTCGTGGTTGAAAATACAGTAGGCGCCGGCGGAACGATAGGCGCAGCCAGGGTGGCCAAGGCCGCCCCGGACGGCTATACCTTGCTGGTGTTTCACATCGGCATGGCATCCACGCCAGCGCTCTACCGCAAGCTGCCCTACAAACCACTCGAGGACTTTGAATACCTGGGCATGATCAATGATGTGCCCATGACGCTGATTGGCAAGCCTACTTTGCCAGCCAACACCTACCGCGACTTCGAGAACTACATTCGCGCCAATGCGGGCAAGCTCAATCTGGCCCATGCCGGCATGGGGTCGGCTTCCCACATCTGCGGCCTGCTTTGGCAATCAAGCATCAAGGCCAACGAGAGCATGACCACCATCCCCTTCAACGGCACGGGGCCGGCCATGATGGCGCTGATGGGCGGACAGGTCGATGTCATGTGTGACCAAACCACCAACACCACCGCCCAGATTGAGGGGGGTCGCGTAAAAGCCTTTGCCGTCACCACGGCCAAGCCCCTGAGCAACCATCCGGTCCTCAGGCACTATCCCACCCTGCAGGAGATGGGACTGAGAAGTTTCAACCTCTCGATCTGGCACGGCCTGTACGCCCCAAAGGGGACGCCCCCAGCGATCACCAAAATCCTCAACGAAGGCCTGAAGAAAGCCCTCAAGGATCCTGAATTCATCAAGAAACAAGAGGGTCTGGGTGCGGTGGTGGTGGCCGACAAACGGGTCGAGCCAGAAGAGCACAAGAAATTCGTGGCTGCGGAAATGGTCAAAATCAAGGGCGCCGTCGATGCAGCCGGCAAGTACGCCGACTGATAACCTAGGCCATGCGTCTGAAAGCCGCCAGTCCATCTGGCGGTTTTTTTTCGCCTCGAGTCCCGTAGGCCTTCAATCCTTGCAAGCCCTCTGGCTTTCCGCCCGGACCTGACGTAAAAACCGATCCTCAATACCTATCTGCCTTGGAGATCTGACATGAGCCCCACAAGCACCAAGCCAAGCCCCCGACGCGCACTCTTCATCAGCCTGGCCCTCTTGGCGGCCGGTGCGGTCTCCCCCCTGAGCCATGCGCAGTCGGCCTGGCCCAACAAGCCGGTGCGCATCGTCGTCCCCTTCCCTCCGGGAGGCACCACCGACATCCTGGCGCGCGCCATTGCGCCCGAGCTCGGCAAAGCCTTTGGCCAATCTTTCATCGTCGAAAACCGGGGCGGCGCCGGCGGCAATGTGGGCACCGAGATCGTGGCCAAGTCCGGCAACGATGGCTACACCCTGCTCATGGGCACGGTTGGCACGCACGGCATCAATCGGGCACTTTATGACAAGCTGCCCTACGATCCGATCAAGGATTTCGCACCCATCACCCTGGTGGCATCGGTGCCCAATGTGATGGTCATGAACACCGACAAGGCCCGCACAATGGGCATCAACAGCGTGCAAGATTTCATCCAGTACGCCAAGGCACGGCCCGACAAGCTCAACATGGCCTCCAGCGGCAGCGGCACCTCGATCCACCTGGCCGGCGAGCTGTTCAAGAGTCAGACAGGGGTCGCGATGGTGCATGTGCCCTACCGCGGCTCGAGCCCGGCTCTGCTGGATCTGATTGCTGGCAATATGGACGTGATGTTCGACAACCTGCCCTCGTCAATGCAGCACATCCGCTCCGGCAAGCTCAGGGCCTTCGCCGTGACCAGCAGCCAACGCTCTTCTGCCCTCCCCGATGTCCCCACCATCGAAGAGGCGGGCAAGCTCAAGGGCTTTGAAGCCAGCAGCTGGTTTGGCTTGCTCGCGCCCGCAGGCACCCCCGCGGACATCGTCAACCGCGTGCAGCGCGAGGTGGCGCGCGCGCTCAGTGATCCGGGGATCAAGGAAAAGCTGCAAGCCCAAGGCGCGATCCCTGGCGGCAACACGCCCCAGGAATTTGCCCGCCTGATCGACGCCGAGCACACCAAGTGGGCTCAAGTGGTCAAAGCCTCGGGCGCCAAAGCCGATTGAGCCCGCACTGAAGGCCGCGCCTGAAGCGCTCAGACGCCCCAAACCACTGGGTCGCCATGCTGATGGCTTAGCCGCAGCAGCTCCATAAAGGGCTGGGTGCGCTGGCGCAAGCTGACCCCCTCGCCTTCGGGCGAGTCGCGGCTTTGCCCCGCTTCGAAGGCGGCCTTGGCCTGGGCGTAGGCCTGCTCTTCCTCGGCGACGGCGGCGCGCAGTGCCGCCATGGCTTGCGGCATCTGCTCGACCAGCACAATGCCTTGCGCCGCCGGCTGCTTGCCGATGATCTCGAGCACCCGATTGCCGTTGGGCTCGAGCATGATGACGTCGCCGGCGTTTCTGGACTTGAATCGATAAAGCATGGAGAGGCCCCGGACGATCAGGTGACGGCCGAACCGGCCCACCGACGGCCCCGATTATGGGCCGGCTGACATCGGGTCGATGTCAGCAAACCCGGCCGGAGCCCGTCAGCGCCGACCGCGTGCTCTGGGAGACCGGGCAGCCCTTGCGAGGCATTTTTGTGCAAGCGGCCGGCGCTATCATCACGGATGAGTTTGCCAGGCGCTTCCTCCACCCTTGAACCTTCTACACCATGCCCACTTACCACATCGAGATGTTCGAAGGCCGCACAGCCGAGCAAAAAAAGAAACTGGTCGAGGAAATCACCCGGGTCACCGTCGAGGTGCTCGGCGGCTCGCCTGAGTCGGTCGACATCATCATCAGCGACATCAAGCGCGAGAACTGGGCCACGGGCGGGCGGCTCTGGTCTGAACCCCGAAACTGACCGCGCAGCGCCTGCAGCAACCGGCCATGTGCCAACTCCTGGCCCTCAATTGCAATTCGCCCACCCACGTGGGATTTAGCTTTACCGGCTTTGCACAGCGGGGCGGGCGCACCGACGAGCACAGGGACGGCTGGGGCATCGCCTTCTTTGAGGGCGGCCACGACAAGGGGCTGCGACATTTTGTCGACGTCCAGCCCGCCTGCGAATCGCCCATGGCCCAATTCGTGCGCCACTACCCCATCCGCAGCCGCAATGTGATCGCCCATATTCGCAAGGCGACGCTAGGGGCTGTGGCGCTCGAAAACTGCCACCCCTTTGTCCGTGAGCTTTGGGGCCGCTACTGGGTCTTCGCCCACAACGGCACGCTGCTCGATTTCACGCCCAAACTGCATGCGCAGTTTCAGCCTGTGGGCAGCACGGACAGCGAGTTGGCGTTTTGCTGGATCATGCAGGAGCTGGCCAAGTCCCATGCAGGCATGCCGCAAATTGGCGAGCTGACCCTGACCCTGCGCGAATTGGCAGCGCAGTTGGCCGAGCGGGGCACTTTTAATTTTCTGCTGAGCAATGGCCTGGCACTTTGGGCCCATGCCTCCACCAAGCTGCACTATGTCGAACGCCGCCATCCCTTTGCACACGCGCAACTGCGTGACGAAGACCTGAGCATCGACTTGTCACAACACAACGGTCCGGGCGACAAGATCGCTGTGGTGGTCACGGCGCCACTGACCACCAACGAGGACTGGCAGGCCTTTGCGCCGCACACGCTCAAGGTGTTCGTCGACGGACAGGCGATTTAAGCCGCTGGAGTCTGGCGTGCCCTCAGGCCAGGGCGCGCTCTAGGGCATCGAGGTACATCGAGGCCACATCGAAACCGGTCTGATCGGCTATTTCCTGGAAACAGGTCGGACTGGTGACATTGATCTCGGTGACGCAGTCCCCGATCACATCCAGACCCACCAACAACAGACCGCGCTCAGCGAGCACCGGGCCTATGGCCTGTGCAATGTCCCGGTCGCGCGCCGTCAGGGCTTGCGCCACACCCACGCCCCCGGCGGCCAGATTGCCACGCACCTCGCCGCCCTGCGGAATACGGGCCAGGCAAAAGGGAACAGGCTGGCCGCCAATGACCAGCACCCGCTTGTCACCCTGGGCGATGGCCGGCAAAAAGCGCTGCACCATCACGGTCTGGGCGCCGTGCCGGTTGAGCGTCTCGGTGATGGCGCCCAAATTCAAGCCATCGTCGCGAACCCGAAAAATGCCGGCCCCGCCCATGCCATCGAGCGGCTTGAGAATGATGTCACGGTGCTCGGCATGAAAGCGGCGGATGTCAGCGGCATCACGGGTGACCAGGGTCGGCGCGATGAAGTGCGAAAACTCCATGATGGCCAGCTTTTCCGGATGATCGCGAAGCGCCCGCGGCCGATTGAATACCTGCGCACCCTCGCGCTCGGCCTGCTCGAGCAAATGGGTGGCATAAAAATACTCGCTGTCAAAAGGCGGATCCTTGCGCATGAGCACCGCGTCAAAGTCCTTGAGCGGCTGCGGCCGCTCGTCGGGGGCCTGTTGCTGCGCTTCAAACCAGTTTTCCTGCTCGCCCGTCAGCACAATGTCGCGCACGTAGCCGATCACGCTCTGCCCCGACTGCCAAGCCAGGTCCTTGGGCTCGCAAACGCTGAGCCGATGGCCCCGCCTCTGGGCCTCGCGCATCATGGCGAAGGTGCTGTCCTTGTAAATCTTGAAGGACTCGATCGGGTCGGCAACAACGAGCAGGTGCATGGTGGCTGTCAAATCTCGATTTTTGAGCCGAGCTCGACCACCGCATTATTGGGCAGCTTGAGAAAGTCGGCTGCGCCGCTGGCGTTGCGATGCATCTGGGCGAACAGCTTCTCGCGCCAGGGGGACATCCCGCCGCCTATGGTGGGGATGACCGTGTCTCGGGACAAGAAATAGCTGGTGCTCATCTCTTCAATATGGCAGCCGTGGACCGACAGCGCCTGCAAGGCCTTGGGAACGTCGGGATCGTCTTTGAAGCCGTAATGGATCATCACCTGCCAGCACTGATGGCCGAGCGACTCGATCTCGATGCGCTGCTCCAACGCAACCCAGGGCACCTCGTGGTTGACCACCGTGACAAACAGGTTCTGCGCATGCAACACCTTGTTGTGCTTGAGGTTGTGCAGCATGGCATTGGGCACCGCACCCTTTTCGGCGGTCAGGAAAACGGCCGTGCCTTCGACCCGCGCCGGCGGCATGACAAAGACGGCTTCCAAAAAGTCTGGCAGCTGCACCAGATCGGCCCGCAGCTTGTTGTTGAGTAACTGGCGGCCGTCCTTCCAGGTCAGCATCAAGGTGAACACAAAGGCGCCGATGAGCAGGGGAAACCAGCCCCCGTCAAAGAGCTTCATGAGGTTCGAAGCGAAGAAGGCCAGGTCGATCGCAAAGAAAATCCCGGTGGCCGCCAGACACAGCGCCAGCGGGTAGTTCCAGCGAAAACGAATGACGAAAAACGTCAGCGTGGTGGTGATCAACATGTCCAGGGTCACCGCGATGCCATAGGCAGCTGCCAGGTTGCTCGACGAGCGAAACAGGACCACGGCCAGCACGATGGCGGCAAACAAGCCCCAGTTGACCATGGGAATGTAGATCTGCCCGGTGTCGCGCTCGCTCGTGTGCAAGATGCTCAAGCGCGGCAGGTAACCGAGCTGGATGACCTGCTTGGTCACGCTAAACGCACCGGTGATGAGCGCCTGCGAGGCAATGACCGAGGCCGCCGTGGCCAGCAGCACCAAGGGAATCAAGGCCCATTCCGGCGCCATCAGATAAAACGGGTTTTTGACCGCCTGTGGCTCGCGCAGCAGCAAGGCGCCCTGGCCAAAATAGTTCAGGGTCAGCGCCGGCATGACGACGGCAAACCACGCCAGCCTGATCGGCTTCTTGCCAAAATGCCCCAGGTCTGCATAAAGGGCCTCGGCGCCCGTCACACACAGCACCACCGCGCCCAGAATGATGAAGGTGGTGCCCGGGTTGTGCCAGATAAAGCCTAGCGCATGATGCGGACTCAACGCCCAGATGATGCCCGGGTAAGCGGCGATTTGATGGATCCCCAGCAAGGCCAGCGCCACGAACCACAGCAGCGTCACAGGTCCAAAGAACTTGCCGATGCCAGCCGTGCCCCGCTTTTGCACCGAGAACAGCACCAGCAAGATGAGCAGGGTGACCGGGATGACGGCGCGCTTGAAGGCCGGATCGATCACCTCCAGCCCCTCCACCGCCGACAGCACCGAAATGGCCGGCGTGATCACCCCGTCGCCATAAAAAATCGAGGTGCCGAATATGCCCACCAACAGCAGCGCCGAGCGCAGGCGAGGCTTGTCCTTGACGGCCTGGGAGGCAAGCGCCAGCATGGCCACCAAGCCGCCCTCGCCGTGGTTGTCGGCGCGCAGCACCAACAGCACATACTTGACTGACACGATGGTCGTCAAAGTCCAGAAGAACAGCGACAAGATGCCGTAAACATTGGCCGCCGTGAAGTCCACATGGCCCGAGCCAAAGACCTCCTTGACCGCATACAGCACGCTGGTGCCAATATCGCCGTAGACAACGCCGATGGCGCCCAGGGTCAGGGCGGCGAGGGAGGAAGACGATTTAGACAAGGGTCAGGCCACGCACAGCCCAGTGCAACCGGAGGGCCGCTGCGCGAAAAAAAATGCCAGGGCCGCGTATTGTCGACCAGCGCCCGCTTATGGCAAGCCCGGGAACCGGCAGGTGCCTGATTTCGCGGCTTTTGTTGCACCGCAGCAACTGACGGTGACTCAGTCGTAGACCTCGGCCAGCGGATCGGTACTTTCGAGCTCGTAGCTTGCGGCCAGCATGGCCAGGCGCCCGATCACGCCATACATATAAAACCGATTGGGACTGCTCGAGCCGGGCTTCTCGCCCGGCTGAGGCAGACGCCCGCTGTCGGCAAACGCCAGGGGCACAAAACTGGCACCAGGGGCATTGAGGTTCTCATCGATGCCGCGCTCGGCATGGATGCGGTAGAAGCCCCCCACCACATACCGGTCCATCATGTAGACCACCGGCTCGGCAACGGCTTCGTTGACCCGCTCGTTGGTCAACACACCCTCCTGGATGATGAGCTCGGCAGGCGCCTGAGCCTCGCGCGCACCCGCCGTCCGCCCACGGGCGCGCAGATGGGCTTCCTCGAGATCCTTGACATCGCGCACGGTCATGATGCCCAGACCCTGCTGGCCATGATCAGCCTTAACGACCACAAAGGGCTTTTCGTTGATGCCGTATTCCTTGTACTTGCGCCGCGTCTTGGTCAACATCGCATCGACCTGGGCCTGCAGCGCCTGCATGCCCAGACCTTGCGCAAAATCAACCCCTTCGCACGTCGCATGCATCGGGTTGATCAGCCAGGGGTCGATGCCCAGCAGCTTGGCAAAGCGTTTGCAGACCTCCTCGTACGCCTGAAAGTGGCGCGACTTGCGACGCACCGACCCACTGGCATGCAGGGGCGGCAAAAGGTGTTGCTCGTGCAAGTCCTCCAAAATACCCGGCACGCCAGCCGACAGGTCGTTGTTGAGCAAGATGGTGCAGGGGTCGAAATCCTTCAGGCCCAAGCGCCGCTCGGTGCGAATAAGCGGCTCCATCGTGATGCTTTCGCCCGTGGGCAGATCGTAGGTGGTCGGCTCCTTGAGGTCGGGATCGAGCGAGCCAAAACGCACATTGAGCCCGGTCTGGTGAAAGATCCGCTTGAGCTGCACCACGTTGCTCAGGTAGAACGTGTTGCGTGTGTGGTTCTCGGGTACCACCAGCAGATTGCGCGCCTCGGGGCAGATTTTTTCAATCGCCGCCATCGCCGCCTGTACCGCCAGCGGCAGCATCTCGGGCGTCAGATTGTTCCAGCCACCCGGGAAAAGGTTGGTGTCGACCGGTGCGAGCTTGAAGCCGGCATTGCGGATATCGACCGAGCAGTAAAACGGCGGGGTGTGCTCCATCCACTCGAGCCGGAACCAGCGCTCGATGGCGGGGGTGGAATCGAGCACGCGCTGCTCGAGCTCGTTGATGGGGCCGTTGAGGGCCGTAATCAGGTGAGGAACCATGGATAGACTTTCGCAGTTAGGGCAGGCCGCTGTGCGGGCAGGCGCGCGTTGATGACCGAGGCCTCAGGCGCGAACCTGGCCATCGCCGAGCACCACATACTTCAGACTCGTCAGGCCCTCAATGCCGACCGGCCCACGCGCATGGAACTTGTCGGTCGAAATGCCAATCTCGGCGCCGAGCCCGTATTCAAAGCCATCGGCAAAACGGGTGCTGGCATTGACCATGACGCTGGCCGAATCGACCTCACGCAAAAACCGCTGGGCATGCAGGTGGTCACGCGTCACGATGGCGTCGGTGTGATGGCTGCCATAGGTATTGATGTGAGTGATCGCTTCTTCTAGACTGCCCACCACCTTGACGCTGATCACGGGGGCCAGATACTCCTCGTACCAGTCCTGTTCGGTCGCAGGCTGCAGCAGCGCCGAATCCGAACCGGTGCCTGCGGTGCCCCCGAGGGCCTGCTGCAAGAGAGCCAGGGCTTCGGGGTCACAGCGCATCTGCACCGCCTTGGCCGCATAAATGGCGCCAATGCGAGGCAAGAAGCGCTGGGCCACGCCGCGCGCCACCAGCAGGCTTTCGGCGGCGTTGCACGGGCTGAACTTGTTCGTCTTGGCGTTGTCGGCGACGGTCACGGCCATCTCGAGGTCGCACGGATCGTCCACATAAACATGACAATTGCCGTCAAGGTGCTTGATCACGGGCACGCGCGCCTCGCGGCTGATGCGCTCGATCAGCCCCTTGCCACCGCGCGGAATGATGACGCCAACATACTGCGGCATGGCGATCAGCAGGCCCACCGCCTGTCGGTCGGTGGTGGGCACCAGTTGCACGGCCTGGGCCGGCAAACCCGCGCCGGTGAGCGCGCGTTGAACCAGCCCGGCCAAAGCCGTGTTGGACTCCAGCGCCTCCGAGCCCCCGCGCAAAATACAGGCATTGCCACTCTTGATGGCCAGCGAGGCCGCCTCGATGGTGACGTTGGGCCGGCTTTCGTAAATCATGCCGAACACCCCGATCGGCACACGCATCTGCCCGACGCGTATGCCGCTGGGCTGCTGACGCATGCCGATGATCTCGCCGATGACGTCGGCCATGCCGGCCAACTGCTCGCAGCCCAGCGCCACGGTCTCGAGCGTCTTGGCGTCGAGCTTGAGGCGATCGAGCATCGGCCCGCTCAGGCCGGCGGCGCGCGCACGCTCAAGGTCACGCTCATTGGCCGCGCCCAGCAGCCCGGCATGGGCGCGCAGCAGCCCAGCGAGGTCGCGCAAGACCTGGCTTTTCTGGGCTGCCGTGGCCCGGGCCATGGCGGCCGACGCGGCTTTGGCCTGCGCACCGAGCCGGCCCATCAGCTCTGGCAGCGCTTGGGCAGTCTCGGCGGCCGTATCTGAAGCGTTCATTGGCAGGATTTTCGCACGCCGGCGCAGCCGGGGTGGGGGTGGGCGTGGTCAGGGGTGGCTTGAGGCCGCAGCGGCCGACCGGCTGCCAAAAATCGCGGTCCCGACCCGCACACAGGTGCTGCCAGCCGAAATGGCCGCCTCCAGATCGGCACTCATGCCCATGGACAAGGTATCCAGGGGCTGCTGCAGCTGCCGGTTCAAGGTCTGCCAGAGCTCGCGGGCGCGTTCATGCACCCGCAAGGCCGCCGCCTGATCAATCGCCGGCTCGGGAATCGTCATCAGCCCACGCAGCATCAAGCCCGGCAAACCCTGCACCGCCCGAGCCAGCGCCAACGCGTCCTGCGGCGCCACGCCGGCCTTGTTCAAGCCGCCGTCAATATTGATCTGCAGACACACCTGAAGCGGCGCCAGATGCGCCGGCCGCTGCTCGGACAAGCGCTGGGCAATCTTGAGCCGATCGACGCCATGCACCCAGTCGAAATGCTCGGCCACGGCCCGCGTCTTGTTGCTCTGCAGCGCCCCGATGAAATGCCAGCGCAAGGGCGGCGCCCGATCCTGCGTTCGCGCCCAGGCCTCCAAGGCCGCGATCTTGTCCACGCCCTCTTGCACATAGTTCTCGCCGAAGTCGCGCTGCCCGGCCTGCACCGCCTCAATGACCGCCTGCGGTCCAAAGGTTTTGGAGACGGCCAGCAATGTCACAGAGCGCGGCTGGCGGCCCGCATCTGTACACGCTTTGTCAATGCGCTTGCGCACCAGTTCCAACTGGGTTGAGATGGAGCCCATGGGCAAACTGTAACCGCGAAAGCCCCGGGGACACACCATGAAGCTGACCGAGTTGCTGAGCCTGGCGATCGCACAAAACGCTTCCGATCTGCACCTTTCCAGCGGGACGGCGCCCGTGCTCAGGGTGCAGGGACAACTGCGGCGGCTGGAGCGGCCGGCATTGACCGCCGAGCAGGTGCAGGTCATGGCGCAAACGGTCATGACGGCGGCGCAATACCAGGCCTGGGGTGCGCTGCGCGACATCGACGGGGCGGTGGATCAGCCGGGGCTGGGGCGCTTCAGGTTCAACGCCTACACGCACCAGCACGGGCCGGCATTAGCGCTGCGGCACATTGCCTCGCGCATTGCTTCGCTGCAAGAACTCAGGGTCCCGGCCGCACTGGCCGATCTGGTGCTCAGGCCCCAAGGCCTGCTGCTGGTCACCGGGCCGACCGGTTCGGGCAAATCGAGCACGCTGGCGGCCCTGCTTCAGCATCGGATGGCAGAGCAGCCGTGCCACCTGATCACGATTGAGGACCCGATCGAATTCGTGCATCGCACCGAGCAGGGGCTGGTGCACCAGCGCGAGCTGGGCACGCATGCAGCGAGCTTCGATCAGGCGCTGCGGGCCGCGCTGCGCGAGGACCCTGACGTGATCATGGTGGGCGAGTTGCGCGACCGGCCCACCATCGAGCTGGCCATCACGGCAGCCGAGACCGGCCATCTGGTGCTGGCCACGGTGCACACCAACGGGGCGGCGCAGACCATCGACCGGCTCATTGACGGGTTTGCCGCGGCCGACAAGGAGATGGTGCGCACCATGCTGTCCGAATCGCTGCTGGCCGTGGTCTCGCAGGTGCTCTGCCCAGGCCGCGCCGGCGGCCGCGTGGCGGTTCACGAGGTGCTGGTGGCCACCGCCGCCGTGCGCAACCTGATCCGTGAAAACAAGCTGGCCCAGCTCCACTCGGTCATGCAAACCGGCTCCAGCCTGGGCATGCAGACGCTCGACCAGGCTCTGGTTGAAAGCGTACGGCGGCAGTTGGTGATTGCCCAGCAAGCGCGGCGCCTGGCGCGAAACCCGGACAATATTGCGCTTTGAGCCATCTCGGGCACAGCGCCCGGCCACTTCATCGAGGACTTTCATGAACCCCGCATCGATCAACCCCCGCCCCTATGAGCCCGGCACACCTCGACGCCTGGCTTTCCTCGGCCTGGGCGTCATGGGCTACCCCATGGCCGGACATCTGGCGCGTGCCGGTCACTCGGTCACCGTCTACAACCGCAGCGCGGCCAAGGCCCAGAGCTGGGTGCAGGAATTTGGCGGCCGCAGCGCGGCCACGCCGCGACTGGCCGCACAGGACGCCGACATCGTGCTGTGCTGCGTCGGCAATGACGACGACCTGCGCTCAGTGGTGCTGGGCGCAGACGGCGCCCTGGCAGGCATGAAAGCGGGCGCCTGCCTGGTCGACCACACCACCGCATCGGCCCAGGTGGCGCGCGAGCTCTATGCCGCGGCGCAGCAAGCGGGTCTGCATTTCGTCGATGCCCCCGTCTCGGGCGGACAGGCCGGCGCGCAAAACGGCCAACTGACCGTCATG
The DNA here is from genome assembly GCA_947459405.1 of Comamonadaceae bacterium. Classification (GTDB taxonomy): domain Bacteria; phylum Pseudomonadota; class Gammaproteobacteria; order Burkholderiales; family Burkholderiaceae_C; genus Polaromonas. Next base: position 15,561 of record CANHDQ010000031.1, read on the forward strand.
TGCGGCGGCGATGCAGCGGCCTTCGAGGCGGTCAAACCCGTCGGCATGGCCTTTGCCAAGGCCTTCACCCTGATGGGCGCATCGGGCGCCGGTCAGCTCACCAAGATGGTCAACCAGATCTGCATCGCCGGTCTGGTGCAAGGCCTGAGCGAGGCCATCGCCTTCGGCCAGAGGGCGCAACTGGACCTCGACAAGGTGCTCGACGTGATCGGCAAGGGTGCGGCCCAAAGCTGGCAAATGGACAACCGCGGCAAAACCATGGCCCGCGACGAATTCAATTTCGGCTTTGCCGTCGACTGGATGCGAAAAGACCTCGGCCTGGTGATGGACGAAGCCAAGCGCAACGGCGCGCGTGTGCCGGTAACGGCACTGGTCGACCAGTTCTATGCCGACGTGCAGGCCATGGGGGGACAGCGCTGGGACACCTCCAGCCTGATCAAGCGGCTGCGCTGAGCCTGCAGGCCGCGCACAACGGCCGGCGCTGCCCGGCCCGTGCTTACTTGGTCGCCCCTTGCAGCCGTTCGAACTCTTGCTGGCTGATCGTCTCGAAGATGCGCACGACGCGCTGCACACCGCTGACAGAGCGGGCCGCCTCCGTGGCCTGCGCTGCCTCGGCGGCGGTGACACGACCCATGAGATAAACCACCGACCGCTGGGTGGTGACCTTGACCGCCGTGATCGGAACCTTCTTGTCGATGAACGCAGCCTTGACCTTGCCGGTGATCACCAGATCGGCCGATTGCTCGCGAAGCGAAGGCGAACTGGCGACCGCCAGATCGTTGACCACAGAAGAGACATTCTGAACCGCCTGGACAATCCGCTCGGCTGCTTGCTTGTCGGCAGCATTGCCCACTTCGCCGGTCAGCAGGGCCTGGCGGTTGTAGGCCGTCACATCGACGCGAACGCGCGTGCCCAGCTGGTCCCGGATCGCGGCCTTGGCACGCAGCTCGATGGTCTCATCCTCGAGCTGCGTGCCGGCCGTACGCCGGTCAGACGCCACCATGACGGTGCCGGCTGCCCCTGCCACCAACAAGGGCGCGCAGGCGCTCAGCGTGCTGGCCACCAGGGCCACGCCCAAACCGATCTGAATCACACGTTTGAATTGCCTCATTGCTGTTTCTCCTGGTCACCAAGTAATTGAGTGTCTACCCCATCGCAGATGCAGTGCAGGGCCAGCAGGTGAACCTCCTGGATCCGGGCGGTGCGCTCGTGGGGGACGCTGATATGCACGTCGGTCTCGCGCAGCAACTGTCCGATCTTGCCGCCGCCCTTGCCGGTCAGGGCCACGACCACCATGTCGCGCTCGTGCGCCGACTCAATGGCGGCCAGCACATTGGCCGAATTGCCGCTGGTGCTGATGGCCAGCAACACATCGCCGGCACCGCCCAGGGCGCGGACCTGCTTGGCAAAAATCGCATTGAAGTCGTAATCGTTGGCGATGGCCGTCAGGATGGAGCTGTCAGTGGTCAGGGCAATCGCTGCAAGTTCCGGGCGCTCGCGCTCGTAGCGGCCCACGAACTCAGCGGCAAAGTGCTGGGCATCGGCTGCTGAACCGCCATTGCCACAGGCGAGCACCTTGCCGCCGCTGGTCACGCTGGCCAAAATCGCCTGCACCGCAGCGGCAATCGGCTTGGACAACAACTGGGCCGCCTGGTATTTGAGGTCGGCACTGTCGATAAAGTGCTGCTCTATGCGTTGCTCGAACATGATCGGCAATCATACCGGCTTCGATTCCCCTTCGATTCCCGACAGGGATCCGGCTCAAAAAGCCTCGAAAGCCCCCTTGAGCCAGGTCAGCTTGGCGCCACCCTTGTCAATCGCGCCATCGAGCGCACCATCGAGCGCACCATCGAGCGAGCCATCGATCAGGACCACATCGAAGCGGCACGGCGGCACGCTGGGCAGGCGGGCCAGGTAATGGCGCGCCGCATAGACGATCCGCCTTTGCTTGACCGCACCGATGCTGGCGGCGGCACCCCCGTGGCCGTCGCCGCTGCGCTGGCGAACCTCGACGAAGACCAGGGTGCCATCGGGCTCGCGCATGATCAGATCAATCTCGCCGCCGCCGCGGCCGGGCGTGCGAAAATTCGAGTCTAGCCAGCGCAAGCCGCGTTGCTGCAGGTGCGCACGGGCGAAAACCTCGGCCTGATCGCCGCGACCCTTGGTGGTGGTCGGCCTGCTGCTCGACAAGCCAAGCCGGCCCTTTGCTGGACCAGGCTGCTGACCGGACTTTTGCATTGAACCCATCTTTCGACCTGGCGCGGGAGGCCGCCCGCAACGCCGCTGGCTTGCAACACCACCCCACAGGCGCACTGTACGTGGTCGCCACCCCGATCGGCAACCTGGCCGACATCAGCCTGCGCGCCTTGCACGTGCTCGGGCTGGTCGATGCGATCGCATGTGAAGACACGCGCCACACGCAAGCCATGCTGCGCCATTACGGCATCGAGCGGCCCCTGCTGGCCGTGCACCAGCACAACGAGGCCCAAGCCGCGCAGGAGGTGGTCAGGCGGCTGCAGGCCGGCCAGCGCGTGGCCTGCGTCAGTGATGCAGGCACCCCCGCCATCAGCGATCCGGGCGCGCGGCTGGTCGCGGCGGTGCGCCAGGCCGGGCTGAGCGTGGTGCCGCTGCCCGGGGCCAGCAGCCTGAGCACGGTGCTCAGCGCAGCCGGGCTGGGCACCGACGGGCCGGTCGTCTTCGCGGGCTTCCTGCCCACCAAAGCCGGGGAGCGCGAACAGGTCCTGGCTCAATTGGCCGGCGGCGGTCACGCCGTGGTGCTGCTCGAGGCACCGCACCGGATCGAAGCCCTCGCCGCGCAACTGGCTGGCCTGGGTGACCGCGCGGTCACGGTCGGCCGTGAACTGACCAAGCAGTTCGAGCAGATCGTGACCCTGCCGGCAGCGCAACTGCCGCACTGGCTCGGCGAAGATGCACAGCGCACCCGGGGCGAGTTTGCGCTGGTGCTGCACCCCCAGCAACAGCAGGCCGATCCGTGGCCAGAACACGAGCGCGTGCTCACGGCCCTGCTGGCGCATTTGCCGCTCAAGACGGCGGTGCAACTGGCCGCGCAGATCACCGCAGCGCCTCGCAACGAGCTGTACCAGCGCGCACTGCGCCTGAGACAGCCATGAACCCGGACGCAACGCAGCTTTGGCGCGCGCCCATGTGGGCCCTGGCCTTTTTGCTCGCCCTGCTGAGCATGCTCGCGCCGTTTGCCGTCGACACCTACCTGCCGGCCTTTGCAGGCATCGCGCAAAGCCTCGATGCCAGCGCGGTGCAGATGCAGCAAACCCTCTCGAGCTACCTGTTCGGCTACGCCTTCATGAACCTGTTTCATGGCGCCCTGTCCGACAGCGTGGGGCGCAAGCCCGTGATTCTGGCTGGCACGGCACTGTTTGCGCTGGCCTCGGCAGGGTGCGCCCTGTCCGAGAGCATCGGCGCACTGGTCACCTTTCGCGCGCTGCAGGGCATGAGCACCGGCGCAGGAGTGGTCGTCTCCCGGGCCATCATCCGGGACATGTTCCCGCCGGCGCAGGCGCAGAAGGTCATGAGCCAGGTGACGATTTACTTCGGCATCGCGCCGGCCGTGGCGCCCATCATCGGCGGCTGGCTGTTCGTGCACATCGGCTGGCACAGCATCTTCTGGCTGCTCACGGGCCTGGGCCTGGCTCTGCTGCTGGCGGTCTACAAGCTGCTGCCCGAGACCTTGCATGTGCAACAGCGGCAGTCTTTTGCACCGGGCCATCTCCTGCGCGGCTACTGGCAGCTGGCATCGAGCCCTCGCTTTTTGCTGCTGGCCCTGGCCAGCGGCATCCCTTTCAACGGCATGTTTCTGTACGTGTTGTCGGCGCCAGCCTTCCTGGGCGATCTGCTGGCGCTGGCACCGACTGAATTTTTCTGGTTCTTCGTGCTCAACATTGGCGGCATCATGGCCGGCGCCTGGCTCAGCGGACACCAGGCCGGGAAGTGGCCGCCCAAACGCCAAATTCGGCATGGCTTTGTCATCATGCTGGCCAGCGGCGTCGTGAACCTGGTGGCCAACGGCCTGTGGCCGGCCCATGCCAGCTGGGCCTTGCTGCCGATTGCCGTGTTTTCCTTCGGCTGGGCACTGGTCGTGCCGGTGGTGACCTTGCTGCTGCTCGATCTGCACCCCGACCGCCGCGGCATGGCCTCATCGCTGCAAGCCGTGATCGGCGCACTGTCCAACGGCATCGTCGCCGGTGCGCTGGCACCGCTGGTCATGCATTCGGCGTTCCTGCTGGCCTTGGCCAGCCTGGCCATGCTCGGCATCGGGCTGCTGGCCTGGCTCTACCTGCATCGGCGCTGGCCGCAAATCGGTCGCCACACACAGTCGCTGCGGCCCCTGCCTTAAGCCAGAGCCCCGTCAGCGACGGATCGACCCCGCTCTACGGAGGACCGCCGGCGCGCATTTGTCGCCGGTAATCCCAGGGCGCTTGCGGGCTGTCATCACGCCACAGACCCAGGCGCTCGGCCTGCGCGCCCTGCTGGGCTGCCGCGTAGCGTTGCCGGTCGGCAGGCGTTTGCTCGGCCTCGTATTGCTTGTAATGCCAGGCCAAGCCACGGCGCACTTGCTCGAGGTTGGCATCGCGCCCGCCAATGCGGATCGTGCCCACCCGTCGCCCATAGCGGTCGACCTTGTCGTAGATGACCTCCACCGACTGACCGGCCACCAACTCAATCAGCGACTGACGCGAGCGGTCACCGTAGGGTTGACGGCTCTCCGGCGCATCAATGCCGGCCAGCCTGATCTTGTAAGTCTGGTCGTTGCCATCCCTGACCGTCACCGTGTCACCGTCGGAGACGGCGACCACCACCCCCAGCAGCGTCTCGGCGCGCACCGAGTGGGCCAGGCACAGCACGAACAGCAGGCC
>CANHDQ010000032.1 GCA_947459405.1 Comamonadaceae bacterium
ACGCCGCACTGTCGCAATCGCGAGCGCTGGCTGCACGGCGGCGCGGGTCCGCGCCTTCCATGGTGCCGGTGCGCGCGGCCGACGGCGGCGTGCTCCTGGAGCACGACGAGAACATCCGCGAAGCCAACACGATCGAAAAGCTCGCGACGCTGCGCACCATTTATGAGCCAGGTGCCAATGGACTGGACGCGTGGGGCCTGGCGCGCGAGCCCGCACTCGGTCAGATCGCGCATGTGCACACCGCCGGCAACGCACCGTGCATGGCCGATGGTGCTGCAGCGGTCTTGTTGGGCAGCGAGGCCGCCGTGCGGCGCCTGGGGCTGCCGGCGCGCGCGCGCGTGCTGGCCCAGGCCGATGCCTGCGTGCCGCTGACCCAGACCGGCGCGGTGGACGCCACCCAAAAGGCCCTGGCGCGCTGCGGCCTGTCAGTGGCCGATATCGACCTGTGGGAGGTGCGGGACTCCTTTGCCGCGATCACCTTGCACTACATCGACACCCTGGGCATCGACCTCGAGCGCTTTAACGTCAACGGCAGCTCGATCGCGCTGGGTCACCCCATGGGGGCCACCGGTGCCATGCTGGTGAGCTGCCTGCTCGATGAGATGGAGCTGCGCGGCGCTCGCTATGGCGTGGCCGCTGTGCCCGGCGCCTTTGGCGTGGCCACTGCCGCCGTGTTTGAGCGGCTCACTTGATGCCTTGACTACCACAGCCCCTCTGCGCACCCACTAACACCACCGTCCCAGAGAACATGCTCGACAAATTCAAAACCTACCAGCTCTCCTGCCTGCCCTCGGACAACCCCTACCTGAGCGCTGGCTGGAAGCCCTGCGACACCGAGTGGACGGCCAGCACCCCTGACCTGAAGGTCATCGGCGAAGTGCCCAAGGATCTCAGTGGTGTGTACCTGCGCAACGGTCACAACCAGATCCATGCCCCCATCGGCAAGTACCACCCGTTTGATGGCGACGGCATGATCCACGGGATGCATTTCCATCAGGGTCAGGTCACCTACCGCAACCGCTTTGTGCGCACCACCGGCTTCATGGCCGAAGAGGCGGCCGGCCAGTCGCTGTGGCCGGGCATCATCGAGCCGCGGCGGGCGGTGCGCCGGGGCTGGGGCTCCATCGGCGCGATGAAAGACAACGCGGGCACCGATATTAAGGTGCATGCAGGCCGCGCCCTGGCGGCCATGAGCCAGTGCAGCGAGCCCTACCGGCTTGACCCGGTGACGCTTGAGACCTTGGGCCCTGATTCGGCCTGGGCGCGCGCCCTGGGTACGCGCGGCATCTGCTCGCATTTTCAAGTGGACGAGCACACCGGCGAGATGATGTTCTTCAACTATGGCGAGACGGCACCGTATTTCAACTACGGCGTGGTCAATGCCAAGAACGAGCTGGTGCATTACGAGCCCATCGACTTGCCGCACGCCGCCTGGCCCCACGACCTGGGCATGAGCGAGCACTATTGCGTGATTCACGACCTGTCAATGTTCTTCGAGCCCGAGGCGCTCAAGAAAGGCCAGCACCGGCTCAAGTTCCATCGTGACGTGCCTGCGCGTTTTGGCGTGATTCCTCGCATGGGAACCAGCCGTGACGTCAAATGGTTTGAAGGCCAGCCCTGTTATATCTTGCACCTAGCCAACACCTACGAGGTTGGCGACGAGCTGGTGATGGACGGCGCGATTCAGACCAACCCGGTGCCCGACTTGAGCCAGCTTCCGAAGGAGGGCTACGCCCGTATGAATGCGCTGCTATCAATGGATCTGCAGGAAACGCGGATGCACCGTTGGCGCTTTAACCTCAAGACCGGACAGACCCGCGAGGAAGACCTGGACGACGAGGTGACCGAGTTCCCCATGGTCAATGGCCGCTACAAGGGGCGCGGCAACCGCTATGTGTACAACGCCTTGATGAAACCCGAGTGGCAGGTGGTGGGCCTGAAAAAATACGACTGGCAGACCGGTCAGACGCAGCGCTGGGAAGCGCCAGCGGGCTGCTATGTGAGCGAGACCCCGTTTGCCCCGCGCGACGGATCGGTGGCCGAAGACGACGGATATCTGGTGACCTTCATCACCAACCTGGGCACCGGCAAGGGCGAATGCGCCGTGTTCGATGCCCGGGAGATTTCACGCGGGCCGCTGTGCCGCATCGTGCTGCCGCATCACATCCCCATGGGGGCTCACGCGGTGTGGACGCCTGCCAGCGCTTTGCAAGGAGCCGCGGCATGAGCGCCGTGACCTTGCCCGATTATTCGGTGCACCATCCGGTCGGTGCGGACCGTGGGCTGACGATGGTTTTGCTGCATGGCGCTTTTGGCGCCAAGGAGTATTGGCGCGGCCAGGTGCAGGCCCTGGTGCAGGCGGGCTACCGGGTGCTGGCTTGGGACGCGCCGGGCTACGGTCTGTCCAAGCTGCCGCAGCCCTTGACCATCGACCACGGCGCCCGGGCCCTGGCCCTGCTGCTGGCCAAGGAGGGCGGTGCGCGCAATGTGGTCATGGGCCACAGCATGGGAGGCATGATTGCCCAGCAGGCGTGGCGCCATGCCCGCGACCTGATTCACGGCTACGTGTTCTCGGCCACCAGCGCTTCATTTGGCAGCCCTGACGGCGCCTGGCAGCAGGAATTTGTGCGCGCCCGTGTGGCACCGCTCGATGCGGGCCGAACCATCCCCGAGCATGCACCCAAGATGCTGCGCAGCATGATGGCCCCTGGCGCCCAGGGTGCGGGCGTCGACTTGGTCATTGGCACGGTCAGCCAGATGCGCGAAGAGACCTTCCGCGCGGCGGTGCAGGCCATTGTGGGCTTCGAGGCGCGCGATTTGCTGCCCCAGTACGACGTGCCCGTGCTGTGCGTGGCCGGCGAACTCGATGCCACTGCCGCGCCGGCCGTGATGGAAAAAATGGCGGCCAAGATCGCCCACGCGCAGTACCTCTGCCAAAGCGGCGTGGGGCATTTCGCCTGGGCCGAGCAGCCCGATGCCTTCAACCGCGCGCTACTCGATTTTCTGGCGCGTCGCTTTGCGGCAGGCTAAGAGTGATCTGTTCAACCTCCTCCTCGCAAAGATTGCCGCGTCGCTGCGCTCCTCGCAATGACAGCGGCGGCGGGCGATATGCACCTCCCGTCATCGCGAGGAGCGAAGCGACGTGGCGATCCATCGGCCTTTGATTGCCAAACCCTTCCAGCAGGCATAACTTCTTGCGTCATGACCCGACATGATGTTTTTCAGCAATTCACCCATGAAGCAAAACTTTAGGAGACTGTGATGAAAACGATGACTCGACGTGCACTGGTCTTGCTCGGCTGCCTCTCAATGGGAGCGACCTGGGCGCAAAGCAACTATCCGGACAAGCCGATCACCGTGATCGTGCCGTTCCCGCCTGGCATCGTGGACGGCTATGCCCGTTTGGTGGCCACCAAGGCGGGCGCGATTCTGGGCCAGCCCATGGTGTTTCGCAACCAGGCCGGTGCGGGTCAGCGCATTGGCACCGACGCTCTGGCCAAGGCGCCCAAAGACGGATACACCATCGGCGTGATCACCAACGCCGGCGTGGTCTCGGGGCCAGCATTGGCGGCCAACGTGCCGTATGACCCGATCCGTGACCTGTCCTATCTGACGCAAATCTTCGAGTCACATTACCTCATCAACACCCATCCGGGGTCGGGCATCAAGACGCTGCGGCAACTCATCGATCAGGCCAAGGCCGCGCCGGGCAAGATCAAGTTTGGCTCGACCGGCATGGGCACCGGCTTTCATCTGGCCACTGAGCAGTTTGTGGCCAGCGCCGGCCTGAAAGCCCTGCACATTCCCTACAAGGGCGAAAGCCCCATGCTCACCGACCTGATGGGTGGGCAGGTGGACTTTGCGTTTTCTTCCATGGCCACCCGCTCCATGGCCGAATCGGGCAAGCTGGTCATGCTCGGTTTTACCGGCGAGAAGCGCTCGGCCTTGCTGCCCAATGTGCCCACCGTCAAAGAGCTGGGCGTGAACTACACCAGCTCGGGCTGGCTCGGCTTCGCCGCTCCAGCCGGTTTGCCGCCAGCCGTACGTGACAAGCTGATCTCGGCGCTTAGGGCGGCGGTGAACGATCCGGAGGTGGTGGCAGCCTTCACCAAGGGCGGCGGCGAGCCGCGCAATCTCAGTGGCGATGAATTTGCAGCACGGGTCAAGCGCGAGCTCGACGAGCTGCGCGAGATGAACAAGGAACTCAAGATCACGCTGGAGTGACGGGCGCCCGCACCCGGTCGTTGCGGTCACACCCGGTCGTTGCGGTCACCCTCGGTCATTGCGAGGAACGAAGCAATCTATGACGGCGATCGCATAAGCCTATGGATTGCCGCGGCGCTGCGCGCCTCGCAATGACGCAGGGGGACGTAACTTCACCCCGCCTCGTTATTGCGCCCCCGGTCTGTGTTGCGCCCCCAGTCTGTCATTGCGCTCACCCTCGGTCATTGCGAGGAACGAAGCAATCCATGACGGCCTTGGCACGATGGCACAGGTGGCCAGGTTCCGCCGCGGCCCTCAAAATCCTGGCAGGCACCGGCCTCATCCAAGGCTAAACCCTGATCGTCCTGGGATGGCGCTTGCCACCATAATGGCGGCCGTCTAACCAAGGAGAATCCCATGCCCTCAACAAGACGTATCGTCCTCGCGCTGGCCGCCGCATCCCTGTGCGGCGTTGCGGCGCAGGCGCAGGATAAATTTCCCAGCAAGCCAGTGACCGTGGTGGTGCCGCAAGCGGCCGGCGGCGCAAACGATGCAATCGCCCGAATCGTGGCGCAAAAGCTCACCGACCTGACCGGCCAGTCCTTTGTGGTTGAAAACCGGCCAGGGGCGGGCGGCAACATCGGTACAGCCCATGTGGCCAAAGCCCGGCCCGATGGCTACACGCTGATGCTGACGGCTGACAGCTCCTACGTCATCAACCCCTCGCTCTACAAGAACCCCGGCTTCGATCCGCTCAAAGACTTTGAGCCGGTCGCGCCGGTGGCCACGGCGGGCTATGTGCTGGTGGCCAACAACAACTTTCCCGCCAACACCACGGCCGAGCTGATTGCGCTGGCCAAAACCCAGCCGGGCAAGATCATGATCGGATCGGCCGGCAATGGCACGGTCAACCATCTGGTCGGTGAGATGCTCAACAAGGCCGCTGGCATCGAGCTGGTGCATGTGCCCTACAAGGGCGCGGCTGCAGCCGTGACCGATCTGGCCGGTGGCCAGGTGCAGGTGTCGGTGCAAAGCCTGCCCTCGTCGATTGGCTTTATCCGCAGCAACCGCATCAAGGTGCTGGGCGTGGTCAACGAAAGGCGTCTGGCCGCCTTGCCCAACGCGGCGCCGATCCAAGAAACCGTCAAAGGCCTGGCGGTGACGCCCTGGTACGGTGTGTTTGTGCCGGCGGGCACACCCAAGGCCGTGATCGCGCAGTTACAGGCGAGCATCAACCAGGCGCTCGATGCATCCGATGTGCGCGAGAAACTGGCCAATGTCGGTGCCGAACCGTATAAGTTGGGCGGCGATCAGTTCATGGCACTGATCCGCTCGGATCTGCCGCGCTGGGCCAAGGCTGTCAAGGATTCAGGCGCGACGATCGACTGAATCGGCCCTGCGCCACCCCGTACAGCGCAGTGACCCGGATGGATGCGGGCGCCAGAGCGCGCCGGCTCAGAACACCAAGCTTGAACGTCAAACAATGAGGAGGGATTGACCCATGAACAGCCGACGCACGGTTTTGATGGCGCTTGGGGCGGCCGCAGCCCCGAAGGCCTTTGCGCAAACAAGCGCAGGTGACTACCCCAACAGAGCCATCAAAGTGGTGGTTCCTTTCCCGGCCGGCGGCGGTGGCGACAACCTCGCCCGCTTGGTGTTGGCTCGTTTGGGGCCCGAGCTTGGACAGTCCATCGTCTTTGAGAACATCGGCGGCGCGGGAGGCAATGTGGGCGTGGCCTCGGTGACCCGGGCTGCTGCTGACGGCTACACCCTCAGTTATGGCACCAACGGCACCCATGCCATCAACCAGACGCTCTACAAGAATCCTGGCTTCGATCCGCTGAAAAACTTCGAGCCCATTGGTCGGCTCTCCCGCATCGCTGCTTTGGTGGTGGTGCGACCCGGCTTGCCCATTGCCACCATGCCTGAGTTGCTGGCCGCCCTCAAGAAGAACCCGGGCAAGTTCACTTTTGCCTCCGCTGGCAATGGCACCACGTCGCACCTGGCGGGGGAAATTCTCAAGGCGCAGGCCGGTGTGTCAGCGGTCCATATTCCCTATCGTGGCGGCGCGGCGGCCATGGTTGACCTGCTGGGCGACCGCATCGATTTCATGATCGATGTGATGCCCAGCACGGCGCCACAGGTCCGTGCGGGCCGGCTTCGTGGGCTGGCGGTCAGCACGGCCCAGCGGGTGGCCAGTTTCCCGGATGTGCCGACCATTGCCGAGTCCGGCATACCGGGCTTTGATGTCAGCGCCTGGGACGCTTTGTTTGCACCAGCCGGAACGCCCCAGCCGGTGATTGACCGGTTGAGTCAGGCCTTGAACAAGGTTTTGCGCGACGAAGAATTGCGCCAGCAACTGGCACAGCGCGGCTCGGAACCGGCCCCCACCACACCCGATGGCTTGCGCCAGTTCATCCGAGTTGAAATTGAGCGCTGGGGCTCGGCCATTCGTCGCTCCGGCGCCAGCCTGGATTGAGGTCGCCATGTCCATATCCCCCGATTCCTACAAGGCACTGCCGTTGCCGGTGGCACCGGCTTTGACGCACACCAAGTATTTCTTTCAGGCCCTCGACAACTTTCAGCGCGTCTTTGCCATCCGCCCCGGGGAGCAGGTGCTGATTCTGTCCGACCCCTTGCTCGATCCGCGCGTGGTCGATGCGGTCATTGGCCTGGCCACGGCCCGTGGCGCCACAGTCAGGGTCTATGCCGAGCCCAGCACGAGGGTGACGGCCTTTCCCGAGCACCTCAAGCCGCTGCTTGAATCGGTCCAGTTTGTGGTCTCAACTTGGTTTTGCTCCATCATTGACCCGTTTTGTATTGCCATGCGTCGCAAGGGCCAACGCTGGGTCAAGATCACCTATTTCCGAGATCTTGATTTGCTGCACACGCCGCAGGCCAGATTTCCGATTGATGTCATGGGCGAGATCATCCGTGGAACCGCCAGGCGTTACCCCACGCAGGGCAACTTCGACTTGCATTTCACCGACCCACGAGGCAGTGACTTCAGGATTCATTTCACCCAGGAGATGCGGGCCAATCAGTTGTCGACCAATCGCTGGAAGGGCCAGATGACCGCCGAAAGCGACGGCTCGTACGTGCATTTTTTGCCCACCCACGGCCCCAATCTCTGGGACCACAACTCGGTCAAGAACGACCTCTCCGTCCCCACCCAAATGTCAGGCGTGCTGTATCCCCAGTGGGCCATCGGTTTTGAGCGCCCATTTGAAGAAAAGATTGCGGTTCACTTTGAGGGTGAATACGTCAGCCGGGTCGAAGGCAAGTCCGAAGAGGCAGTGATCTTGCGGGACATGTTGGTCGGTGGTCGCATGATCGAGGGCGGTGGTTGTGGCTTCAACCCTAAATCTCCGCGTCACACCGTGTATCCGGCGGGCTCCAATTCCCCGGGTGCGCTGCACTTCGGAATCGATCTGGTCAAGCCAAGTCCGTACATCCGGCGCGTCATGCCTGACTGGGAAGAGCCGCCCGTGCACATGGACTTGATTGCGCTCGATGCCACCGTGAGGGCCGGTGAGCAACTGCTGATTGAAGACGGATTTCTGTGTGCGCTGCGCGACGCTGAGGTTGTCCGAATCGCCGAGCGCTATGGCGATCCGGTTGATTTGCTCGAGGGCTTTGTCGATTAGCCGCGCGTAGGGCCTTGTGGGCTAGTGCACACCCGTGGCCATGGGCCGCTTCTTGTAGAAAGTCAGCGGGCTGTGGCTGGCGGCTTTGAGGATGGCGGGCTTGATCTTGCCCACCACATGCATTTCGCAGGGCTTGCAGTCAAAGCGTAGCGTGAGCTTTTCCTTGCCGTTGATCAGTTGCAGCGGCTCGGCCTTGACCGTGCCCTGCACGCCGGTCACGCCCTTGGCCTGCTTGGGGCACAGACTCAACGAGAAGCGCACACAGTGCTTGGTGATCATCAGGCTGACTTCGCCTTCCTCCTGCTGCGCTTCGTAGGCCGGCTCGATGACCTTGACGCCATGGCGCGCGTAAAACTCACGTGCCTTTTCGTTGAATACATTGGCCAGGTAGGTCAGGTGCTCTTGCGGGTAGGGCACGGGCGGCTGCACAGGGCGCCCCGGCGGCAGCCTCTCAAAGCCGGCCAGGCGCGCATCTTCAAGGGCCTGCACCGCCTGCCGGCGCAGCGCGTTGAGCTGCGAGGGCGGTACAAACCAGGGGCGGGGCAGGGCCACCTGCACATCGATGGCTTCAAACAGCGTCTCGCCCAATTTGGCCATTGAGGCCTTGAGCGTGCCGTGGGCGCCTTGCGGGTCTTGGGGCGCTTGCCAGGTCAAGGCGAGGTTGGCCGTTGCACTGCAGCCGGCCTCGTCGGTGATGCTCAATTGCAGGCCCTGCGGGTTTTCTTCCAGCCTGAGCCACACGCCGATGCGGCGGTCTGAAGACTTCTTCTCGAGGGTGCGCACCCAGCTCATGTCGCGGTTGCGGTTGACTGTGGTGCCCTTGCGCAGGTCCTTGAAGCTGGCCAGCGCGTCTTTGGGCAGGAGCTTCCAACGCCCTGGCCCGGCAGGCTCGGCGCGGTTGATCTGCAGACCGACCAGCTCTTTTTGCAGGTCGTAGTAGCACAGCCCGTCGCCGTTGTGCAGCACCGTGGCTGCATCGTCGACGGTCAGCTCCAGATGGTCACTGCCGACCTTGCTGACCCAGCCGATCGGCTGCCCCGGGTTTTTGGGGGTGTCGAAAGCGCCGATGTCTTCTTTGCGGCCTTGCACAAAGTAGTCGGTAAATTCGCGGTTGAAGTTTTGATTGGGATCGGGTTCGAAAGTGAAACGGGTTTTGCCATGCGAGGCGGCCGCCAGTTCTGGCCGCTCCTCCAGGATCTCGTCAAACAGCTTGCGGTAGTGCGCCGTGATGTTCTTGACGTAGGCCATGTCCTTGTAGCGGCCCTCAATCTTGAAGCTGCGCAGGCCCACGTCGATCAGGGCGCGCAGGTTGTCGCTCTGGTTGTTGTCCTTCATGGACAAGACATGCTTGTCGTGCGCCACGATGCGCCCAGCACTGTCTTTGACTTCATAGGGCAGGCGGCACGCTTGCGAGCAGTCGCCGCGGTTGGCGCTGCGGCCGGTGTGGGCATGGCTGATGTAGCACTGTCCGCTGTAGGCCACGCACAGCGCGCCATGGATAAAAAACTCGAGCAGGCATCGGTCGGGATCGATCACCTGGGCGATGGCAGCGATCTGCGGCAACGTCAGCTCGCGCGCCAGCACCAGTTGCGACAAGCCCGCGTCCTGCAAAAAGCGTGCTTTCTCGGGGGTGCGGATATCGGTCTGGGTTGAGGCATGCAACTGGATGGGCGGCAGGTCCATTTGCAAGATGCCCATGTCTTGAATGATGAGCGCATCCACACCGGCGTCGTAAAGCTGCCAGATCAGCGTTCGGCAAGGCTCCAGCTCATCGTCACGCAAGATGGTGTTGACCGTGGCGAACACCCGGCCGCCAAAGCGGTGCGCGTGGTGGGCCAAACGGCCCAGCTCACTTACGCTGTTGTCGGCCGCAGTCCGCGCGCCAAACGAGGGGCCGCCGATGTAGACCGCATCGGCGCCATGGTTGAAGGCCTCGATGCCAATATCTGCGGTGCGGGCGGGGGCCAGGAGTTCGATCTGGTGGTGGCGCATGGACGGTATTTTCTAAGCTTTCGGGCCTTGCACCATTGTCTCAAGCCAGGTAGGTGCCCGCCAGCACCTGGACCTGGCCGCCCGTGCCGAGCTTGAAGCGGGCCAGGCCAGCGCTGCGGGTGGTGTTGATGCCGCCCAGGTCAAGGCGACGCACGCCCCTGGCCTTGAGCTCATTCATGGCTTGCCACAGCAACAGATTGTGGGCATTGAGATCGCGCCCCTGCGGGCTCGACCAGCCGACCTGATAAGTGGCCGCCTGACCATGAATGAGGAACATCATGGCCGCCGCCCGCTCGCGGCCGAGGTCGGCGCGCAGGCTGAGCACGCACTGCGCAGGTTGCTGGCGCGACTGGATGTATGGCTCGAAAAAGCCCAATGGCAGCCCGGCCAGGCCCTTGCTTTGGCGCTGCTCGCCTTCCTGGTCAAGCAGCCATCGGTACTGGCCAGGGTTGGTACCGATGCGATGCACGGTCAGATCGCTGGCCTCTGCGGCCACCAGCCGGTTGCGCCATTTGCCCTCCAGCCCAGCGCGCAGGGCGTCGAGCTCTGGCTCGAGGTCGATCAGCACGGTGCCGTAACCGGTCATCACGCGCCGCCAGGGCTTGAGGCCGTGTGCCTGCGTCTCTTCCGGTGTGAGCATTGAGAAGCGCAAGCCGCGCAAGGGCACGCTTGCTTTTAAGGCTTGGTAGGCGCGGGCCTTGTCAGTCGAGGCGAGGTCTGCCAGCCAAAGCGGGCCGCGTGAACACAGCGACACGCTGGCCACCGGGCCGAAGCGGCGAACGATGAATTGGGCCAAGGCCACCGGGGCGCCGTCTTGCTCGACGCAGGCGCGCAGCACCGGCACGCCCAGCAGGCGCATGGTCGAGCCGTAGGCCCAATCCTGCTGCAAGGCGCCAGCGATCTGACCATGGGCTGCGTCCCAGTCGCGCTGCGCGAAGGTGTCCCAACTCGCTTTCATCGGCCTAAAATTGAGGCACCATGGCCCGTCGATGGATCAGTGCCTTCAAGAAAACCACGCCCGAGGAGGTGATGGGCCAGCGCATTGCCGAGCCGCGACCGACGCTTTGGGCTGTGGTCTGGGCGGTGGTGTATCTGGTGCTGCCGGTCATGATTTTGGGGATGTGCGTCGATGGCCTGGTCCAGTTGCTCACGGGGCATTGCACCGGTTTTTGGTGCTGGTTCTGATCCTGCGCATGAGGTCGATGTTAGCGCGGCTGGCTTGCGGGGCGCTCGGGCTGGCCCTGACTGGCACGCCAGCGCTCGCCCAGGGATTTTCGTTCGTGGCTTTGGGCGATCTGCCCTATGGATCGCCTCGCACTGCCTATCCGCCGTACCGCCAGCTCATCGGGTCAATCAACGCACACAAGCCGGTGTTCTCGATTCATGTGGGCGATATCAAATCGGGGGGCACGCTTTGCTCGGACGAGGAGTTTGCTGCCCAAAAGGCGCACTTCGATCAATTCGATCCGGCTGTGGTCTACACACCGGGCGACAACGAATGGACTGACTGCCACCGGCCCAGCAATGGCCGGTATGCACCGCAGGAGCGGCTGGGCGCTTTGAGGGCGCTGTTTTTCCCTGCGCGGCGTTCATTGGGAATGAGGCCGATCACGCTGCAAAGCCAGGCCGACCTGATGCCCGAGCAGGCCCAGTTTGTGGAAAACCGCCGTTGGATGCACGCCGGCGTGCTCTTCCTGACGGTCCACGTGGTGGGCAGCAACAACAATATGCAAGCGCAGGTGCCCGGTGCCATGGAGGAGTATGCGCGGCGCGACGCGGCCAATGTGGCCTGGATACGGGCCGGCTTTGAGTACGCCCGGCGCAGCGGGGCCCGGGCGATCGTGCTGGCCATGCAGGCCAACCCGCTGCTCGGGCGCAATCTGCTCGAGCCTTTTCCCGCGAGCTCAGGATTTCGCAGCAGCATAGGGCAGACCTTGCTGCCGCTGGCTGCGGATGTGAATGTGCCGGTCTTGTTGATTCACGGGGACAGCCACCGACACCGCATGGACCGGCCGTTTGATTTCAACGGCCAGCCGCTGCAACACGTGTTCAGGCTCGAAGTGCCCGGTGCCAGCGACGTCCAGGCCTGCCTGGTCAGCGTGGACCTGTCGCAAAACCCGCCGTTTGCGGTGCGACTGATAGAGCCGGCCAGCACGCCCTGATGGCGCGAGACCGGAGGGGCAGGCGGTTGATAGACATCAACCGTCCGCCGACCCTCAATTACTCAATCTTGGCTTTGGCGCGCAGCTCTTCTTGGTACTTGCCAAGCTTTTGCTGGGTCATTTGCTGCTGCAACTGGGGCTTGACCTGGTCGAAGGCGGGCAGTTGCGGCGTGCGGACGTCATCGAGGCGGATGATGTGCCAGCCGAACTGGGTCTTGATCGGCGCATCGGTGATCTGGCCCTTGTTGAGCTTGGTCATGGCCTGACCGAATTCAGCCACGTAGTTGTCTGGGGTAGACCAATCCAGGTCGCCGCCGTTGGCGCCCGATCCGGGGTCCTTGGACTGCTTCTTGGCGATGTCTTCAAATTTGGCGCCCCTCTTGAGGCGAGCGATGATGGCCTTGGCCTCGGCCTCCTTCTCGACCAGGATGTGGCGGGCCTTGTATTCCTTGCCGCTGTTGGCCGCCACGAACTTGTCGTACTCGGCCTTCATTTCGGCTTCGGTGACTGGATTCTTCTTCTGAAATTCGCTGAACAGCTCGCGAATCAGGATGCTTTGGCGGGCCAGTTCCATCTGGTTGCGAAAGTCGTCGCTTTGGGCCAGCCCCTGCTTGTCGGCCTCTTGCATGAAGATCTCGCGGGCGATGACCTCGTCGCGCAGCTGGCCTTGCATCTCAGGCGTGACCGGGCGGCCAGCACGTTCGATTTGGGTGGCCAGCGCATCGAGCCGGGTCTTGGGGACGGCTTTGCCATTGACGATGGCCACGTTTTGAGCCAAAGCGGTGCCGGTGGACAGGATCAGAAGGCTGGACAAGGCCAGGGCATTGAAGGCTGTGTTTTTCATAACGGTTTGCAAGGTCTAGAGGTTCGGAGGGGAGGCAAAAAACGTCGAGGAAAGCGTGGAGTCGGGCAATTTAGGATGCGTTGGATGGTGCGTCGGGGGCTGCGCTCGGGGATGCTTGAGCGGCGTCAGGGTGCCGATCGATGGTTTCGATGGCCAGGGCGTGCAGCCCGCGGTCCAAGAATTCTCGCAGTGCATCATACACAAGGCGGTGGCGGGCGAGACGGCCCATGCCTGCAAAGCACTCGCAGGCGATGCGCACCCGGAAATGCGTACCGTAGCCGGCCTCGCCCGCGCCGGCATGGCCGGCGTGAGCAGCGCTCTCATCGATCACCTCGAGTTCAAGGGGAGCCAGCCGCTCGATCAGGCGCGCGCTCAGTTCGCTCGCCCTGGGCAAGGGCGCTGCCGCTGGGGTCATGGTTTGTCCTCGCCCGGCGGCTCATCGTTTTGCAAGTATTTGTTCAAGTACAGGGCCTGGGCCAGGATGAAGGCGAACATCAGTCCCATGCCGCCAAAGAGCTTGAAGTTGACCCAGACGCTGGTCGAGAACTGGTAGGCCACCCACAGATTGAGGGCGCCCATGAAGCTGAAAAATGCCATCCAGGCCTGGTTGACGCGCAGCCAGACGGGATCGGGCAGGCTCATTTGCGAGCCCATCAGAGCTCGAATGCCGTTCTTGCCCAGCAACTGGCCGATCAGCAGTCCGCCCGCCATGGCCCAGTACAGCATCGTCGGCTTCCACTTGATGAAAGTCTCGCTGTGAAAGTAGATCGTGGCGCCGCCGAGCACGACCACCAGGGCCAGGCTCACCCAGAGCATGGTGTCGATCTTCTGGCCGCGCGCCATCAGGATGCCAATTTGAGCGAGGGTGGCCAAGATCACCACCACGG
This sequence comes from Comamonadaceae bacterium, assembly GCA_947459405.1. Classification (GTDB taxonomy): domain Bacteria; phylum Pseudomonadota; class Gammaproteobacteria; order Burkholderiales; family Burkholderiaceae_C; genus Polaromonas. The sequence goes on from CANHDQ010000032.1 coordinate 13,736, forward strand.
TGGCCAGCAGCACCGGCGCCTCGGCCGGGCCCACCACCGAGCCGGCCACCATGAAGCCCAGGTAGTGACTGGCGGTGGCTGCGGCCCATTCGGGTTGGCCTTCGGCATACTTGAACATGCCAAAGAAGAGCAAGATGGGTAAAAAATCGAGCAGCAGTTTCATGGGTCGCGATGATAAGGGTCCAGCTCAGCCCGCCGAGCGGGGCTTGAAGTCCAGCGAGGCCGAGTTCATGCAATAACGCAGGCCCGTTGGCTGCGGCCCATCTGGAAACACATGGCCCAGGTGGGCGCCGCAGTCGGGGCAATGCACCTCGGTGCGCACGCCCAGCCACAGAGATCGATCTTCCTGGGTTTCAACGGCATCGGGTGTGAGGGGGGCAAAGTAGCTCGGCCATCCCGAGCCGGAATCGTATTTGGTGCTCGAATCGAACAGCGGCTTGCCGCAGCAGATGCACAGGTAAGTGCCATCGGCCTTATGGCCTTCGTATCTGCCGGTGAAGGCGCGCTCGGTGCCCTCCTTGCGCGTGACGTGATAGGCCAGGGGCTCGGCATTTTTCTCGGCCAGCAGGGCTTTCCATTGGGCTTCGGTTTTTTCGATCTTGACGGGCATGGCGGGCTTTCTAGGAGCTGCAGCTGATTTCAATAGACGCCGCCCAGTCCGGCGGGAAACCGGCCAGCGCCGCGTCCTGGGGATGGTCTTCGAAGGGCGCATGCAGCACCCGCAGCAGCTGCTGCAGCGGGGCATGATCGCCCGATTTGGCTGCGGCAATTGCCTGTTCGCCCAGGTGGTTGCGCAGCACGTAGCGCGGGTTGCGCTGGCGCATGAAGTCGCGCTGGCTGTGCGGCTCCAGGTGCGCGCAGCGGGTTTCATAGCGCCCGGCCCAGGCGGCAAATGTGGGGCGGTCGATAAAGAGTTCGTGCACCGCCGTGGGGTGCTGGCGAAAGTCGCACAGACGCCGCCAAAAGATGGTGTGGTCCACCCGCTCGCGCGCCAGGAGCTGCAGCAGGTCATCGACCAGGGCGAGGTCTTGACTCTGCTCGGCATCGAGCAAGCCGAGCTTGCCCCGCAGGGCCTGCGTCAGATCGGCTTCAAACTGGCCCTTGTAGGCCTGCAGTGCCTGCAAGGCCGCGTCTTCGCTGTCGATCAGCGGCATGAGGGCTTGGCCCAGACAAAACAGGTTCCAGTGTGCAACGCCGGGCTGACGCTTGAAGGCATAGCGCCCGCCGCTGTCGGAGTGGTTGCAGATGTGGTCGGGGTCGAAGGCGTCGAGGAACTGAAACGGCCCGTAATCGAGCGTCAGCCCCAGGATGCTCATGTTGTCGGTGTTCATCACGCCGTGACAAAAGCCCACGGCCTGCCACTGCGCAAGCAAGCTGGCGGTGCGGCGGCTCACCGCCTCAAGCAAGGCAGCGTAAGGGTTTGGCGCCTGCGCGCAATCGGGGTAATAACGGGCGATCACGTGGTCGGCCAGTTGCCTGAGCAACTCGTGCCGGCCCCCATGGCTGAAATGCTCAAAGTGCCCGAAGCGAAGAAAGCTCGGTGCGGTGCGGGTCACGACCGCTGCCGTTTCGACCTCCTCGCGCAGCACCGGGCTGGGCGAGCCGGCCAGACACAAGGCCCGGGTGGTGGGAATGCCCAGGCCGTGCATGGCCTCGCTGCACAGGTACTCGCGGATCGACGAGCGCAGCACCGCACGGCCGTCGCCCATGCGTGAATAGGGGGTGCGACCGGCGCCCTTGAGCTGAACCTCGACCGGTCCTTGCGGCGTTTGCAGCTGGCCGAGGATCAGGGCGCGCCCATCGCCCAACTGACCGGCCCACACGCCAAACTGGTGGCCGCTGTAGACGCTTGCCACCGGCTGTGAGCCTGGCAGAACCGCGCACCCCGCAAAGCCGAACAAGGCCTCTTGCGAGGCCAGCCATTGCTCATCGAGGCCGAGCTCTCGGGCCAGGGCGCCATTGCGGGCAATCCAGTGCGGCTGGCTCAGGGGCTGGGGCTCGACGCGGCTGAAAAAAGCCGGGCCCAATTCGGCCAGCGCGGCTTGCCACGCGGGCGCGTCCGAGGCGCTCGCCTTAGGGATCAATGTGGCCGACATGCGGCGATTGTCTCGCACCGCGCCCGCCTGGGCCGGCGGCTGGGGGCAATCCCCATGACGCGCCTGCGGCCGGTTGGTGCATCATCCGAGCTACGCCACTTTCATGCTTACTTTCGACAGGACACGCCCATGCTAGGTTTGATGCAGAGCCAGCCCTTGCTGATCTCCAACCTGATCACTTTTGCCGAGCGACACCATGGCGATGCCCAAATCGTGTCGCGCCGCGTGGAGGGCGATGTGCACCGCTACACCTACCGTGACGCAGCCCAGCGCTCTCGGCAGGTGGCCCGGGCGCTCGATGGCCTGGGGCTGGCTTTTGGCGACCGCGTGGCAACGCTGGCCTGGAATGGCTACCGCCACTTCGAGCTCTACTTTGGCGTCAGCGGTTCGGGCCGGGTGTTGCACACGATCAACCCCCGCTTGCATCCCGACCAGATCGCCTGGATCGCCAACCATGCGCAAGACGAGGTGCTGTGCTTTGACCTGACCTTTTTGCCCATCGTCCAGGCCATCTGTGGCAAGGCCAATATCCGGCACTACATTGCCCTGTGCGACGCCGACAAGTTGCCCCATGACAGCGGGATTGCCGGCCTGCGCAGTTACGAAGAGTGGGTTGGGGCCTGCGACGACCGCTACGACTGGCCGACACTTGATGAAAACACCGCCTCGAGCATGTGCTACACCAGCGGCACCACGGGCAATCCCAAAGCCGCGCTGTACAGCCACCGCTCGACGCTGCTTCATGCCTATGGCGCGGCCCTGCCCGATGCCATGGGCCTGTCGGCCCGCGATGCGGTGCTGCCGGTGGTACCAATGTTTCATGTCAACGCCTGGGGCATCCCCTACAGCGCCGCGCTCACCGGCGCCAAACTGGTCTTCCCAGGGCCCGGACTCGATGGCAAGTCGGTCTATGAAATGCTCGAGGCCGAACAGGTCACCTATGCGGCGGGTGTGCCCACCGTCTGGCAAATGCTGCTGACCCACATGAGACCAGCGGGCCTGCGGTTTTCCAGCCTCAAGCGCACGGTCATCGGCGGGTCGGCCTGCCCGCCGGCCATGATCAGCGCCTTCAAGGACGACTACGGTGTCGAGGTGCTGCACGCCTGGGGCATGACAGAAATGAGCCCGCTGGGCACAGTCTGCACGCTCAAGAACAAGCACCTGGCCCTAAGCGAAGCCGAGCAGATGAAGATCCGCCTCAAGCAGGGGCGGGCTGTTTTTGGCGTCGACATGAAGATCGTCGGCGACGACGGCGTCGAATTGCCTTGGGACGGCAAGACCTTTGGCAACCTGCTGGTGCGCGGGCCGTGGGTGCTGGGCCAGTATTTCAAGGCCGAGGGCGGCGATCCCTTGCAAGGGGGCTGGTTTCCCACGGGAGATGTGGCCACCATCGACGCCGACGGCTACATGCAAATCACCGACCGCAGCAAGGATGTGATCAAGTCCGGCGGCGAATGGATCAGCTCGATCGACATCGAGAACCTGGCGGTGGCCCACCCGGCGGTGGCCATGGCCGCCTGCATCGGCATGCCGCACCCCAAGTGGGACGAAAGGCCGATCGTGTTGGTGGTCAAGAAGCCGGGCGCCGACGTCACGCGCGAAGAGCTGCTCGCCTTCTATCAGGGCAAGATCGCCAAGTGGCAGATTCCTGACGATGTGGTGTTTGTCGATTCGATCGCGCTTGGAGCGACGGGCAAGATCCTCAAGACGCGCTTGCGCGAGCAGCTCAAAGGCTACCGCCTGCCCGGCGTGTAAGGCCCTGGCTATCGCTTGGGTCTGGCCTTCTTGGGCGTGATGCCGTGATGTTTGGCGCTCCATCGAACGACCGCAGGGGCCGGCGGGCCCCGATTAAAAGTTGTACAAACCCCGAATAACGTGCGGCTTTTAGGTGAGCCTGAGAATTCTTTGTTACCGAATTTTCAGCCTCGAGGCCACTGCCAGTGACACCATGAGTGCATCCCCTACACCGCGAACCGATGCGGCCGAACGGTTTTTCCATGAGCCGGGCCGCTCACCCGTTGGCTTTGTCGACTCGGGCCTGGCGCGTGTGCTCGAGTTCGAATTGAACCGGGCGCTCGAGCAGATTCGCCAGCTGGGCGCTGAGCTTCCGCCACCGCTCGACGAGAGCACCCAGGCCCAATTGCGCTCGCTCCAGCGCCCCAAGCGCAACGTGCTCGGCCAGATTGCCAGCAACGCAGCGACCGCTGCCGCGCCGCCGGCCGCCGCACAGGCCCAACTGCTCGGCGCGGCCATCGCCGATGCGACCCTGGGATCGGCGGGCCAGTACGCCGACGGCCAGGTGATGTTTCGCCGCGGCGAGCGAGCCGAACACCTGTTTCTCGTGATCGATGGCCAGGTGGCGGTCAGCCAGCGGCAAGACCAGGGGCCAGACTGCACCCTTGGCCCGGGTTCGGTGTTTGGCGCGCACGCCCTGTTCGAGGCGAGCTTGCACCACATGACGGTGCTGGCAAAAGGCCCGGTGTCAGTCGTGCTGCTGGACGCAGGGCCCCGGCGCGAGCGTCTTGCAGCCGACACGGGCATCTTGCCGGTGCTGCTGATGGCGCTGAGTTTGCAGCAGCAGCTGGTGACGCAGCTGGCCTGGCAGCAGGCGGCCGGGGCGCTCGCCCCAGCCTATGCCGTGCTGGGTGAACGCACCTACACCGGGCCAGAGTTGCAGCGCGTGCTGCTCGACGACAAGGCGCGGTTGCCAGGCGAGCGCATGGGCGCCGAGCAGACCATGGCTTTGCACCTGCAAGCCAGCGATCACCTGCCCGTTCGTGCGTTTCGCTCCGGCCAAAGCCTGGGCGCACCGGGACAGGATCATCCGGGGGCGGCGGTGATGGTGATCTCTGGCAAGGCGCGGGCCAGCTGGGGTGGGCTCAGCGTCGAGCTTGGCCAGGGGGCTGTGATCGGTCTGGCCGAAGGGCTCACGGGCATGCCTTTTGAGTGGGAGTACACCGCCGTTGAAGACCTCAACACGCGCGTGCTGCCGATCGAGCGCTGCCTGCAACAACTCGAGCGGGCCGATGGGGTGCTGCGCAACCTGGCCAGCCATGCCTGCGCCGCGATCATGATGCGCCAAAGCCAGGCCCGCGCCGCCGCAGCGGCTTAAGGGGTCTGGCGATGCGAGCGGCTTGAGCCTGCAGCATGAGGAACAATTGGGGTCTCGTCACCTCTGAGGCAAGCTGGGCCTGACAGGCTCTTGCAACCGGTATGGATGTTTTGCTGGTCTCGCTCGTCAATGGGCTGAGCTATGGCTTGCTGCTGTTTCTGCTTTGCAGCGGCCTGACCCTCATTTACAGCCTGATGGGCGTGCTCAATTTCGCGCATGCCGCCTTTTACGTCTTGGGCGCCTATCTGGCTTACAGCCTGAGCCAGTTTCTCGGATTCGCCTGGGCCCTGGTGCTGGCCCCGGCCCTGGCGGCCGTTGGCGGCGCGCTGTTTGAATCGCAGCTGCTGCGCAGGGTGCGCACGCAAGGCCATGTGGCCGAGATGCTGGTCACCTTCGGTCTGTCCCTGGTGCTGCTGGAGGCGGTTCAGTTGGTGTGGGGAACCGGTCCAGTCAATTACCGCGTACCGGCACAGTTCGATGGCGTGATTTGGCGCGTCGGCGAGGTGGCCTTGCCGGCTTACCGCGTCTTCATCATGGCGGTAGCCTTGCTGGTGCTGCTGGCACTGGCCGCATGGCTGCGCCTGAGCTCGGTGGGTTTGGTGATCAAGGCGGCGCTGACCCATCCGCAGATGGTGCAAGCACTGGGTCATAACTTGCCGCGCGTGCTCACCAGCGTCTTCGCCCTGGGCTGCGCGCTGGCCGCACTGGCCGGCGTGCTCGGCGGCAACGCTTTCGTGACCGAGCCGGGCATGGCTTCGACGATCGGATCGGTTCTCTTTGTGGTGATTGTGGTCGGCGGTCTCGGCTCCCTGGTCGGCGCGCTGCTGGCCAGCCTGCTGATCGGCTTGCTGCAGACGCTGGCCGTGGGGCTCGATGTCAAGTTGGGCCCACTGCTCGGTTTGCCCGCGGGCAGTGAGATGGCGCAGATCGCGCTCAGCCAGCTTGCCCCCTTGTTGCCGTTTGCGCTGATGGTGCTGGTGCTGTTGTTGCGGCCACGCGGATTGCTGGGGCAACGGGCATGAAGTCGGCGTTGGCTCTTGCTGCGGCCTTGCTGCTCGCCCCCGCGGTGCTCAGCAGCCAGGCCCTGGGCCTGCTTAGCCAGATGGGCATTGCCGTCATCTTGTGCATGAGTTTTTGGCTGCTGATGGGGCAGGGCGGCATGGTCAGCTTTGGCCATGCGCTCTACAGCGGTCTGGGCGCTTTTGTGGCCATCTACGCCATGCGCGCCGTTGAGGTGGGCGCAGTCTGGCCTGTGGCCCTGGTGCCCTTGCTTGCTGCGCTGGCCGTTGCCGCGCTGGCCTGGCCGCTGGGTTGGCTGGCCACGCGCCATG
>CANHDQ010000033.1 GCA_947459405.1 Comamonadaceae bacterium
ACGCGGCAGGCGCGGGCCATCTCAATGGCCTCGTCAAGCGCGGCCAGCACGCCGTTGGATTCGTCGCGCAGGTGGGTGAAATAGGCGGCCCGGTGCGGCTCGAGTTGGCGCACCAGCTGCAGCATTTCGGCTGCTTGCGCGTAAGCGCCGGGCGGTGTGAACAGGCCGCTGGACAGACCCAGTGCGCCCGCTTGCAGCGCCTCTTCAAGCAGCGCTTGCATTTGCGCCATCTCGTCGGGGCTGGGCGCGCGCTGGGCCATGCCCATGGCCATCAGGCGCAGCGTGTTGTGGCCCACCAGCATGCCCGCGTTGACGGCGGTGGCCGGAAAGGTGTCGAGGTACTGGGCAAACCCCATCTGGGCAAAGGGCAGCCAGGGTGCGCTGGGATTGAGGTAGTCGGCCAGCAGCTGCACCTTGCCCGGCAGGCAGGGCGCCACCGAGAAACCGCAGTGGCCGATGATCTCGGTCGTCACGCCCTGGCGCAGCTTGCTCTCGGCCTTGGGGTTGATCGGCAAGGTGAAATCGGAATGGGTCTTGATGTCGATGAAGCCCGGCGCCACCACCATGCCGGTGGCATCGATCACCCGGTGGGCTTCGATACCCAGGTCTTGGCCGATGGCCAGCAGGCGCTCGCCGGCAATGGCCACATCGGCCTGCACACCGGGCGCGCCACTGCCGTCATAGACCGTGCCGCCACGGATCAGGATGTCGCACTGCATGGGTTGCGGCGCTCAGTTCAGGGGCCCGAGGAACACCTCGCCCATGCAGCTGTCGGTCTGCGCGTCGATCTGTTCGGGCCACAGGCTGGGCTGGCTCGGCCAGCTGCGACGCTGCTCGGCGGGGCGGGGCAGTCCGCTCCAACCGATTTGCTCCATCTCCCAGAACAGCTGCACCGCATTGCCGTCTGGGTCGCGCAGCCAGACATGGTGGCCCACACCCGGGCTCAGCGCAGGCGGCAGATCGATGGGCGCGTAGCCGGCCTGCGTCATGAAGTCCACCGCCGCGCGCAGCTGCGCGTAGCTGCCCAGCTGCAGGCCAAAGCCCAGCAGGCTGCGGTTGTGGGTCATGCCCAGTGGCGCGCGCAGTGCCTCGGGGTAAATCGCCAGCGCGTGGTGCTCGGTGTTGGTGCGCAGGAAGTAGCAGCGCTGGCCCAGCACCTCGGTCTGTTCGGTCAGGGCCAAGCCCAGGGTGTCGGTGTAGTAGGCGAGCATGGCCTGCGGGTCTTGTGCGAAAAGGCGCACCGGGCCGACCTTGACGATCTTGAAGGGGCGCGCCAGCAGCACGCCGCCCACGTCAAAGCTTTCCTGCGCCTGCTCGCGGCGTCGGTGGCCGGCGTCGAGTGCGATGCCTTGGGTGATGGCCTGGTTGACCTCCGCGTATTCCGAGCGGTGCGGCAGTTGTGGCGGCTGCATGTAGCGGATGCCGTGCAGAGCCATGGGCTTGGAGTGCCCGGACCAGCCGATCTGCTCGATGCCGTAGTAGAGCTCGTTGATGTGGCCCTCCGGGTCGACCGGGTAGATGTGCCAGTTCGAGCCGGGCGTGTCGCGCCCCGAGCGCAGCACCTTTGAGCCCCTGGACTCGAACCAGGGCAAGCCCTGCACCACCTCGCGCAGCGAGCCCACCTGCCAGGTCAGTTGGTTGACGTTGAGGCGCGGGTGCGCACCGTAGTGGGGGTTGCTCGCGTGCAGCGCCGCTTGCGGAAAAAGCACGAAGCTGTGGTGGTCGGTGCCGTGGCGCATGAAGCAGCCCACCGTTGGGCCGACCTGCGCCTTAAGGGCATCGGGGACGCGTGGGCCAAAGTCGAGATGGTCGGACACCTCCAGCCCAAGCAGGCGTTCGTAGAAATCGAGCGAGCGTTCGACCGATGCGACGTTGATGCCAAAGTGGCCCAGTCGGCGCACCTGAAAGGGCCGGCCCAGGCGCAGACCATCGACTGCATGCATGGTTTTTTCGGTAGCCATAAATCTCCTGGTGGCAAGCGTGAAACCGCTGAGCCGTGGTGGTGATGCGATGCCTTATCCTACCGCTTTATCTTTGCTGGCCATCCATTCATGACCCTGCCACAACGCTTTCAACCGCGCGGCGTAATTCCCGCTGTCTTGCTGCCGTTTTTTGAAGACTTTTCTATCGACGAGGAAAGCTTTCGCGCGCATCTGCGCGATGTGGCCGCCGTAGCCGGGATCAGTGCGCTGACCATCAATGCGCATTCGACCGAGGCGGCCTCGTGCACCTTCGAGGAGCAAAAGCGCGTGCTGGCCATCACCCGCGACGAGGTCGGCCAGCGCCTGCCTATCGTCAACGGCGTCTATGCCGAAGGCAGCCTGGAGGCGCAGCGTCTGGCGCGCATGGCCCATGAGGGCGGGGCCTCGGCCCTGCTGGTGTTTCCGCCAGCGATCTACACGATGGGCCAGCGCCCTGAGATGGCCATCGAGCATGTGCGGCGCATTGCCGAAGTGACCGATCTGCCCCTGATCATTTTTCAATACAACCCGGCCGGCGGTCAGGGCTATCCGCTGTCGACGCTGCTGCGCATGGTCGATGCTGTGCCCACGATTGCCGCCATCAAAGACTGGTGCGGCAACGCGCAACTGGCCGATCGCCAGATCCGCGCGCTGCACGGCCGCAGCCGGCCGGTGCATGTGCTGAGCACGCACAGCGCCTGGCTCTTTAGCTCTCTGGTTCTGGGCTGCAAGGGGCTGCTCTCGGGCAGCGGCTCGGTCATTGCACATTTGCAGGCGCAGCTGTTCGAGGCGGTGCAAAACAAGGACCTCGCTGGGGCCCAGAAGATTCACGACCGCATCCATCACACCGCCGAAGTGTTCTATGCCGACCCCTTCGTTGACATGCACAACCGCATGAAGGAGGCGTTGGTGCTGCTGGGCAAGCTGCCGCGCGCGGTGGTGCGCCCGCCGCTGGTCAAGATACCTGCCGCTGAAATCGAACGCATCCGGCAGGCCCTGATTGCCGCCGGCTTGCTGGCTGCCTGAATCTTTAACCCCACGAACCGGCCCCGGCCGAGCGCCCGACCATGACCCAAAACCTGCCCCGTGCTGTCTCTCTGAGCTGCGACGCCGCTGACCCGGCTCCTGACGCGTGTTTGCTGCCTCGGCGCAGTGCTTTGGCCTGGGGCCTTGCCGCGGCGCTCGGGCCCCTGCCGGCGTGGGCGCAGGCGAACGCCGCTTATCCTTCGCGGCCCTTGACCCTGGTCTGTCCGTTTGCCGCAGGAGGCTCGGCCGACATCATGGCCCGCCTGGTGGCGCAAAAGCTGGGCGAGGCCATGGGCAGCACTGTGGTGGTGGAAAACCGCCCCGGCGCCGGCGGTCTGGTTGGTGCGGCAGCGGTGGCGCGGGCCCGGCCTGATGGGCACACCCTGCTGCTGGTCACAGGCGCCTATCCGGCGGCCGCTGCCCTGGCCGCTGCACCGAGCTTTGACGCGCTCAAAGACGTCAGCATGGTCTCTTTGGTGACCTCCTATCCCTTCATCATCAATGTGCCGGCGGCATCGCCCTTCAAGACCTTTGCCGAATTGTTGGCGCACGCCCGCAAGAACCCGGGCGCGCTCAACTACGCCAGCTCGGGCGTCGGCTCGATCGGCCACCTGTCGGGCGAGCTGATGAGTGCGATGGCCGGCATCGAGACGGTGCACATTCCGACCAAAGGTGGCAACACCGCGTTGGCCGAGGCCCTGGCCGGTCGCATCGATTACCTGTTCGAGGCGCCGACGCTTGCCCTGCCCTTCATCAAGAGCGGCAAGCTCAGGGCGCTGGCGACGACCGGGCGCGAGCGCTACAAGCCCATGGCCGAGTTGCCTACTGTGGCCGAGTCTTTGCCCGGCTACGAGGTCTACTCCTTTATCGGTCTGGGCGTCACCGGCGGCACGCCCGAGCCGGTGGTGCAGGTTCTCAACACGCAACTGCGCAAGGCACTGGCGCATCCCGACATGGTGCGCCGCTTGCAGGAACTTGGCGGCGAGCCGCAGAGCAACACGCCCGACGAGATGAACCGCTACGTGGCCAGCGAATGGCGCAAATGGCGGCAGGTGATCGACAGCCGAAAGATCGAGCGGCAATGAGCGGCCCAATTCGGGTGCAAGCCCAGCCCTTGCAGGAGTTTGTCCAGGCCCTGTTTGCGCAGGCCGGATTGAGCGCTGACGCCGCCGCTTCGGTGGCCCGGGCCCTGGTGTGGGCCGATTTGCGCGGCATCGACACCCATGGCATCAGCCGCATCGGCTCTTACATGGCCTTGCTCGACAAGGGCGTCATGAAGGCCCAGCCGAGCTGGCGGGTGTTGCACGACACACCGGCGGTACAGGTGTTTGATGCCGACGCCAGCGCGGGCGCACCGGCGATGGACCATGCGGTCGAGCAAGCGGCGCTCAAGGCGCGCGCGCTCGGCCTGGGTCTGGTGATGGTGCGCGGCACCACCCACACCGGTGCACTGGGCTGCTTTACCCAGGCGCTGGCCCGCCAGGGCATGGTGGGGGTGGCGCTGGCCGCCTCCATTCCCCTGATGGCCTACCACGGTGCCAAGGCGGCTGGCGTGTCCACAGCGCCCTTGTCGATTGCCGTGCCCGGCCCCGATGACGAGCCCATGATTTTGGACATGGCCAGTGGCGCGATTTCAATGGGCCAGTTGCGCGCAGCCAAGCAAAGCAACACGCCACTGGCCGAGGGCGTGGCGCTCGACGCCCAGGGCGAGCCCACCACCGATGCGCAGCAAGCGAGCATCGTGCTGCCCATGGCTGGCCCCAAGGGCTCGGGCTTGGCCCTGATGTTCGAGCTGCTGTGCAGTCTGGTGGTGGGCAATCCCATCATTGCCGATTACTTCAGCGACAAGCCTGCGGGCCGCCGCCATCGGCAAAACGCCTGGGTGCTGGCCGTCGATGTGGCGCGGTTTGGCGATCTGGCGCATTACCAGCAGGAGGTGGCGCGCACGGTGGCCGCGATTGCGGGGCTGCCCAGCCGCGACCCACAGCAGGGCGTGCGCATGCCCGGCGAGCGCGGCCGCCTGAGCTTGCAGCGCCGGTTGCGCGAGGGCATTGCGGTGCCCGCCGCCGTGGCGCGCGAGCTCGCTGATCTGCCCCGGCCCGGCGGCCTTGCGCTGCCTTGGGCCGGCTAAGGCCAGAGCTGCTTGCAGGGCTGCCAGATCGAGTCTGAAGGGGATTGCCATGCAAGGTCAGGGCGCTGAGTTTTCGTTTGCCGGCGAAGGCCTCAAGCGTGCGCTGGAGCAGGCTCATCTGCCGGCGCTGATGCCGGCCATCGCTTTTTTGACCGGTGACTTGTCCGCGCTCGATCCGGCGTGGCAGTGTGACCTGGCCGATCAGGCGCAGCGCCCACAGCCCCAAGGCGGTCTGTCGGCCAAGGCGCAGCAACTCGCGCGCGAGCGTGCCCATGCGCTGATCGAGCATTGGCAGGCCAGGGGCTGCCCGCCACCGCCCGATTTGGAGCCGGCGCGGCTGGGCGCCATCTTGCGCTTTGTCACCGGCCCGGTCGATACGGCGGTGGGCGATTTGCTCCTGCACGAGCTCGGCCTGGCGCAGCCGGTGGGCCACGACTGGCCAGCGCGGGCCGGCCTGCCCGCCGATTTCAAGGTGGTTGTCATCGGTGCGGGCATGTCCGGGTTGGTCGCGTCCTGGCACTTGTCGCGCCTGGGCATTGCGCACACCGTGCTTGAGCGCCAGAGTCAGATTGGTGGGGTGTGGGTGGAAAACACCTATCCCGGCTGCCGTCTGGACACCAGCAATTTTTGCTACAGCTACTCGTTTGCGCAGCAGGCGATGTGGCGTCACTTTTTTTCGCCGCGCGATGAGGTGCAGCGCTACTTTGAGCAGGTGGCGCGCGAGCATGGCCTGATGCGCCACATTCAGCTGGGCACTCAGGTGCAGGCCCTGCGCTACGACGAGGCCCACCGCTGCTGGCAGATCGACATTGAGCGTGACGGTCGGCGCGAGACCTTGCGCGCCCAGGCGGTGATCAGCGCCGTCGGCCAGCTTAACAAGCCGCGCCTGCCCGATATCGCCGGGCTCGAGCGCTTCAAGGGCCAGGCTTGGCACACCGCGCGCTGGCGCCACGATGTCGACCTGCGGGGCTTGCGGGTGGGCGTCATCGGCACCGGTGCGAGCGCGTTTCAGGTGGTGCCGCAGGTGGCCCGGCAGGCGGCGTCCTTGACAGTCTTTCAGCGCTCGGCCCCCTGGGTGGTCGACACACCGGCTTACACGCGCGAGCTGCCTGCGGCGCTGCATTGGCTGCTTGCCCACTTGCCCGGCTACAACGCCTGGTATCGCTTCGAGCAGTTCTGGGTCGCCGTCGAGGGGCGGCGCCGCTACTCGCAGGTCGATCCGGCCTGGCGCCGAAGCGGCTCGGTCTCGGCCCTCAACGCGCAGCTGCGTGACATGCTCGAGGCGCAGATCAGGCAGGCCTATGCGGGCCGGCCCGACCTGCAGCGCGTGATGACGCCCGACTATCCGCCGTATGCCAAGCGCATGCTGCGCGACGATGGCGCCTGGCCCGCTGCCTTGCAGGCGGGCCATGTGTCGGTGGTGAGCGCGCCGATTGCCGAGGTCACCGAGGCCGGTGTGCAGTGCGCAGACGGCCAGCTGCACGCGCTCGATGTGCTGATTTATGGCACCGGCTTTGCCGCCTCGCAGTTCCTGAACTCGCTGCGCGTCAGTGGCCAGGGCGGCGTGGATCTGCACCAGCAGTGGGGGCTCGAGCCCAAGGCCTACCAGGGCGTGTGTGTGCCCGGCTTTCCCAACCTGTTCATGCTCTACGGGCCCAACACCAACCTGATCACCAACGGCAGCTTGGTGCTGTTTTCCGAGATTGAGATCGAGTATGTGATGCGCTGCCTGCGCGCCCTGGGCGAGCGCGGCGCACGCGCGATGGCCTGCACCGAGGAGGCCAGCGCGCGCTACAACGCGCGCATCGATGCCGCCGCCCGCTGCATGGCCTATGGCATTGAGGGCGTGAGCAATTGGTACAAGTCCAGCAGCGGCCGCGTGACGCAGAACTGGCCCTTGAGCACCGTCGATTTTTGGCGCCAGATGCAGACGGTGCAGGCGCAGGACTTCACCTTTTGGGGCTGAGGCCCCGAGGCGGTCGATGACCGGCTGCCGCGTAGGGGCATCGGGCGGTTGCTGGGATGTTGCGCGGCCATGCGATAGATTGCAGCGTTTTGTCTCTACCCAGGAATCCACCCATGCTGCGACGCCTTTGCCTGCGACCTGTTCTTGCCCTTGTCACCCTGGCCGCTGCCGGGTCTATGCCCATGTTGGCGATGGCCCAGGCCTATCCGAGCAAGCCCGTCACGCTGGTGGTGCCGGCACCGCCCGGCGGGGTGGTCGATGGCTCTGCGCGGCTGATTGGCGAGGCGCTGTCGCGTCAGCTTGGCCAGCCCATCGTGATCGACAACCGGGGCGGTGCCAGCGGCAACATCGGCTACAGCCACGCCGCCCGGGCTCCGGCCGATGGCTACACCTTGCTGACTTCCTACTCGGCTTTTCATCTGGGCAACCCGTCGCTGTTTCCCAAGCCGGGCTGGGCGCAGAGCGATTTTGTGCCGGTGGCCATGGTGGCAGTGGCCACCAATGTGATTGCGGTTCATCCGTCGATCCCGGCCAACACCCTGCCCGAACTGATTGCCTACCTTAAGGCCAACCCGGACAAGGTCTCTTATGCTTCCCAGGGTTCGGGTTCGCTGGCCCATGTGGGCACCGAGATTTTCAAGGCCCAGACCGGCACGCAGATGCTGCATGTGCCTTACCGCGGCTCGGGCCCGGCGCTGCAGGACATGCTGGGCGGGCAGGTGCAGCTGTTCATCACCACGCCGCCATCGGTCATGCAGCACATCCAGACCGGCAAGCTCAAGGGCATTGCGGTGACGGGCAAGACCCGTCACCCGGGCCTGCCGCAAGTGCCGACCACGGCCGAAGCTGGCTTGCCCGGTTTCGAACTCGAAGGCTGGGTGGCCCTGTTTGCGCCCACGGGCACGCCGGCTGACGCCGTTGCGCGGCTGGCTTCTGCCATCAAGTCGGCGGTCGAGACGCCCGATGTGATCGCCAAGGCGCGCGCTGCAGGCGTGGAGATCCGCTACCTGCCGCCGGCTGCCTTGCAGGAGGTGGTCAGGAGCGAGACGGCCGCCTGGGCTCGCACCATCAAGAGCGCCAACATCGTGGTTCAATAAGGGCGATGTGGAGCCTGGCCGCTTGAGCGCCGCCAGGCCTGTTTAAGCCGATCTGGCCCCAACCTTGACACCCGGGTGCCGCTGCGCGGCTCCCGGATTGCGCCCGTATGAAAAAAGACATCGCCGTCCTCGGCGCCGGAGCCGCCGGCATGTTTGTCGCCTTGGCCGCGCAGGCGCGCGGCTTGAGCGTGGCCCTGTTTGAGCCCCATGCCGGTACGGCCAACAACTTTGCGATCAGTGGGGGACTCTTTCCTGCGGCGGGCTCGCGCTTTCAGCGTGCCGCTGGCATCGACGACAGCCCCCAGGCCTGGCTGGACGACTTGCGCAAGTTTGCGCCGGATATGGTCAACGAGCGCATCGCGCAGTCGGTGGCCGAGGCTTTGCCGCTGGCCAGTGATTTTCTGATTGACGTGTGCGCGGCGCCCTTTCGTTTCCTGCCCGATATGGTCGCGCCCGGCCACAGCCGTCGGCGCTTTCACAGCATCGAGCCCGCGTCGGGTGCGGCCATGCACGGCTGGTTTCGGCAGGCGGTACGGGCCAAGCCGGGCATCGCCTGGTTTGAGGCGCTGCCCCAGGTGCATCGGCAGTCGCGCGGCTTTGCGATCGATGGCGGATCGGCCGTGCTGGAGGTCGATCAGCTGGTGCTCGCTGGCGGTGGCTTTGGCGCCAATGCGCAGATGGTCGAGCGTTTCATCCCGGGCATGGCGGGCGCCTTGAACAATGGCTCGGTCACCAACGATGGCAGTGCCATGGCGCTGGGCCTGCAATGGGGCGCGCAGCTGTGGGGCATGGACGGCTACCAGGGGCAAGGTCATACCAACCCGGGTGGCGCCACCCGTCTGGGCATGGCCATTCCCTCGCTCGGCGGCATCCTGGTCAACCGCCAGGGCCAGCGTTTTGTGGCCGAAGACATTGGCCCGTCGACGCTGGCGCCCTGGGTGCTGTCGCAGCCTGGCGGCATGGCGCTGGAGGTGTTTGATGCGGCCATTGAGGCGCAGCTGGGCAACCACTGGGCCTACCAGCAAGCGCTGGCCGCCGGCCAGGTGATGAGCGCAGACAGCGTGCCCGAGCTGGCCGCGCAAGCCGGCCTCGATGCACAGGCGCTGGCGCAGACGCTCGATCAGGTGGCCGCCTTCGCCAGTGGCCAGCGCGATCCTCTGGGCCGCCGCGCCTTTGCCCGCAGTCTGTGCGCGCCGTTCAAGGCCTCGTGGGTCACCGGCGCGCTCTCGCACACCCAGGGCGGTCTGCTCACCGACGCCCAAGGCCGGGTGCTGCAGGAGGGCGGCCAAGCCATGGCCGGCGTGTTTGCGGCAGGCGGCTGCGCGGCCGGTTTGTCCGGCCGGGGCGCCGACGGGTACTTGCCAGGCAACGGGCTGGCCCAGGCTTTTGGCTTGGGCTGGCGGGTGGCGCAGGCGTTGGGCTAAAGGCCCGACGCCCGATGCAGGCCTGCGCCGGGCTTATTCGGCCTTGGCGCCCGAGATTTCAACCGCACGCTTGAATTTGGCCATCTCGCTGCGGTGAAAGGCCTGCGTCTCGCTCGGGTTGCCACCGACCACGCTGGCACCTTGTGCCTCGAGTTGCTGGCGCACCCCGGGATCGTCGAGGGCCTTTTTGACCTCGGCCTGGATGCGGTTGACCACTGCCGGCGGCGTACCGGCTGGGGCCATCAGGATGATCCAGGCGGTGGCGTCAAAGCCGGGGATGAATTCGGACATGGCCGGCACCTGGGGCAATTGCGGTGACCGCTTGAGCGAGGTCACGGCCAGCGGCACGATGGCACCGGCCTTGATCTGGCCGACCAGCGAGGGCAGGCCCTCAACGCCGGCCTGCACATCGCCAGCCATCACGGCCTGCATGGCCGGTGCGCCGCCGCGGTAGCCCACGTGGGTGAGCTTGATGCCGGCGTCGGCCTTGATCAGCTCCATCACCAGGTGCGAGGTGCTGCCCGCGCCCGAGGAGGCGTGGGCCAGCTTGTCGGGCTGGGCCTTGGCCGCCGCGATGAGCTCGGGCACGGTCTTGAAGCTTTGCTTGGGGCTGGTTACCACCACTTGCGGGAACGACACCAACTGCGTGATCGGCGTGAAGTCTTTGACCGCGTCATAAGGCAGCTTGGTAAACAGGAAAGGGTTGATGGCCATGGTGCCGGGCGAGCCGAGCAGCAAGGTGTAGCCGTCGGCCTTGGCGCGGGCGGCAAAGTCGGTGCCGATGTTGCCGCTGGCCCCGGTGCGGTTGTCCACATTCATGCCCTGGCCGGTGTTGGCCGCCACCTTTTGCGCCACGATGCGCGCCACCACGTCAACCGCAGAGCCCGCTGCAAAGGGGTTGACCCAGGTCACCGGCCGCGCCGGCCAGTCACTGCCCTGGGCTGCAGCGCCCAAAGGTGCCAGAAGAAGCGGGACGGCGGCCAAGCTGGCCAGAGCCAGTCGGCGTGGTGTTTGCGGCAAGCGCATGGGCATGAAGATCTCCGAAGGGTTGGAATGAAAAACGGCCCGGCCCGGTGCGATGTTCTGGCCAAGCAGGTTGGTTTTTATCACGCCGTAGGCCCATGCGAGCTGCGCTGGGCCAGGTGCCGCAAACCGCCGTGGGTCTTTGCAGGCCAGTTGCGGCCGCGCTCAGGCGGGCAGTTCGACCAAACCGCGTGGCAGGCTCCAGGCAGGCTGTGCGCCTTCTGTGGTGATGAGGAATTGGTCTTCAATGATGAAGCCTCCCTCGCCATCGACATAGATCGGTGTCTCAAAGGCCAGTACCATGCCGGGCTCGATGGGCTCGTGGGCCTGGGCGGCAATGAAAGGGGGCACCTCGCAAAACGTGTCGTGCCCCAGGCTGTGGCCGAAGTGGCCGCGGCTGAAGTGGTGCAGGCCGGCGCGTTGCAGCGCCTGTGTGGCGCGCGCGTGCACGTCGCTGAGCAAGTGGCCGGGGCGCAGCACCTCCAGCCCGGCGGCGAACGCGTCTTCTAGCGCCCGCATGATCTCGCGTGTGCGGGGCCGAGCCTGACCCAGCACAAAAGTGCGCCCGCTGTCCGAGCTGTAGCCCTCGACCAGGCAGCCGACGTCGAACTTGAGCACATCGCCCACGCCGATCTGCCCGCCGCCTTGCCAGGGCAGTGGGCCGACCGTGGTGTACTCCCATTGGCCGGTCAACTTGACGCCGGTGCGCGCAACCTCATCGGCCACGCCTTGCTTCCACGCTTGCGCGATCGCATCGCGGTGCACGCCGGCTTGCACGCAGGCCAATGCCCGATGCATGCCCGCTTCGGCCAGGGCCGCGGCCTGCTTGAGCAGTGTGATTTCGCGCGGGCTTTTGACCGCCTTGATGGCGCCGATCACCGCGCTGGCATCGACCCAGTCGATTTCGGGCAGCACCTGCTTGAGCAGCGCAAAGTCGCTGACGGGCCAGAAGTCCAGGTCCAGGCCGATGCGTGCGCCCTGCAAGCTGCGCTGGCACAGCAGAGCGCCGAGCTGCACAAACGCAGCACGCGCGTCGAAGGCCGCGGGCCTGGCAAACCCAGCAGGACGCCCGTGCCAGGCCTTTTGCAGCAATTGGGCCGCGCTGGCTTGGCTATCGGCGGCCCAGGGCCGGATGTCGGCCGTCTCGACCCAGTCGCTGTGGGTGAGCACCTGGGCCGCACCGAGCGCGCGCACCGCATGCGCGGCAAACAGCTCGGTGCTCACGGCCGCAATCGGCTCGCTCGCCGGCGCCGGCAGCAAAGCCAGTGCGGCGCCGGCGCGGCGAAACAGGCTGGCCACGCCCGCTGGTGCCCCAGTGGCCCAGGCGTAACTTTCGGGCTTGGACAGCACGATGGCGTGCAGCCCAGTTTGCTGCATCAGGCGCTGGGCACGGGCGCGGTTGACGTCACTCATGGGCAATCCTATTTAGCCGCCGTACGACAGCGAAGGCAGCCAGGTGGCCAAGCCGGGCATCAAGGTCAGCAGCAGCACGCCGAGGATGAGCAGCAGCCAAAAGGGCAGGGCGCCCACCGATGCTTGCGCCAGATTGACCTCGTGCCGGCTGATGCCCACCAGCACAAACAGGTTCATGCCCACGGGCGGCGTGAGCATGCCGATCTCGATCATGATGGTCACCACCACGCCCAGCCAGATCGGGTCGAAGCCGAGTCCAGTCATGAGCGGAAAGACCACCGGCAGTGTCATGACCATCATGGACAGGCCATCGAAAATCATGCCCAGCAGCAGATAGACCAGCACGATCACCCCCAGCAAGGCCAGCGGCGACAGCCCCAGGGCCGACACCGCTTCAAGCATTTTTTGCGGCAGCTGCAAGATGCTGATGGACTGCGCCAGGATCACTGCACCGAGGAACACGAAGGCGATCACGGCAAAGGTGCGGGCCGAGCTCAGAAAGGTCTGCAGCAGCTTGCGCCAAGTCAGATCGCCCCGGGTAAAGCCCAGCAAAGTGGCCGCCGCCACGCCAACGGCGGCCGATTCGGTTGGCGTGGCCAAGCCCGCAAACAGGCTGCCCAGCACCGCCAGAATAAGCACGATGATGGGCCAGACCTCTAGCGCGGCCTTGAGCGTCGCACCCCAGGGCAGTGGCTGCTCGGCCGGCACGAGGCCCGGCTTGCGGCGCGTCTGGATCTCGATGTAGACCATGAACAGCGCGGCCATCATCAGCCCCGGAATCACGCCGGCCAGGAACAGCTTGCCGATCGAGGTGTCGGTCAGGGCGCCATAAATCAGCAGCGACAGACTCGGCGGGATGAGCAGGCCGAGCGTGCCGCCTGCGGCCAGCGTGCCCACCACCATCTTGCGCTCATAGCCGCGCTGGGCCAATTGCGGGTAGGCCACCGAGCCGACCGCGGCCGAGACCGACATCGACGAGCCGCTGACCGCCCCGAAAACGGTGCACACCGCGATGTTGGTGTGCAGCAGGCCACCGCGCAGGCGCGCAAACAGGGGCGAGAGGGCTTTGTAGATGCCGCCGGCCAGGCCGCTGGCCACCAGCACGTCGCCGAGCAAAATGAACAGCGGAATAGCGGTGAGCGTGAACTCGCCAAGCACGTTGAAGACCGCCTGCACACCCAGCCGCGTGGCGCCGCCGCCAAAAAAATGCAGGATGGCAAAGCCGGTCAGGCCCAAGGCCGCGCCCAGCACCGCCCCGCTGAGCACGGTGGCCCCCAAAAGGCCCAAAAGGAAAGACCAGATCATGCGTGCACCGCCTCATCGCTGTGCGGCCGAGTCGGTCGAATCGCACGCCAGGCCCCCGCTATTCCTGCCGCCGCCACGGCCACGGTGCCGATCAAAAGGAAAGGTGCCAGGGGCAGGCGCGACTGCTCAGACAGCAGGCCGAGCTTGGCGGTGAACGCGTAAATGCCCCAGGCCTCGTACACGAACACCGCGCAAAACACGAGCAGGAGCAATTGTCCGAGCAGGAAGAGCAGGCGCTGACCAAGTGCCGGCAGACGCTCGGAGATGACGGTGACGCGGATATTGATTTCCCCGAGCACCGTGCTGGGCAGCAAAGTGAACACGGCCAGCGTCATCAGCAGCCCCGAGAGCTCTTCGGTAAAGCCGAATGGACGCCCCCAGATGTAGCGCATGACGACGGCCGCCAGCACCAGCAGGAAGATGCCGGCCAGCGCAGCAGCCCCGATACCGGCCAGGGCGCCGGCCATCAGGCGCAGCGCCCGCTCGATCAGGTCGCCGGCGCGCCCGCCTGCGCTCATTGCGGCAGGGCCTGCAAAATGCGCTGGCGGTAAGCCACGGCGTCGCCGCCGGTTTCGCGGGCCAGCACGTCCCAAGTCTCCAGTGCCGACTTGCGCAGCGCGGCGCGGTCAGCAGCGGGCAGCACCGCGTGGAAGGTCACGCCCTGGCTTTGCAGCTTCTCGCGCGCGCCCCTCTCGGCAGCGGCGTCGCCGTCGAAGTTGAAGCTCACCCGCTCGAGTTCGGCCACCGCCTCGTTGAAGCCCCGCTTCAGGTCGGCCGGCAAGGCCGCCCACTTGCCCTTGTGCGCCAGCAGCGCATAGGGTGCCGGCGGGAAGGGAAAGCCCGTCGGGGTGATGTGCTTGGCCACCTCCTGCAAGGAGATGGTGTGGGCAAAGCGCGGCGCGTACAAGGCGCAGTCCACCACGCCGGTCTGCATGGCGGCGTAGAGCTCGTTTTGCGGCACGATCTGCGCGGCCACGCCCAGACGCTTGAAGGTCTCGACCTGCTCGCGGCTGCCCACGCGCAGCTTTTTGCGCTTGAGCTCATCGAGCGTGCGCACCGGCTCGCGGCAAAACAGGGCGGCATCCACAATTGAGAAGCCCAGGAAGCCGGGCACCTCGATGTTCCACTTGGCGATGCCCTCCTTGAGCACGGCCTTGAGCGCCGGCAATGCTTTGAGGTGCTCCTGCGCATCGGCCACCAGGCCGTAGACGTACAGATTGGCCAGGGCCGGAGCATCGCGGCCAACGAAGGGCGGCCAGATAAAGCTCAGCTCGGGCGTGCCCACCTGCATGAAGCGCAGCGCATCGGCGTCCCTCAGACCCAGGGCGCCGCCTTCGGAGACGGCGATTTTCATCTTGCCGCCCGTGCGCTTTTCCACATCCGCCGCAAACGCGCGGATCTGCACCGACTCTGGCCGCGTGGGGGCGTAGCTGTTGTTGAATTTCCATTCGGTCTGAGCGTGCGCGCCGCCGAGCAGGCCAAGGGACAGGGCGAGCAGCGTGAGCGCGCGTTTGACGGTTGGGCGTGAAGTCATTGGGTTCTACTGGGTAAGCAACGGGGTTGAGCGGCGATTCTAAGAGCCCAAAGTACCGATTTGGGTCATGAGCTTATGCCTGGGGCGCCGCACCCTCGCGGCGACCGATTTCAGCCGCACCCTGGCCGACCGCCGGATTTGGCGACAATGGCAGCGAGCCCGGATGGTGAAATGGTAGACACAGCGGACTTAAAATCCGCCGCTTCCTTAAACGGGGCGTACGAGTTCGAGTCTCGTTCTGGGCACCAAGCTGGCGCGCATCGCTACGCTGGCCTCACAGTGGTGCTGAGCAATTGAGCACCTGGCGCGGCGTTAAGATTGGCCCATGTCGAATTTTTCCTCCCCCTTCGAGATCCACGTGCATGGCGACGTGCCGGTTCGCCCCGAGGTGAGCTACGAGCAGTTGCAGGAGGCGCTCAAGCCGATGTGGAAGTATGCGGGTGCTCGCTCTTTGGCTGCCGGCGCGGCCAGCGCTTATGAGGAGGAGCCCGGTATCCGCTTCGATGCGCAGGAGCACCTGTTGCAGATGTGCTGGACCGTCAGCGGCGACGATGATTTCAGGCAGGTGCTCGAGGAGGTCTGCATGGCGCTCAACGACCTGGCCTCGGCCGGCGCGGCTATTGAGGTCACGTTTTATGACGCCGATTTCGACGAGGAGACGCAGGACGACGAGGAGTCGCAGGCGCGCGATGACTTCGTGATGTTTTTCGTCGGCCCCACGCCGGCGGCCATCATGCAAGTGCAGCGTGATCTGCTGGTGCAAGACACCATCGGCCTGCTCGAGCGCCACTTTGACAGCAGCGAGCTCGGTGACGTGGTGCAGGCCATCGATCGCCTGTTTGAAAAGCGCTTCGATGATCTGGTCAGCTCCATGCAGCTGGGTCGCCCGCCGCGCGGGCCCGGAGGCTCTTCGGGCGGCCACGGCGGTGGCCGCAAGCCGCGACATCTGCACTGAGCAAGCCGGCCCGTTGCTCCTGCTCAGCCCTTCAAGGCATGAGCTTGGGCCTCAATCGGGTAAATCGATGGACTGCACTGCATGGTTGGCGCCCAGCCAGCGGGCTGCGGCCTGTTGCAATTGCTGACCCGTGCCGGTGCACTCCAGCCAGAGGCGGCCCTGGCTTGTTGCTGCACCTGACCCGATGGCAGCGCCCAGCCGATGGCGTGTTTGTCGGGCCACAGAGGGGCCCGTCTCAAGCAGGCTGATATCGGCGCCCACGAGCTCTTGCAGCAAGTTAGCCACCAGCGGATAGTGGGTGCAGCCCAGCACCACGGTGTCGATCTGGCCCTCGACTCTGGCACAGGCGCCGAGGGCGCGCACATGGCCCCTCGCACATTCGCGCAGCGCGGCCATGCTGTGTGCGCTGCCATCGAGGCTGTTTTCAATTGCCAGGGCCAGCCCGTCGCAGGCCTGCAGCACGAAGTGCACCTGCCCGTCCTGCAGCGATTGCAACAGCCGGGCAAACTTGTCGCTTTGCAAGGTGCCCCGGGTGGCCAGCACGCCAATGCGGCGGGTCTGGCTCAGCGCCACCGCAGGCTTGAGCGCAGGCTCGACGCCAATGATGGGCAGATCCGGATGGGCTTGGCGCAGCTCTTCAATGGCTGCAGCGGTGGCGGTGTTGCAGGCCACCACCAGGGCCTCGATACCGCGCCGGCGCAGATGCGCTGTGATGCGCCGGCTGCGGCGCCTCACATGCTCGCTCTCGCGCTCGCCGTAGGGGCTGTGGCCGCTGTCGGCCAGGTAGATCATGTCTTGGCCGGGCAGCTGCTCGCGCAGGGCGCGCAGCACGCTCAGGCCGCCGATGCCGCTGTCGTAGACGCCGATCACGGCCACTGTGGAGTCCGTCGGTTCAGGCCGGCACCACCGCAATGCTCTTGAACTCGCCGGCGGCGATGCGCCGGCTCCACTCGGCCGGGCCGGTGATGTGCGCGCTGGTGCCACCGGCATCGACCGCCACGGTCACCGGCATGTCGACCACGTCAAACTCGTAGATGGCCTCCATGCCCAGATCGGCAAATCCGACCACCCGGGCTGTCTTGATCGCCTTGGACACCAGATAGGCGGCGCCGCCGACGGCCATGAGGTAGGCGCTCTTGTGCTTCTGAATGGACTCGATGGCGGTCGGGCCACGCTCGGCCTTGCCGATCATGGCGATCAGGCCGGTTTGCGACAGCATCATCTCGGTGAACTTGTCCATGCGGGTGGCGGTGGTGGGGCCGGCCGGGCCCACGGCCTCGCCCTTGACCGGGTCCACCGGGCCAACGTAGTAGATGACGCGGTTGGTGAAGTCCACCGGCAGCTTCTCGCCCTTGGCCAGCATGTCCTGGATGCGCTTGTGCGCGGCATCCCGCCCGGTGAGCATCTTGCCGTTGAGCAGCAGGGTTTGGCCGGGCTTCCAGCTGGCCACTTCGGCCGGCGTGAGCGCATCGAGGTTGACGCGTTGGCTCTTTTGCGTGTCGGGCTGCCAATCGACCTTGGGCCACAGGTCCAGGCTGGGGGCCTCGAGGTAGACCGGCCCGCTGCCGTCGAGCACAAAGTGCGCATGACGCGTGGCCGCGCAGTTGGGGATCATGGCCACGGGCTTGGAGG
The DNA here is from genome assembly GCA_947459405.1 of Comamonadaceae bacterium. Classification (GTDB taxonomy): domain Bacteria; phylum Pseudomonadota; class Gammaproteobacteria; order Burkholderiales; family Burkholderiaceae_C; genus Polaromonas. Next base: position 17,468 of record CANHDQ010000033.1, read on the forward strand.
CCGCGTGCGTGGGGTACATCTTGATCTTGACGTCCAGCACCGTGGTCAGGCCGCCTAGGCCCTGCGCGCCGATGCCCAGCGCATTGACCTTGTCGTAGAGCTCGAGCCGCATCTCTTCGACCTGCGAGAGCTTTTCGCCCCGGCTGGCCTTGGCCTGCAGCTCGTACATGTCGATGTCGTCCATCAGGCTTTCCTTGGCCATCAGCACCGCTTTTTCGGCCGTGCCGCCAATGCCGATGCCCAGCATGCCGGGCGGGCACCAGCCCGCACCCATGGTGGGCACGGTCTTGAGCACCCAGTCGACGATCGAGTCGCTCGGGTTGAGCATGACCATCTTGGACTTGTTCTCCGAGCCGCCGCCCTTGGCCGCCACCGTCACGTCGATGGTGTGGCCCGGCACGATCTCGGTAAAGATGACCGCAGGTGTGTTGTCCTTGGTGTTCTTGCGCGCGAAATGCGGGTCGGCCACCACGCTGGCGCGCAGCATGTTGTCGGGGTGGTTGTAGCCGCGGCGCACCCCTTCGTTGATGGCATCTTCAAGGCTGCCGGTAAAGCCCGTCAGGCGCACGTCCATGCCGACCTTGAGAAACACGTTGACGATGCCCGTGTCCTGGCAGATGGGCCGGTGGCCGGTGGCGCTCATCTTGGAGTTGGTCAGGATCTGCGCGATCGCATCCTTGGCCGCCGCGCTTTGCTCGCGCTCGTAGGCCTGGGCCAGATGGGCGATGTAGTCGGCCGGGTGGTAGTAGCTGATGTACTGCAGAGCGGCTGCGACGGATTCGATCAGATCGGCTTGCGTGATGGTCGTGGTCATGGCGGTGCGGATCGTGGGGCTCGGTTCAGTGGGGCTGCGACGAATGCGACATCAGTCGGTCGGTCAGGGCAATGGCCAGCGCGCTGAGCAGGAAGGTCACGTGGATGACGGTCTGCCACAGCAGCACCTTGGTGTCGTAGTTGGCCGCGTTGATAAACGTCTTGAGCAGGTGGATCGAGCTGATGCCGATGATGGCCGTGGCCAGCTTGACCTTGAGCACGGAGGCGTTGACATGGCTGAGCCACTCGGGCTGGTCGGGGTGACCTTCGAGTGCCATTCGGCTCACGAAGGTCTCGTAGCCGCCCACGATCACCATGATGAGCAGGTTCGAAATCATGACCACGTCGATGAGTGCGAGCACCACCAGCATGATGACCGTCTCGTTGAGCGCGGTCAGCGGCACGTCGGACTTGTAGCCTATGCTCGTCACCAGGGCCTGCAGTGCAGCCTGGCTGCCAAACACGGCCTCGATCAGGTGCACCAGCTCGACCAGAAAATGGTAGACATAGACACCTTGCGCGGCGATCAGCCCGATGTACAGCGGCAACTGCAGCCAGCGGCTGGCGAAGATGAAGCGGGGCAGCGGCCGCATGGTGATGCGCTCGGGTCGAACAGGGTCGGACATGGCTTTTTTGGGGGGTAAAACGCAAATTGTAGGGCCTGACCCTAATGGCCAAGTGTGGCGGCGGCTGTGTAAGCTCGCTGCCAGTCAGTGGCTTGTAAGTGGCTCGGCTGACAGTTCGTCTTGAAGTTCGTCTTGCAAGATGCAAGCCCATCAGAGGAGACAAGTTCCATGAGTACCCCTTCGTCCGCGATCGAGTCCGTTTTGGTTGAGAACCGGGTGTTCCCGCCGCCGGCAGCGGCCAGCCAAGGCGCCCGCATTTCCGGCATGGCCGCCTATGAGGCCCTGTGCCGTGAGGCCGAGACCGACTTCCAGGGTTTCTGGGCCCAGCACGCCCGCGACAACCTGATCTGGCACAAGCCCTTTACCCAGGTGCTCGACGAATCCGACAAACCCTTCTACAAGTGGTTTGCCGACGGCCAGCTCAACGCATCGCACAACTGCCTAGATCGCCACCTGGGCACGCCGACCGAAAACCGTGCGGCCATCATTTTTGAGAGCGATGACGGCAAGGTCACCTCCGTTACCTTCAAGGAACTGCACGCCAAGGTCTGCCAGTTTGCCAACGCCCTCAAAGGCATGGGCATCCGCAAGGGCGATCGCGTGGTGATCTACATGCCCATGACGGTCGAGGGCGTGGTCGCCATGCAGGCCTGCGCCCGCATCGGTGCCACCCACTCGGTGGTCTTTGGCGGGTTCTCAGCCAAGAGCTTGCAGGAGCGGATTCAGGATGCCGGTGCGGTGGCTGTGATCACGGCCAACTACCAGCTGCGCGGCGGCAAAGAGCTGCCCCTGAAGGCCATCGTCGACGAGGCGCTGGACCTCGGCGGCTGCGACAGCATCAAGAACGTGGTGGTCTACCAGCGCACCGCCACGGCCTGCAACATGGTGGCCGGCCGCGACCGCACCATGGCCGAGGTCTTGCAGGGCCAATCGAGCGACTGCCCGGCCGAAATGGTGGACGCCGAGCATCCGCTGTTCATCCTCTACACGTCGGGCTCGACCGGCAAGCCCAAGGGCGTGCAGCACAGCACCGGCGGCTATTTGCTGTGGGCCAAGATGACGATGGACTGGACCTTCGAC
>CANHDQ010000034.1 GCA_947459405.1 Comamonadaceae bacterium
CCACGATGATGGTGGTGGTCACCTTTGTCTCCTTGATGGTGCATCTCTACACCATCGGCTATATGTACGAGGATGAAGGCTACAACCGGTTCTTCGCCTACATCTCTCTTTTTACCTTCTCCATGTTGATGCTCGTGATGAGTAACAACATGCTTCAGCTGTTCTTTGGCTGGGAAGCCGTTGGTTTGGTGTCCTATCTGCTGATCGGGTTTTGGTTCAACAAGCCCACGGCTATCTTTGCCAACATGAAGGCCTTCCTGGTCAACCGGGTGGGCGACTTCGGCTTCATCCTGGGCATCGGCTTGATCGCTGCCTATGCGGGATCGCTCAACTACGGCGAAGTCTTCGCCAAGGGCAATGAGTTGGCGGCCTTGAAGTTTCCCGGCAGCGACTGGATGCTCATCACCGTGATCTGCATCTGCTTGTTTGTCGGGGCCATGGGCAAGTCGGCGCAGTTTCCCTTGCACGTCTGGCTGCCCGATTCGATGGAAGGCCCGACGCCGATCTCTGCCCTGATCCATGCTGCCACCATGGTGACGGCCGGCATCTTCATGGTCGCCCGCATGTCGCCTCTGTACGAGTTGTCGGCCACCGCACTGAACTTTATCTTGGTGATCGGCGCAATCACGGCCCTGTTCATGGGCTTTCTGGGCATCATCCAAAACGACATCAAGCGGGTCGTGGCCTACTCGACCCTGTCGCAGCTGGGCTACATGACGGTGGCCTTGGGTGCATCGGCCTATTCGGTCGCGGTGTTTCACCTGATGACCCATGCGTTTTTTAAGGCGCTGCTCTTCCTGGCTGCCGGCTCGGTCATCATGGGCGTGCACCACAACCAGGACATCCGCTGGATGGGCGGCCTGCGCAAATACATGCCACTGACCTGGATCACTTCGCTGCTGGGTTCCCTCGCGCTCATTGGCACCCCGCTGTTCTCGGGCTTTTACTCCAAGGACAGCATCATCGAGACGGTGCATTTCAGCAATCTGCCGGCCTCGGGCTTTGCCTACTTTGCGGTGCTGGCCGGTGTGTTTGTCACCGCGTTCTACTCGTTTCGCATGTATTTCCTGGTGTTCCACGGCAAGGAGCGTTTTGACCAGAACCCCGACGCGCACCACGACGATGGCCATGGGCACGACCACGGCCATGGGGGCAAGCCGCACGAGTCGCCGTGGGTGGTCACTGTGCCCTTGATGCTGCTGGCCATTCCGTCGGTGTTTATCGGCTACTACACCATTGAGCCCATGCTCTTTGGCGACTTCTTCAAGGGAGCCATCACCGTCAACGCCCAGGCCCATCCGGCGATGACCGAGTTTGCCAAGATCTTCCACGGCCCGATGGCCATGGCCAGCCACGCCTTGTCTACGCCGGCTTTCTGGTTGGCCTTGGCCGGCGTGGTGACCGCCTGGTACTTCTACCTGATCAATCCGGCAGTGCCGGCGGCCATTGGTCGGTCCTTGCGGCCCCTGGTCGTGCTGCTGGAGAACAAGTACTACATGGACTGGTTCAACGAGCACGTGCTGGCCCGTGGCGCACGCGGCTTGGGGCTGGGCTTGTGGAAGGGCGGCGATCAGGCCGTGATCGACGGGGCAGTGGTCAATGGCTCCTGGCGCCTGGTGGCTTGGGTCTCTTCGGCCGTGCGTCAGTTGCAGTCGGGCTTTATCTACCACTATGCGCTGGCCATGATCATCGGCATCTTCTTGCTGATGACCTGGTTCGTCTGGCTCAATAAATAAAAGAGGGTACACATGGCTTTGCTGAGCCTGGCGATTTGGACGCCTATCGTTTTTGGAGTGATCCTGCTGGCCCTGGGTCGCGACGAGCACGTAAAGGCGGTGCGCGCACTGGCCCTGATGGGCGCGCTGGTCAGCCTGTTGCTGACCCTGCCCCTGTACCTGCAGTTTCAGGTCGACACCAGTGCCATGCAGTTCGTCGAAAAAGCGGAATGGATTGCGCACTTCAATGTGCACTACCACCTCGGCGTAGATGGCATTTCCCTTTGGTTCGTGCTGCTGACGGCCTTCATGACGGTGATCGTCGTGATCGCGGGCTGGGAGGTGATCGAGTACCGGGTCAACCAGTACATGGGGGCCTTTCTCATTCTCTCCGGGCTGATGATCGGCGTGTTCACCGCGCTCGATGCGATGCTGTTCTTTGTGTTTTTCGAGGCCACGCTGATCCCGATGTACCTGATCATCGGCATTTGGGGCGGGCCCAACAAGATTTATGCGGCGTTCAAGTTCTTCCTCTACACCTTGCTGGGCTCTTTGCTCATGCTGGTGGCGCTGGTCTATCTGTACAACAAATCTGGCGGCAGCTTTGATCTCGCACAGTGGCACAAGCTCCCGCTGGACATGACCGCGCAGACCCTGCTGTTTTTTGCCTTTTTTGCAGCGTTTGCGGTCAAGGTGCCGATGTGGCCGGTGCACACATGGCTGCCCGATGTGCACGTCGAGGCGCCCACCGGCGGCTCAGCCGTGCTGGCGGCCATCATGCTCAAGCTGGGCGCCTATGGTTTTCTGCGCTTTTCCATGCCGATTGCGCCTGATGCATCGCGCGAGTGGGCCTGGTTGATGATCGGCCTGTCACTTGTGGCGGTGATTTACGTGGGTTTGGTGGCCATGGTTCAGCAGGACATGAAGAAGCTGGTGGCCTACTCCTCGGTGGCGCACATGGGCTTTGTCACCCTGGGCTTTTTTATCTTCAACGACTTGGGCGTGGCAGGTGGCCTGGTGCAGATGATTGCCCACGGTTTTGTCTCCGGCGCGATGTTCCTGTGTATCGGTGTGCTCTACGACCGCGTGCATTCGCGTGAGATCGCCAGCTATGGCGGGGTGATCAACACCATGCCCAAGTTTGCCGCTTTTGCCTTGCTGTTTGCCATGGCCAACTGCGGCCTGCCCGGTACCGCCGGCTTCGTGGGCGAATGGATGGTGATTTTGGGCGCGGTCAAGTACAACTTCTGGATCGGTCTGGCCGCGGCCACTGCCTTGATTTTTGGCGCGGCCTACACCTTGTGGATGTTCAAGCGCGTCTACCTGGGCCCTGTGGCCAATGACGATGTGAAGAATCTGAGCGACATCAACAGCCGCGAATTTTTGGTGCTTGGCCTGCTCGCACTGGCCGTGCTCTACATGGGAATCTATCCCAAACCCTTTACCGACGTGATGGACGCTTCAGTGGCCGACCTGCTCAAGCATGTGGCACTGTCCAAGCTGAACTGACCCGGCCCACGCGACAACAATTCAGAGTCTTCCCATGATTGACACACTCAGCTGGTTCGTGGTCTACCCGGAAATCATCCTGCTCGTCATGACCTGCGTGATCGCCCTGGTCGACCTGAGCGTGCGCAGCCCGGGCCGGGGCCTGACCTATGCGCTGACTATGCTGACGCTGGCCTGGGTGGCCATCGTCACCGCCTCACACGCGATTGCGGGCGAGACCGTCTACGGCTTTGGCAAGATGGTCGTCAGCGAGCCCATGGGCAACTGGCTCAAGTGTTTTGCAGCCCTGGCCCTGATGGCCACCATCGTCTACGGCCGGCCTTATGCTGCCGATCGCGACATGCTGCGCGGCGGCGAGTTCTTCACCTTGGGACTGACCTCGCTGCTCGGCGCCTTCCTGATGATCTCGGGCCACAACTTCCTGGTGCTCTACATGGGCCTGGAGTTGATGACGCTGTCGAGCTACGCCATGGTGGCCCTGCGCCGCGACCAAGCCAGGGCGACCGAGGCGGCCATGAAGTATTTCGTGCTTGGTGCGCTGGCCTCGGGCTTCCTGCTTTACGGCCTTTCCATGATTTATGGCGCCACTGGCAGCCTGGATGTGGCCGAAGTGTTCAAGGCCATTGTCAGCCGCGAGGTCAAGCACCAGGTGCTGGTCTTTGGCCTGGTCTTTGTGGTGGCCGGACTGGCCTTCAAGATCGGTGCGGTGCCGTTTCACATGTGGCTGCCCGACGTCTATCACGGCGCGCCTACGGCGGTCACTCTGGCCATCGCGGCTGCGCCGCAATTGGCCGCCTTTGCGATCGTGGTCCGTATTTTGGTGCAGGGCCTGTTGCCCTTGGCCATTGATTGGCAGCAGATGTTGGGGGTGCTGGCCGTGGCGTCCCTGCTGATCGGCAACCTGGCTGCGGTGGCTCAAACCAATCTCAAGCGCATGCTGGCTTTCTCGACGATTGCCCAAATGGGGTTTTTCCTGCTGGCCATGCTCGCGGGGGTGGTTCGCGGCGACATGGTCAATGCCCAGTCGGCCTATGGTTCGGCCATGTTCTATGTGGTCACCTATGTGCTGACCACCCTGGCCGTCTTTGGCGTGATCATGCTGTTGGCGCGCCAGGGCTTTGAGTCCGAGGAAATTGCCGATCTGGCCGGCTTGAACCAGCGCAGCCCCTTGTACGCTGGTGTGATGGCGGTGGGCATGTTCTCGCTGGCAGGCGTGCCACCGCTGGTGGGCTTTTACGCCAAGCTGTCGGTGCTCGACGCACTGATTTCAGCGCAGGGCACGGAGTACATGGCGCTGGCGATCTTTGCGGTGCTGATCTCCCTTGTGGGTGCTTTTTATTACCTGCGAGTGGTCAAGGTCATGTATTTCGACCCGGTTCCCGCTCATGTGGCGGCGCCGATCGAGTCCGGCCGAGACGTTCGGTTGGTGCTCACGCTCAATGCGGGTTTGATCGTCTTAGTCGGTCTTTTGCCAGGGGGATTGATGAGCCTGTGCGCGCAATCGATGGCCAGCGTGCTCAAATCCATCGGAACTTGACCTTCCTCCACTTTCTCGAGCTCTTGCATTCATGACCGCATCGAATCTGGCCTGGGTGGTGATCGCTCTGGGCTTTGTGGCGGCCAATCTGCCCTTTCTGAGCAACCGCTTGTTCCTGGTACGGGCGATGGCTGTCCCCAAGTCTCTGGCCTGGCGGCTGCTGGAGTTGGTGATCCTGTATTTTCTGGTGGGTGCGTTTGCGCTGGCTCTTGAGCGCAGCATTGGGCGCGTCGCGCCCCAGGGATGGGAGTTTTATGTGGTCACTGGCTCCCTGTTCTTGACCCTGGCTTTCCCCGGCTTTGTCTATCGCTATCTCTACAAGCGCAGGCAGGCGCCCTGACATGAGCCAGACGCAACCGCCGGATCAATCGCACTTGCGCGAAGAGACGGTCGCCAGTCAGGAGTTGTTTCGCGGCAGTTTTTTGCTCGCTCTGCGAGATCAGGTGAGATTGCCCGATGGCAGCCTGGCCAGCCGCGAGTATGTGCGCCATCCGGGTGCCGTGGTGGTGGTGGCCCAGTTGCCCGACGGGCGTTATGTGATGGTGCGCCAGTGGCGTCATCCGCTCGGGCGCGTCTTTACCGAGTTTCCGGCCGGCAAGCTTGACGCGGGCGAGGAGCCTCTGGCTTGCGCCAAACGTGAGTTGCAGGAAGAGACCGGTTACCGTGCGCAGCGCTGGGCCTACGCCGGGCCGATTCATCTGGCCATTGCCTATTCGACTGAAGTCATCCACCTGTTCTTTGCCGACGACTTGCAAAGCGGGCCGCGCCAGCTCGATGAGGGCGAGTTCCTGGACGTTTGCGCGGCATCACTGGAGCAGTTGCTCCAGTGGGCACGCGACGGTGAGCTCACCGACGCCAAGACACTTTTTTGCCTGCTGTGGGCGCAAAACCTGCGCGCAGGTCTCTGGTCGCTCGACTGGCAGGGGGCCTGACTCGCTCAGCCCAGGGGCAGGGCGTAGCCGTCATGGGGCGACTTTGGACCCCATAACCCCGGCGCGCAGCGCGCAGTCTCGATCGCGGGATAATTGGGCCATGAAAGTTCTCGACCTCAAGTGCACGCATCAGCATGTGTTCGAGGGCTGGTTCGCCTCCGAGGACGATTTCCAGTCGCAACGGGGGCGCGGCCTGGTCAGTTGCCCGGTATGCGGCGATGCCCAGGTTGAAAAGCAGCTCAGTGCCCCGCGCCTGAACCTCGGTGCTCAGCCGCAGACGCCGGCCGCGGCGCCGTCTGGCGACGCCCCCGGTGGCATGACGGCCGCCATGGCCAACCCCGAGTTGCAGGCGCTGTGGCTCAAAGCCATGCGTCAGATCGTGGCCAATACCGAGGATGTGGGCGAGCGGTTTGCCGACATCGCACGGCAGATGCATTACGGGCAGGAGCAAGAGCGCGGCATACGCGGGCGCACCACTGCCGAGGAAGCGGCCGAGCTGATCGACGAGGGCATTTCCGTCATGCCCCTGGTCTTGCCCGACGCGCTCAAGGGGCCCCTGCAATAAGGTCGCGGCCCACCATCGGTGGGCGCGGCCTTGCCCGTACGGCCCGAGCGCCTGGAAAGTCGCTCTTAGCGGCTGTATTCGGCGCGCAAGATCTTTGCCGCCTCGGTCATCGCGCGCAGCTTGCCGTCTGCCACCTCGCGCGGCAGGTATTTCATGCCGCAATCGGGTGCCAGGATCACCTGCTCGGGCCGGATGTATTGCAGTGCGCGTTTGATGCGTGAGGCCACCACCACTGGGGATTCGATCGCCGGGTCTTCCAGGTTCAGGCAGCCGACCATGAACTGCTTGCCCGGCAGGCTTTGCAGCACCGCGCAGTCGAGGTTGGACTGAGCGGTTTCAATTGAAATCTGCTGGCAGCTGCAGGCGGCGAGCTCGGGCAGAAAGTTGTATCCGTTGGGACGGGCGTGGATGATGGCGGCGTAGCCAAAGCAGATGTGCACGGCGGTCTGGCCCGTAACGCCCTCAAGCGCGCGATTGAGCGCGCGTATGCCGTACTGGCGGGCTTTCTCCGGACGGGCCTGCAGATAGGGCTCATCGACCTGCACCACGTCAGCGCCGTGGGCAAACAGGTCCTTGATCTCCTCGTTCATGGCCACGGCGTAGTCCATGGCCGCCTCTTCCTCGGAGGCGTAAAAGTCATTTTGGGCTTGCTGCAGCATCGTGAAAGGCCCGGGCACGGTGATCTTGACCTGGCGTGTCGTGTGCTTCTTGAGAAAGAGCAGGTCTTCGACCTCGATCGGCCGCGTCCGCTTGATCTTGCCGACGATGCGTGGCACCGGGTTGGGGTGGCCCGAGCGGTCCAGCGCCGTTCCCGGGTTGTCGATGTCCACGCCCTCGAGCGCGGTGGCAATGCGGTTGGAGTAGCTCTCGCGGCGGATTTCGCCGTCGGTGATGATGTCCAGGCCCGCGTCCTCCTGCGCCTTGATGGCCAGCACCGTGGCATCGTCCATGGCCTGCTGCAGATGCGGCTCGGCCACCCGCCACAGTTCCTTGGCGCGCACCCGCGGCGGGAAGCGGCCTGCGAGTTTGACGCGGTCGATCAGCCAGTCGGGCTGGGGGTAGCTGCCAACAATGGTGGTGGGAAACAGCATGAAGATTTCCTGTTAGGTTGCGAATGGGGGCATTTTCACCCATGTTGGACGGCCCCATGGAGCACCCCTCGCCGCCAGGGCGTGGCGCTCACAGATCCTTCCCGCCCCAAGGGCCAAGCTTGCCCCACAACCCAGACCCCCACAGGGCCTAAGCGGCCGGTCAAGGGTAGAGGCCGCGCAGTTGGCGGGTGTGCAGGATGCGCCGGCACGCCACGATGAAGGCGGCGGTGCGCAGGCTGACCTGCTGCTCCAGTGCCACAGCCCAGACCGCTTCGAGCGCTTGGCTCATGATGCGCACCAGTCGGCGGTTGATGTCCTCCTCGTCCCAGAAGAAGCTGGAAAAGTCCTGCACCCATTCGAAATAGCTCACGGTCACGCCGCCCGCATTGGCGATCACATCGGGCACCACCAGAATATTGCGATCGGCCAGCACATCGTCGGCTTGGGGTGTGGTCGGCCCGTTGGCGCCTTCGAGGACCAGGCGGGTGCGCAGCCGTGCCGCCCGCTCTGGGGTGATTTGTTGCTCCAGTGCGGCTGGAATCAGGATGTCAGAGGGGACGTCCCAGAAAGACTCGTTGCTCAGAGGCTCGGCCCCGGCAAAGCCGGCCACGCCACCGTGCTCGCTCACGTGCGCGAGCAGGGCATCGACATCGAGGCCGCCGTCGCGATAAACCGTTGCGGTGTGATCCTGGACCGCTTGGACGCGCGCGCCCGCTTGGGCAAACAAGCGCGCCGCAACGCCCCCCACATTGCCCATGCCCTGCACCGAAACGCGCGCGCCCTCCAGTGGCAACGCCAGATGCCTGCAGGCCAGCTCGCCGACGGTGAACACACCGCGACCGGTGGCCTCGCGCCGGCCGAGCGAGCCGCCCAGGTCGACCGGCTTGCCGGTGACCACACCGGTGGTGGTGGCGCCCACGTTCATGGAGTAGGTGTCCATCATCCAGGCCATGGTCTGCTCGTTGGTGTTGACATCGGGCGCCGGGATGTCCTGATGGGGTCCGATGATGATGCCGATCTCGCTGGTGTAGCGGCGCGTCATGCGCTCGAGCTCACCGGGCGATAGTGTGCGAGGGTCAACCCGGATGCCGCCCTTGGCGCCCCCGTAGGGCACGTTGACCGCCGCGTTCTTGATCGACATCCAGGCGGCCAGCGCCATCACCTCGGGCAGGTTGACATCTTGGTGAAAGCGCACGCCGCCCTTGCCAGGGCCGCGCGAGAGGTTGTGCTGGACCCGATAGCCCTCGAAATGGGCCATCGTCCCATTGTCGAGCTCGATCGGCACATCGACGACCATGATGCGCTTGGGCCGCCTGAGCGTATCGGCCCAGCGCGACAAGCTGCCCAGGTGCGGCAGCACCCGGTCGATTTGTTGCAGGTAGTGCCCCCAAGGCCCGAGCGCGTGGGCGTCCAGGTAAGAGGGCAAGGTGGGGTTGAGCGGGCCGCGGGCGACGGCTTGATGGGGCGCGGGCCTCATGGTGTGTCCTTGTGGGGCAATGAGGCTTACAAGCTTAGGCAAGCCCGCTTGCAATGTCCAAGGCCCATTCGGCCTCGCGCCATGCGCTGGCGGCATGGCGCCTCGACCGTTTTTTACAAACTCAGGCGTTGAACTGCAGGGCCGCCAGGCGCGCGTACATCCCGCCGCGCGCGATCAGCTCGGCATGCGTGCCTTGCTCGATGAGCCGCCCCTGGTCGAGCACGATGATGCGGTCGGCCCTTTGCACCGTGGCCAGCCGGTGCGCAATGACCAGCGTGGTGCGGCCGCGCATGGCCGTCTCCAGCGCGGCCTGTACGGCGCGCTCACTTTCTGCGTCGAGTGCCGAGGTGGCCTCATCGAGCAGCATCAGCGGTGGGTTCTTCAGCAGAGCCCTGGCAATTGCGATGCGCTGGCGCTGCCCGCCTGACAGACGCACGCCCCGCTCGCCCAGAAAGGTGTCGTAGCCCTCAGGCAGGCGGTCGATGAACTCATCGGCGTAGGCGGCGCGGGCTGCGGCCCGGACCTCATCGGCGCTGGCCTGAGGCTTGCCGTAGCGGATGTTGTCGAGCGCGCTGGCTGAAAAGATCACGGGCTCTTGCGGCACCACCGCGATGCGCTGGCGCAGGCTGTGCAGCGACATCTGATCGATCGGGCAGCCGTCGAGCACGATGGCGCCCGATTGCGGGTCGTAAAAGCGCAGCAGCAGGCTCAGCACCGTGCTTTTGCCCGCGCCGCTCGGGCCCACCAGCGCCACGGTCTGGCCCGGCTCAATGGCCAGATCAAAACTCCTGAGCGCAGCTTGCGTCGGGCGCGAGGGGTAGCAAAAGTCGACCGCTTCAAATCGGACCGCGCTGCCAGCGGCCGGCAGGTCCGGTGAGCGCGGATGCGAGGGTGCAGCAATAGGCGATTGGTTGCCCAGCAGTTCCATCAGCCGCTCGGTCGCGCCGGCTGCGCGCAGCAGATCGCCGTAGACCTCGCCGAGGACGGCAAAGGCGCCGGCCAGGATGATCACGTAGAGCACGGTCTGTCCGAGGTGGCCGGCCGAGATGTCGCCGCGGGCTACCGACTGCGCGCCCTGGTAGAGCCCCCAGAGCAGGGCTGCCGAGGTGGCAATGATGATGAAGGCCACCAGCACCGATCGCGCGCGCGTGCGCCGAACCGCCGTCTCGAAGGCCTGATCGGTGGCGCGGGTAAAGCGCTCGGCCTCGCGTGGCTCGGCGGTGTAGCTTTGCACCACCGGCATGGCGGTCAGCACCTCCGCTGCGATGGCGCTGGAGTCGGCCACCCGGTCCTGGCTGGCGCGCGAGAGCTTGCGCACACGCCGCCCGAAATGCACGGTCGGCACCACCACCAGCACCAGCACGCCCAGCACCTGCACCATCACCCAGGGGTTGGTCCACACCAGCATGAGCAAGGCGCCCAGGCCCATGACGGCGTTGCGCAAGCCCATGCTCAGCGAGGAGCCGACCACCGTCTGCACCAGCGTGGTGTCGGTGGTCAAGCGCGAGAGCACCTCGCCGCTGGGCGTGACCTCAAAAAACTCTGGGCTTTGGTGCAGCACATGCGAATACACCGCCGAGCGCAGGTCGGCCGTGACCCGCTCGCCCAACCAACTGACCAGGTAAAAGCGGCCCGCGGAAAACAGGCCCAGCGCGACTGCAACTGCAAAGAGCTGGCCAAAATGTCCGGCCAGGGCGTCGCTGCCGCCGGCCGTCAAGCCACTGTCGATCAGCTCTCGCAGGGCCAGCGGAAACGCCAGTGTGGCGCCGGCAGCCAGCAGCAAAAACAGCAGCGCCAGCGCGATGCGGCGGCGGTAGGGCTTGAGAAAGGGCAGCAGTCCCGAGAGGGACTTGGGCGAGCCCTTGGGCGCGTCGGTCAGAAGTTTGCTCACGCCGCAAGTGTAGGCGGCGCGGCGATCATGGCGTCTTTGTGCAGCGTGTCTGACGTCCGCAAGTCTGTTAAACCGAGGGCTGATGACGGGACGCCAGAAAACCCCTCAGCGCTGCCAGCGTCGCCTCAGGTGCCTCGGCCATTTCGTGATGCCCCACCGGCACGCTGGCCACCTCGACCGATTGGCCCCGCGTTCGGGCGTGCGCAATCAGCCCTTGCGCCGCTTTAAGCGGCGTCATCTGGTCGACCTGGCCCAGCACGAAGAGCAGCGGGCAGGTCAGCTCCTCGATCGCGGCGAGCCCACGGTCGTAGCGATCGCAGGCCACAAAGCCGCGGTGCAGCAGGTTGAACTGCCGGTTGCTGGCCAGGATGCGCTTGTTCAGCGCGATGCTGGCGCCGTCGACCCAGGTGCCCGGCCCAAGCACCGAAGCCGGCGGCGCCAGGGTGCTGCGCGAGAACTGGTTGATCATGGCGATCGCCTTGAGCGGCTCGTTTTGCGCGGCCTCGAGCAGCGCGGCCGAGACGCGCATTGGGAAGGCCGTGCCCACCAATGCCGCGTGGCTGATGCAATCCTTCAGGCGTGCAGCTGCCTCCAGGGCGATGAGCGATCCCCAGCTGTGACCGATGAGCGCCGCCTTGGCCAGCCCTGCGGCTTGCATCAGCTCGGCCACGAAATCGGCCGCCTGCTCCACACTGGCCGGCGGCTCGCCGGCGCTGCGGCCATGGCCCGGCAGATCGAGCGCCAGAACATTCCAGCCGTGGTGGGCCAGGTAGCGGGTCTGAAGGATCCATACGCTGTGGTCGTGCAAAACGCCGTGAATGAAGAGGGCCGTCGGCTTTTGGGGATCGAAGGGCCGCCCGCCCGTGTAGCAGTAGGTGCTGTGGCCTTGAACCAGAATCTGCATGTTCAGCCCCCCGCTTTTTCGGCCGCCTTGAGCGCACGGCGCAGGTCATCGATCAGATCGGCCGGATCTTCCAGACCAATCGACAGGCGGATCGTGCCTTGCGCGATGCCGGCTGCGGCCAGCGCCGCATCGTCCATGCGAAAGTGGGTGGTGCTGGCCGGATGAATGACCAGGCTGCGGCAGTCGCCCACGTTGGCCAGGTGGCTGAACACCTTGAGCGCATCGACGAAGGCTGCTCCTTGCGCCCGTGAACCCTTGAGGTCAAAGCTGAACACCGAGCCCGCGCCGCGCGGCAGCAGGCGCTGCGCCAGCGCATGGCTGGGGTGGCTGGCCAGCATGGGGTGCCGCACCCGCGCGACCATGGCTTGCGCGCTGAGGAACTCCACCACCTTTTCGGTGTTGCCCATGTGCCGGGCCATGCGCAGCGGCAGTGTCTCCAGGCCTTGCAGGATGAGCCAGGCGGTGTGCGGGCTCATGCAGGCACCGAAGTCGCGCAGGCCTTCGCGGCGGGCGCGCAGCAAAAAGGCGCCCACTGTGCTTTCTTCGGTGAACACCATGTCGTGAAAGCCGGCATAAGCTTCGCTGAGCTGCGTAAACCGCCCGCTGGCCTGCCAGTCAAAGCTGCCTCCATCGATAACCAGGCCGCCGATGACGGTGCCGTGCCCCGACAAAAACTTGGTGGCCGAGTGGTAGACCAGATCGGCGCCATGCTCGAGCGGCTTGAGCAGCCACGGCGAGGTCAGGGTGGAGTCGACGAGCAAGGGCACGCCCGCGCCGTGCGCGATGTCGGCCACCGCCGCGATGTCGAGCACGTCCAGGCCAGGATTGCCCACGGTTTCGCCAAACAGCAGTCGGGTATTGGGGCGCAGTGCGGCGCGCCAGGCCTGAAGGTCCGACGGCGCCACAAAAGTCGTCTCGATCCCAAAGCGCCGCAAGGTGTAGTGCAGCAGGTTGTGCGAGCCGCCATAAATGGCCGACGAGGCCACGATGTGCGAGCCGGCGTCGAGCAAGGTGGCGATGGCCAGGTGCAGTGCGGCCTGGCCGCTGGCCGTTGCAATGGCCCCAATGCCGCCTTCGAGCGCCGAGATGCGCTGCTCAAGCACCGCGTTGGTGGGGTTGCTGATGCGCGAGTACACATGCCCGGCGCGCTCGAGGTTGAACAAGCTGGCGGCCTGCTCGCTCGACTCGAACACAAACGAGGTGCTCAGGTGTATGGGCACGGCTCGCGCGCCGGTGCTTGGGTCGGGGCTGGCGCCGGCATGCAGCGCCAGGGTGTCGAAGCCGGGGTCGAGGTAGCCTGGCATGGCGGTCGGATCTCCTGCGGTCGGTCCATGGGGGAAGGCGGGGTCAATTGTGGGCTATATTGAGGGCAGGCCTGCGCGGTGGTGCGCGGTCCTGCCAGTCAGGAGAGCTCGTTCATGAAGGTCGCGGACATCCTCAAGGTCAAAGGCGGCACCTTGTACACGGTCAAGCCCGACCAAGCCCTGGCCGAGGCTGCCCAGATCATGGCCGACAAGGACATCGGTTCGCTCGTTGTCATGGAGCACGGCGACCTGGTGGGCATGCTTACGTTTCGAGAGGTCATCGTCAGTCTGGTGGGCAACGGGGGCGCCTTGGGCGCGCGCCTGGTGCGCAGCGCCATGGACGACCATCCCCTGACCTGCACCTTGGCCACCGAGCTCGACGAGGTCAGGCGCATGATGCTCGAGCGCCACGCGCGCTACATGCCGGTTCTCGACAACCGCACGCTCATGGGCGTGATCAGCTTTTATGACGTGGCCAAGGCGGTGGTCGACAGCCAGAATTTTGAGAACAGGCTGCTCAAGGCCTATATCCGCGACTGGCCGGCCGAAGGCGAGGGCGGCTCGTCTACCTCCTGAAGGTCGCCGCCTCTGCGAGTCTGGCGGCGACTTCGGCGGCGTCCTTGGGCTCGGGGATAATCCAGCCCCATGAGCGGCAACACCTTTGGACACCTTTTTGCAGTCACCAATTTCGGCGAATCGCACGGACCGGCCATCGGTTGCGTGATCGACGGCTGCCCGCCCGGCCTGGAGTTGTCCGAGGCCGATTTGCAGCCTGACCTCGATCGCCGCCGTCCAGGCACCAGCCGCCACGTCACCCAGCGCAACGAGCCCGATGCGGTGCGTATCGTCTCTGGGGTCTACGAGGGGCGCACCACGGGCACGCCCATTTGCCTTCTCATTGAGAACACCGATCAGCGCAGCAAGGACTACGGCAACCTGCTCGACACCTTTCGCCCCGGGCATGCCGACTACACCTATGCGCAAAAGTACGGCGTGCGCGACCCGCGCGGTGGCGGGCGTTCGTCGGCTCGACTGACCGCGCCCATGGTCGCGGCCGGGGCGGTGGCCAAGAAATGGCTGCGCCTGAACCATGGTGTCGAGTTCAAGGGCTGCCTGACCCAGCTCGGTGAGCTGCCCCTTGCCTTTGAGTCCTGGGACCATGTCAGCCACAACCCGTTTTTTGCGCCGCTTGCCGATGTCTCGGCGCTCGAGGCCTACATGGACGCGCTGCGCAAGTCTGGCGACTCCTGCGGTGCGCGCCTGCGGGTGGTGGCCAGCGGCATGCCTGTGGGTCTGGGCCAGCCGCTTTACGACAAGCTCGATGCCGACATTGCCTACGCCATGATGGGCATCAATGCGGTCAAGGGCGTCGAAATCGGCGCCGGTTTTGCCAGCATCACCCAGCGTGGAAGCGTCCACGGCGATGCGATGACGCCGACCGGCTTTGCCTCCAACCATGCCGGTGGCGTGCTCGGTGGCATTTCCACCGGCCAGGACCTGGAGGTGAGCTTGGCGATCAAGCCGACCTCGTCCATCATCACGCCCCGGCCCTCGATCGATCGCCAGGGGCAAGCCACGGAAGTGGTGACCCGTGGTCGGCACGACCCCTGCGTGGGCATTCGCGCCACGCCGATTGCCGAGGCCATGCTGGCCCTGGTGGTCATGGAGCATGCCTTGCAGCACCGCGCCCAGTGCGCCGACGTGCAGCCTGCGGTGCCTCGCATCGCGGCAG
This sequence comes from Comamonadaceae bacterium, assembly GCA_947459405.1. GTDB lineage: Bacteria > Pseudomonadota > Gammaproteobacteria > Burkholderiales > Burkholderiaceae_C > Polaromonas. The sequence continues at coordinate 14,658 of CANHDQ010000034.1, forward strand.
CATCGGCCCCCGTCTGAGCGCTGATGTCCAGCCGGCGCCAGCTCTCGGCCCTTTCGGCCCTGGTGGCCACGTATTTCGCACACGTCGGCTTCTTCAATCCCTATCTGCCCCTTTGGCTCAAGGACCTGGGCCTGAGTCTGGTGGCCATCAGCGTGCTGATGTCCTTGCAGTCGGCCAGCCGCCTGATTGCGCCCTATGGCTGGGGCTGGCTGAGCGACCACACCGGCCGGCGCACGCTTTTGCTGCGCTACGGTGCCAGCGCCTCCTTGCTGATTTCGATGGGGCTGTGGTGGGATGGCGGGTTTTGGTGGTTGCTGCTCGTGTTGCTCCTGCTGTTTGCCCACACCAGCGGCATGATGCCCATGAGCGAGGCGGTGCTCAGCCAGTTGGTCAGCCGAGACGGACAATTTGACAGCCGTCGCTACGGCCGGGTGCGGGTATTCGGGTCTGCCGGCTTTTTGTTCACGGTCATCGTTGCCGGCTGGTGGTTCGAGCGTTTTGGCATGGCCTATTTCCCGTGGGTGACCTGCCTGACGATTGCGGCCGTGGCAGCCAGCGCCTGGTGGCTGCCCAATGTGAGGGAGGCGGTGGTGGCGCGCGAGGACCAGCTCAGTGTGCTGCCGCTGCTGCGCCAGCGTGCTGTGCAGCTGTTTTTTGCATCGGCCTTTTTTCATGTGCTGGCGCACATCAGTGTGTACGTGTTCTTTTCGCTCTACCTCGACGAGCTGGGCTACAGCAAGACCACCATCGGCCTGCTTTGGGCGGCATCGGTTTTGGTCGAGATCGCCTGGTTTTTCACGCAGTCACGCTGGCTGCCACGCTTGTCCTTGAGCGCTTGGCTGATGGTCTGCGCGGCGGTGATGGCGGTGCGCATGGCGATGACAGCCGGCGCTGCAGAGCAACTGTGGGTGCTGGTGTTGGCCCAGTGCCTGCACGCCATCACCTTTGCCACCCACCACACGGTGTGCATCGCCTGGCTGTCGCAGCACTTTCCCGATCAGCTGCGCGGCCGGGGCCAGGCGCTCTATACCGTGGCGGCCTACGGTCTGCCGGGGGTGGTCGGTGGCGTGCTCGGGGGCCTGCTGAGCAGTCGCTGGGGCTTGGTCAGTGTTTTTTGGCTGTCCGTGCCCATGGCCTTGTTGGCCATGCTGATGGCCTGGGGCGTGGCGCGAAGCGACCGCTGAGAAGCGGCGGCTGCAGGGCGCGCGAAGCACGGCTTGCGCACGGGTCGCGAACGTTTCGCGAACGTTTCGTTATCGCTCGGGCTTAAGCGTCAGGGTGCTGCGGGTGTGGGCCAGTACCCGCGCTTCGAGCAGGTGTTGGGGCGTGTATCGGCCTGCGTGAAAGCCCTCGGCCTGGTCCTTGTAGTGACGGTCGAACAGCACGCCGCTTTGTCCCGTGGGGATGCCGCCGACGGCCTGTGCGGGCTCGCTTAGGTCGATGACGCGCCGCGTCGAAGGCCCGTAGGTCACTTTCCAGGGGGCGGGCCCGAGCGGGTGGGAAAAATTGTTGGGCAACTCGCGCCCGCCAGGTACGCCATAGGGTCCGACATCAAACAACAGGTTGAGCGGCTTCTTGCGCCCCAACGGATGCCCGTGCGTGACCTTGTGCGCCTTGGCCCAGGCCCATGACTGGGTGTCGGTGCCCAGCGCCGTGCGCAGGTGCTGCAAGCTCGCTTGCCACGCCTGGTACACGATGTCGTCGCGCCCCTCGACCTGCGTCGTGGCCTTTTGATCCCACCAGGGCGACGCTGGATCGGCCAGCAGTTGGGGCAGAGCGTGATCGAGGGCGCGGGTCTTGAGAAGGTGGTCGAAATGCACCGGCCCGAGCTCATCGAGCAGGGCAGCGCGGGCGGTTTCATAGAGCCACTGGGTGAACACGGTGGCCTCTACGCTGTCCTGGCTGTGCGCGCCGTCCCATTGGGCCAAGCTGCGCAGCAGGGCCTCATCTTCGGCGCTCTGGCTGCGACCTTCCATGGCGGCCAGCAGGGGCTTGAGCAGCCGGCTGGCGTAGGCTGTGGTGACGTCTTGCTGCAGCTGTTGGGTCTCGGCGACGGTCCATTTGCGCTGGGGATTGCGCAAGGCGGCATCGATGCGCCGGGCGCGCTCGGGCAGGTTGTAGTAGCCCACCGGCGGATTGAGACCGCCGGGCTGGTGGTTGGCAGAGACGATGTAGCCGCGCGCGGGATTTTCTTCCTGCGGATTTTGGGCAAAGGGTGCGTACCCCAGCTTGACCGCTTCGCCTCGGCTGGCATCGAGCACAAAGCGCGAGTCGACCCCGGCCGGGCGCAGCGGCAGCCGCGCCGCTGCCCACCATGCGATGTCGCCGCCCGCGTGGGCCCAGACCACATTGAGCCCCGGTGCGTGGATTTTGCTGGCCGCCTCGCGTGCCTTGCCCAGCGTGTCGGCCCGGTTGAGGCTGTGGAATGCGTCGAGCAAAGGGTTGTCTGAATCGAGAAAAGTCCACCACAGGGCCACCGCCTGCTGCGACAGTGCAGGGCGAAACACGTCAGTGATCAGCGGCCCGTGCGGCGAGCGTCTGAGGGTGATGGCCACCGGCGCCTGGCCTTTGACCGCAATTTGCTCTTGCGTAACTTGCAGGGGAACCCAGCGCCCCTGGTGCCAGACCTGATCGGGTCGGCTTGGGTCGGTCTTCTCGGCGACGAAGTCGATGTCGTCGTTCTGAAACATGGTCAGGCTCCAGGCAAAGGCCTGGCTGTGGCCAATCAAGGCAAAGGGGCTGAGCGCCTGGTGGTAGCCATACAGCTCAAAGCCTGGTGCTTGCAGATGTGCCTCGTACCAAACGCTGGGCAGGGCAAAGCTGATGTGCGGATCGCCAGCGAGCAGGGGCTTGCCGCTGGCCGTGCGTGAACCCGACAGGGCCCAGGCGTTGCTGCCGTGCTGCAGTGGCAGCCGGGCCTCTTCGATGGCTTGCAGACTCAGGCTGGCCACTCGGGCCAGGCTGTCGGCGATGGCCGGCTCCAGACTTGCGTTTTTTGCGGACAGGCCTTCGGTTTGGAAGATGCGCAGATAGCCCGGGCCGAGCTGATCGCGGATATGGGTCAGCACAGGCTCGGTGCGAAAGGCCGCGGCGAAGCTGTAGGCCAGATAACCGGAGACGGCCCACACATCTTGCGCGGAAAAGTCACGTGGCTCAATGCCCAATAACTTGAACTCGATCGGCAGCCGGTCGCGCTCCTGAAACTGGTTGATGCCATCGAGGTAGGCCGCAAGCGCCAAGCTGCTGGCTTGCGATCGGTCCATTTGGGCAACGCGCTGCTCGGCATGTTGGCGCAGCCCGAGCGTGCGAAACAGCCGGTCGGTATCGATCAGGGCCGGCCCCAGGATTTCGGCAAGCTCGCCATTGGCCAGGCGGCGCATCATCTCCATCTGAAACAGGCGGTCCTGAGCGTGCACATAGCCCAGCGCGCGGTACAGATCGATTTCGTTTTCGGCCCGAATATGGGGCACGCCCCGTTCGTCATAGCGCACGGTTACTGTGGCCTTCAGGCCGCTGATGGCCACGCTGCCGTCGCGCTCGGGCAAGGTGCGTGAGACCGTCCAGGCCAGCCAGATGCCCGCCGTCAGGGCCAGCACCGTGAAGGTCAGGACAAGGAGTTTGAGCAGGCGGCGCATCAACGCGCCATCTTAGCCAAGCCCGCCCAATTGCCCAAGCTTGCCGCCCGTTGGCCAGCAGGTTTGTGCCTCAGGTGTTTCCCCAGTGGGCAATGCAATCTTGCAGACTGTAACGGCATGCAAACTGCAACTCCTGCTGCGCCTTGCGGACATCGGAAGGGGCTGGCCGCTGGTGGGCAAAACCTGCAAAGCCGGTGCGCAGCTCCGGTGGCCAGCTCGCTTGGAGCGTGGGGTGAACGCGCTGCACCGCCGCCACAAACTCGCCCAGTGTGTGCCACTGGCCGTCAGCAATGTGATAGACGCGCTGCATGGGTGCAGGGGCATCGAGGGCACTGACATTGGCGCGGGCACAGTCTCGTGCGTCAACAAACTCCTCGCGCCCTCCCCAGAGCAAGAAGGGGTCGTCAAGATGGACGGGCCGGCCTTCGTGGGCAGCGCGCACCAGGGTTTGCAGCAGCCGCCCCGGCACGCTGGTGACGTGGCCCAGATCGCCAAGCACGGCGGCGTAACGCAGCGACACCGCGTCGACGCCATAAAGGTCGTGGTAGAGGTGGGCCAGATGCTCGCCCGAGAGTTTGCAGGCCGCATAAATGCTGGCGGGCCGTTCGCTGATCAGGCGCAGGGGCAGATCTTCGGCGATGGGCTGGGCTGCATGCGCACCAAAGCTGGTGTAGGTCACCGTGGTCGAGCTTGCCAGCACCACACGTCGCAGCTTGTGCTGGCGTGCGCATTCGAGCACGTTGGCCGTGCCCATGATGTTGACCGCAATGCCTTTGAGCGGATCTTGACGGATCGCCGTCGACAGCAAGGCGGCCGTGTGCACGATGGCGCTGACGCGGCGCTGCTCGATCAGGCTTGACAAGGCCGCTTGATCGGTGACATCGCACACTGCGCGTTGCACGTTTGCCGGTGCCGGGCCTTCGCGCACATCGGCCAGAGTCACCGACTCCCCTCTGGCGGCCAGGGCCTGCGCGGTCAGGCTGCCGATCAGGCCAGCCCCTAGCACCAGAGTGCTCATGCAATCGACCTGTGGTGCGCTGTTTCGTCAAAGACCACGTGGTAGACCCGGCCCTCAAAGCGCGGCATGACCTGCGCCAACTCGGCCCGCACGGCCTGGCGCACCGGGCTGGCCAACGCGGCGTGCATGTCCTCGAGCGTGTTGAAGTACAGGTCGAAGGCCATGTAGACCGGTGGTGCATCGGCATCGATTTCGGCGACCTCCCGCAGCACCGCCTTGACGATGCCCGGATAGCGCCCCAGGGCTTGAACCACGGTGGTGCGCATGTGGTGGTCGAAGTCGGCCTTGTCAGCGGGCGCGACGCGTCCCTCAAGGATGGCGGTGCGGATGATCATGGGCTGCCCTTGCGATTGGAGGTTGAAGAGGCGCGCGCCTTGAGTCCTTCGGCCACGGACTGCTCGGTCGCCGTTAGATGCGCGTGCATGAGTTCAATGGCGCGGCCGTGATCTCGCCCGAGCACGGCCTGCATGATGGCGTGGTGTTCGGCCTCGATGTCGCGGGCCTTGGACTGCTTTGCGCGCGTGGCACGCTGCATCAGG
>CANHDQ010000035.1 GCA_947459405.1 Comamonadaceae bacterium
CGGCTGCACCTTGAGCGATGTGTGCAAGGTCAGCGTGTGGCTCGATGACGCGCGCGATTTCGGCAGCTTCAACCGCGTCTACATGGAGTGCTTTGGGTCCCACCGACCGGCGCGCTCGACCGTCGAGGCAAGGCTGATGATCGATGCCAAGGTCGAGATCGACGTGACGGCCTACAAGCCGCGCTGAGCTGACGCCACGGGCTGGCTCAGGTGTCGCGGTGGCTGGCAAAGCGCAGCTGCACATCGGCCAGCCGCTCCACCACCTGGGCCACGATCTCGCTCGGGCCCTGACCCAGACCCTGTGTCAAGGCGATGCTGTAGATCTGGCGCGCTTGGCCGAGCGTAAACAGCGGCACCCCGAAGCGGGCGGCCAGGGTGTGGCCCAGCCCCTGGTCTTTGTGCGCGAGCTGGGCTGAAAAACCTGGCGCGTATTTGCCCGTCAACACGCTGTCGGGCAGCCGGGTGCGCAGCGGTGCGTTGTCGGCAGCCGTGGAGGTCAGCACCTCGAGCATGACCTCGGGCTGCAACCCTGCCTTCATACCCAAAGCCATGGCTTCGAGGTCCATGAGCTGCAAGGACTGACTGAGCAAGTTGTTGACCACCTTCATGGTGATGCCCATCGAAGGCGCGCCACAAAACACCACCCGCGAGCCGAGCTGCTCGAGCACGGGCCGCACCCGATCGAGATCCTGGGGCAGCGCGCCCACCATAAAGGTCAGCTTGCCCTGCTCGGCCTGCGCCGGGCGCCCGCCGATGGGCGCGTCCATCATGGCAAAGCCGGCCTGCCGCACAGCATCGCCCACCTTCAGGGACACCTGCGGATCGATGGTGCTGCAGTCGACGATCAGGGTGTCGGCATGCGCGCCCGCGAGCAAACCGCCCTCCCCCAAAACGACCGCCTCGACATCAGCGCTGTCAGAGACCACGGTAAACACCGTGTCCACTGTGGCCGCCAGCGTTTTGAGGTCGGGCGCCACGGCCGCGCCGAGGGCTGCAAACTGAGCCGCAGGCCCGGCGCTGCGGTTGTAAACCGTCAGCGCATGACCCTGCGCCAGCAAGCGCTTGGCCATGGCCGAGCCCATTTGTCCCAGGCCGACAAGACCGATTTTCATGTTGAGCGTGCCCCTTGATTCAATCGTTGATTCCGTCGTTCATTCGTTGGCTGGCTCGAGCGTCTATTCTGCGCGGATTCCAGCTTCTTTGATGACGCGGCCCCAGGTGTCGACCTGGCTGGCAAAAAACGCGGCAAACGCCTGCGGATTGCTGTCCACGGTTTCGATGGCCATGGCGTTGATGCGCGCTTTGGTTTGGGGTCTGCTCAAGGCCTCTTGCGCCGCCTTGAGCAGCCGGGCCGACACCGCATCGGGCGTGCCCCTGCGCACAAACAAGCCGTGCCACGACCGTATGGTCAAGTCCTGGTTAAAGCCGGCCTCGGTGATCGAAGGCACATCGGGCAACTCATTGAGTCGGGTTGGCTGAAACACCGCCAAGGGGCGGATGGGCGAGCCGGGCGACATGAAGGTTGGCTGCGGGTTTTCGCACATGAAATCGACCGAGCCCGAAATCACGCCCTGCATGGCCAGCAGCCCGCCCTTGTAGGGCACGTGCAGGGCCTTGAGGCCCACACGCCGTGCAAACAACTCCGGGGCCAGATGCGAGGCCGTGCCACTGCCTCCCGAGCCGTAGGTCAGCCCCTGCGGTTTGGCGCGGCCACCGGCCACCAGTTCGGCCGCCGTGCGGTAGGGGCTGTCCTTGTGCACCAGCAAGATGGTGGGCACCCGCGTCAACTGCAGCAGCGGCTGCAACTCGGAGAGCTCGTAGCCGATCTTCATCAAGGCCGGATTGACGCTGTGCGCAAAAGCACCCATGAGCACCGTCAGACCATCGGCTGGCGATTGCACCAGGTTCATGGCGGCAATATTGGCCGATGCCCCCGGCCGGTTTTCCACCACGACACTTTGCCCCAGGATTTCGGACATCGGCACGGCGAGCAAGCGCGCGACGCTGTCGACCGCACCGCCCGGGGCAAAGCCCACCAGCAGGCGGATCGGTCGATCGGACGACCCCTGTGCCCGCGCTCGCAGCGCCCAAGAAGCAGCCAAAATCGCGCCGCCCACACGTAAAACCCGCCGTCTGTTGTTCATGGCATGTGCTCCTTGATGATGAATGCGTTGAAAGCTCAGGGTGCGCCCACCATGGTGGCCGCAGGATCCATAGGGGGCTGGGGGAAATGCAAGCCGCGCTGGCCGGACATGGCCCGATCGGCCACAAAGGGTGCAGCCTCGAAGGGGTAGCCCACCAGGCGGCCCTTGCGCACCCATTGAAGGTCGTCCCCGTTGAGGTGCCGAATCAGCTCGCTCGACAAGCGTGAAACACGCGCCTTGTGCTCGGCCTGTGCGGCCAGATTGACCTGCTCGAGCGGATCGCTTTCGAGGTCAAACAGCTGCAGGTGGTTGCCGGCCGGATACCAGATGAGCTTGTAGCGCCCATCGTGCAGCATGCGGCTGGCGCCGTCGTCTTCCCGGCACTCGCCGTAGAAAAACTCGCGCCGCTGCTTGGCCACCATGGACAGCCCCTCCACGCCTTGCGGAATGGGGATCTCGGCCAAGTCCAGCAGCGTGGGCATGATGTCTTGCAGACCCACTACCCGCGAGTCGACATGGTTGGCTTTGACCCGACGGTCGCCGGCTGCGCCCACCAGGATCATGGGAATGGCGCTCGATCCCTCGTAGAACAGCCGTTTGGCCCACAGCCCGAAATGGCCCAACATGTCGCCATGGTCGGCCGTCACCAGGATGACGGTGTCGTCGAGCAGATTTTCTTCTCGTAGCGTGCCCCAAATAATGCGCAGTTGATGGTCGACGTGGGTGCACAGCGCGTAAAACGCCTGCCGCAGCAGCCGATGCACATGCGGCTGATCGGGCACCTGCCAGTAGCGGCGCACGGCCTGCAGCGCCGGGATGCTGTCCTGCTCCTCCCACTTCGCGCGCACCGGCATGTCGATGGGCAGGTCGCGGTACAGGTCCAGATAGGCTTGCAGCGGCGCCAACGGAGGATGGGGGTGGGTGTAGGAAACATGCCAAAGCGAAGGCCGCGTCGGATCTCGTCGCTTGATCACCTTGGCCGTCTCACGCGTGATCCAGTTGGTCACATGCAAGGCCTCGGGCAAGTGCCAGGCTCGGCTCATGTAGTCGTTGTTGTTCATGCCGTGCATGAACTGCTCGCCCGCGTGCCCCTGCTCGCTCAGGTACACCTCGTAGTCGTCGATGGCGCCGAGCTTGGGCCGACCCTCTTCGGCCAGGCGGACATCGTCAAAGCCGATGCGATCGCGCGGCGGGTAGACATGCAGCTTGCCCACCGCCTGGGTCTGGTAACCCGCATCACGGAAGGCTTGCGCCAGCAGCGGCACCTTGGGCATGGTCAGCGCCGGCTTGAAGCTGCGGTCACCATGGGTGCGCGGGCTCAGGCCGGTCATCATCGAGCGCCGCGCCGGAATGCAGATGGGCGACTCCGAATAGGCCCGGTTAAAGCGGGTGCCCAAGCGGGCCAGGTGATCCAGCGTGGGCGTTTGAATCACCGGGTGGCCTGCACAGCCGAGCAGCGATGCCGGCCACTGGTCGACCGAAATGAACAAGACATTCTTGCGCCGGGCCTCAGCCTGGCCCACGGCCGCTTGGGGGAGTCTGGAACGGGTCATGGCTGGGCATGCTAATAAAATTCAATTCATGCATCAAATCGAATTTTTAGATTTACTATTTGAAAAATATGAATTATTTCAACCCGCGCCACCTTGATGCATTCGTCACCGCCGTTGACAGCGGCTCCATGGCCAAGGCGGCGGCCAAACTGCACATGGGCCAACCCGCGCTGAGCCAGGCCATTGCCAATCTGGAGCGGCTGTCGGGGGTCAAACTGCTCTCGCGCACCACCCGCTCGCTGCTGCCCACCGCCGCAGGCGAGGCCTTCTACAAAGGGGCGCAGCGGGTGCTGGAGTCCAATGCGCGGCTGCTCAAAGAGCTGCAGATGTGGTCCAGCGCCCAGAGGGGCTCGGTCTGCGTGCTGAGCATCCCCTCGATCGCCCAGTTGCTGCTGCCGGGCATCGTCAAAGCCTTCACAGCCGCCCATCCGGCCGTGCAAATCGAAGTGCACGACCATTCCGTGCCGCAGCTGCTGGCCATGCTCGAGTCCGGTCAGGGCGACTTTGCGCTGGTCGCCCGAGGCCCCGAACACGAGCAACTCAAGCGCTTTGCCTTGCTCAAAGATCCCTTGCGATGGCTGGGCAGCGCCCAGCACCCACAGGCCCAGCGCGACAAGATTGGCTTGCGCAGCCTCAGGGGCGAACAGTTCATCGTGATGCGCCGCGGCGCCATCCGCGAGTTGATCGATCCGGTGCTGCGCGTGATCCATCCCCCCCTGCCACTGATCGAGGTCGACCAACAGTCAACCCTGGTGGGCATGGTGGCGGCCGGTCTGGGCGTCTCGCTCCTGCCCAGCTTGAGCTGCCAGGCCGCTGGTGACGCACGCACCGTCCACAAGGCGCTGGCATTTGGCGATCACCACCGCATGATCGATGTGACCCGCAACCCGCAGCGCGACCTGATGCCCTCAGCGATCGCTTTTTTTCAGCTGCTGATCGCCCATCTGCAAGCCAACGCCAAGCATCTCGGCGACGGCGTGCAACTGCAACCGTTCAAGAGCCGCGAAGCGACCGAGTTTCTTCGAGGCCTCTGATGGCGCCAGCACGGCCAGAGCGGGCGGCGCGCAAAGGCATGGATTGCCACGGCGCTGCGCGCCTCGCAATGACGCAGTGGTGGATGCCCCTTGCAATGACGGCGCGAGTCGCAACGACGCAGTAGGGACGCGCCTTGCAATGCCCGACCGGGGACGGCCTGCGCACCTCGCCTGCGTCATTGCACCCCAGCCCCGTCATCGCGAGGAACGAAGCGATCCATCGGCCGTGGTGCACCATCGGCCACCGCGCAAAGGCATGGATTGCCGCGGCGCTGCGCGCCTCGCAATGACGCAGCAGTGGACGCCCCTTGCAACGACGCCGCGCCTCGCAATGACGCAGGGGCGCCCATGCGAGAAGCTCTCGCATGGGTCGGCCCAAGGTGTCAGTCGAGCTTGAGGCCCAGCTCGAGTGCTTTTTTGGGCAGAACGGCCAGTTCGCGCTGGATCACTTCGTTGAACGCGTCGACCGTGTTGCCCGTGGTGGGCGAGACACCGCCGAGGTCGGCCAGGCGTTTGCGGAACTCCGGCTCTGCAACGATCTGCGCCACCTTCTGGTTGAGCATGGCAACCACAGCCGGTGGGGTCTTGGCCGGTGCAACCAGGCCGAACCACATGTCGAAATCGACGCCACCGCGAAGGCCCTGCTCGGTCAGGGTGGGCAGATCGGGCCACAGTTCAGAGCGGGTGGCGCGCAGCTGGCCCAGGGCCTTGAGCTTGCCGCCTTGAATTTGCGCGCGGGCATCGGCCGTGCCCAGCAGACCCCAGCGCACTTCGCTGGCCAGCAGGGCTTGCACCAGGGGCGCGCCGCCCCGGTAGGGCACGTGGCTGTAGTTGCCGTCGGCTGCCGCGTTGACCAGCTCAGAGGCCACGTGTGAGATGCCGCCAGCGCCGGTAGAGCCGTATGGCAGGCCGCCCTTGCCCGCAGCCTTGCCGGCGGCAACGAGATCCTGAACCGAGCGCCAGGGCGAGTTCAGCGGGACCACCAGAACCAAGGGGGCAAGCATCACGCGTGCGATAGGCACCACGTCAGTGGCGGAAAAGCCGGCCTTGGCATAGGTGGCGGGGTTGATCGACAGCATGCCGGTCAGGCTCATGGCCAGGGTGTAGCCATCGGCCGGGCTTTGCAGCAGGGCTTGCATGCCGATATTGCCGCTGGCACCGGGCCGGTTGTCGACCACCACGGCTTGCTTGAGCTCTTCTTGCAGACGCTGGCCCACCAGGCGTGCCGACACATCGGTGGCGCCACCGGCCGGATACGGCACGATGATGCGGATCGGTTTGTTGGGGAAGGCGGCGGTCTGGGCCCAGGCGGGCAGGGCTGCAGCAAGGGCCGAGCCCAAAAGGGCGGTGCTGGCATGGCGACGGTTGATGGACATGAGAGGTCTCCTAAGAGTTTGGGTTGTTGGATTGAGGGGCGAATGCGATCAAGACGGTGCCGCGGGCGACCGCTGGGCCTGGCCTGGGGCGCCCAGCTCAAGGCGCTCTTGCTGCTTTTCCAGCTCGTGCCAGCCGATCACCTGCTTAAATTGGGCGATCGGGGCGCGCGGGATCGGCAGCTCGCCCATGGGCTGGCCGCAACGCTCGGCCAGCGCCGCGATATTGGTGCGCAAGGCATGCACCACGGTGAGCAGGCTGACGATAGGGTAAGTGGCCATGCCGGCCACCGCCTCGATCTGCGCGCGGTTGAGGCTGGCCATCCAGGTGCCCTCCATCAGTTGCAGCGACAGGGGCCGGCCGCAGGTTTGACGCAGCTTGACCAGATCGGCATGGCTGCTAAAGGTGGGCGTGATCGGCTGGATCAGGTCGGCGCCGGCCTCGGCGAAGCGGGCAGCGCGTTCCATCGCTTCGCCCGGATCCTTCACATCGGTCCGCGCCACGATCAGCAGGTTGGGGTCGCGCCGGGCGTCCACCGCGGCGCGAATCCTGGCCACCGCGTCGGCCATCGGCACGGTGACCAGGGCGCTGGCGGCCGCAGGGCAGCGTTTGGGGCTGAGCTGGTCTTCGATGGAGAGTGCGGCCACGCCGGCTTTTTCAAACGCACGCACGGTGCGCTGGATATTGAGCACGTTGCCGTAGCCCGTATCGGCATCGGCAAAGATGGGTTTGCGCACGACGTTGGCTATGTGGTTGACCACACCGAGGTTCTCGCTCAAGGTGTAGAGCTCCATATCGGGCTGACCCAAGAGCGAGGCCGAGACGCCAAAGCCGGTGGTGAACACGCCATCGAAGGCCGACTGATCGACCAGCAGCGCCGACAGCGCGTCTTGCGCGCCGGTAAACCAGACGGTGGAGCCGCTGGCCAGGCGTTGTTTGAGCCACTGACGTTGTTCACTCACGAAGTTGCTCCTGCACTGCGCGCCAGGCGCTGCTTGAGGTAGGGAATGAGGCCGCCTGCCTCCAGTGTTTGCCTCTCGGCGGCGTTGAGCGGCAGCAAAGGCAGGCTGCTGCCGCGGCCGTGGTGACGCACACAGCCGTGCGCCCAGTCGACCTCGATCTCGTCGCCGCGCTGCACCTGCGCCAAGATGCCGGGGCAGGTGACCAACGGAAAGCCCATGCTGATTTCGCCGCGAAAAAAGCCGGGCGAAAAAGACTCGGCCACCACCGCCGAAATGCCCAGGTGGCGCATCGCGCGCATGGCCGGATAGTGGGGGTGGCCATAACCAAAGTTGTGCCCGCCCACCAGCAAGTCACCGTGCTGCACGCTGGCTGCAAAGTTAGGATCGCGGTCGGACATGGCCAGAGCCGCGAGCTCCTTGACATCGGTGATCTTGATGTTGCGCACCCCGATGATGAGGTCGATGTCGTAGTCTTGCTCGTCAAAGACCCAGGCCACACGCCCGCGAAGATTGGGCAAGGTCATGGCTGCTGCGACAGGAGATAGGGGCGCGGATCGGCAATGTGCCCCTCGATGGCCGAGGCCGCCACAACGGCTGCATTGCAGATGTAGATTTCGCTGTCCACGCTGCCCATGCGGCCGGGCGTGTTGAGCGTGCCGGTGGAAACGGCGCGCTGCTTGTCAGCCATGGTCGCAATGCGCCCGTAGCAGTAGTCGCAGGTGGGCGAGCTCACAAAGGCGCCGGCCTCCACCAAAACCTCGAGCAGGCCCTCGCGCGCGGCCTGCGCCATGATGGCCTGCGAAGTCGGCACCACGTGCAGCTGAAACCCTGGCTTGACCTGCCGACCGCGAAGCACCTGGGCCGCAATGCGCAAGTCTTCCAGCCGACCGCTGGCGCAAGAGCCCAGATAGCCGGAATGGACCTCAAGGCCCACGTGGTCGCGCAGATTGCGGGTGTTGGCCGGGCTTGGCGGAATGACGACGATGGGCTCGAGGTCGGACACATCGACCGTGACCACGCGCTCGTAATGTGCATCGGCATCCGGATACACCGGGGGCAGGTCGAGCTTGGCGCGGGTTTGGGTGTAAGCCAGGGTGCGCTCGTCGGGGGCAATGAGCATGGTGTTGGCCCCCAGGAACATCGCCTGACCGCACAGGGTCTGCCGCCCCTCGATGCTCATCGCATCGATGACGGGGCCGGCCAGCTCAACGACCTTGAAGGCGCAAGACGAGGGGCCCATGACGCGCACGAGATGATGAAAAACATCGCGGGCCATCACGCCGGGCTGCAAAGCCCCGGTGATGACGATCTTGACCGTGGGCGGCACGGTCATGGCCATCGTGGGCGAAACATAAGCTTCCAGCACGCCCTTGCGCGCACCGAAGGCAAAAGTGCCGAAGGCGCCAAGCTGGCTGACGTGGCCGTCAAAGTGCACGACAAAGGCGCCGGGCGTGGCATAGCCGAGCTCGGCCGACACCTGGTGCCCGATGCCACGGCGCTCGTGCACCGGCACGCCCTGCGCAGCGCCCCAGGCGCGCGTGATTTTGTGCAGCTCTTCTTCCTTGGGCGTAGCGGCCGGCACCATGTGGTCGATGAAGAGCACATAGCGCTCGGGGTTGTCGACCTTCTCCACCCCGAACTCCTCGCGCGCCTCGCGGAAAAACACGTCGGTGTAGCCGGGGAAGTCGTAGCTGATGACGAAATCCGGGCGGGCCTCGATCTCCTGCCCAGCCCGCACAAAAGCCTGTCCGCTGGCGCGGGCGAGGATTTTCTCGGTCATTGTCTGGGGAATGGGCTCTGCTACGATTTCCACGATCTGGCAATTTCTATCTGAAAGGAATGCGGTCAATTGAATCAAACAACAATGAACCGGAAGTTCTCGCAAACCCGAAGATTTGCCGCATTGTGGGAATCATGTCAAACCGGCTGCCTGATGAATAGCCGCTACAGCCCATGAGCGCCCGCCCAAACGCCACCGCTGCCAGCGCCGCCGCCGGGGGCACGCAGAGCATCGAGCGGGTGGTCAGTCTGCTGCGCGTGGTCGCCTCAAGGGGCCGCAGCGGCATGCGCCTGGGCGACATCACGGCCGCCAGCGGCCTGCCCAGCTCCACCTGCTTTCGCATGCTCCAGCGCCTGGAAAGCGAGGGCGTGCTGGAGCGCCATGAGGTGACACGCAAATACCTGCTCGGCCCCCTGCTCTACGAGCTGGGCCTGCTGGCCCAGCCGCGTTTTCAGCTGGCCCAGCGCTGCGAGAACACGCTGGCGACGCTGGCCGAACTCACGCAGGACACGGTCTACCTGAGCGAGCGCCGTGGCAACGAAGCGGTGTGCTCGGCAAGGGCACTGGGCGACTACCCGATCAAGGCGCTCACGCTCGATGTGGGGGTGCGGCGCCCGCTGGGCGTAGGCGCCGGCGGCCTGGCCATCTTGTGCGCCCTGCCCCCCGCCGAGGCCGAAGACATCATCACCGGCCATGCCGAGCGCTACCCCAAGCTGTCGTCGCTGTCGGTCGAGCGCGTGCGCGAACTGATCGAACAAGGCCGTGAGCAAGGCTTTGCCTTTCTCGATGGGCCCGTGCACCCCGGCACAGCCGCTGTGGGCGTGATCATCCCAACCACCCCAACGTTCGCACCCATGGCCGCCATCAGCGTGGCGGCTATTTCCTCACGCCTGGACCCCAGCCGCAGACTTGAGATCGCCACGCAACTGCAAGCGCAGGCGGCCCGGCTGGGCCGTCTGCTCGATCGAAGCGTTGCGGCTGAGGAATAGGCGATCGCAGAGGGCGACAGGGCTCCATCATGGGGATGACGGTGTCCAACAATGCTTGATTTGACCGCCAAGAGGGGCTGGCTTTCGCCCTTGACTTGAAAAAGGCGTGCAACGATTTGTTGTACGGGGCGCGACCACCCCGACGCTCACACCGATGGCTGCCGTGGCGGCACTGGGCTTGCACCTGCTGGGCCTTTGCCCAAGGCCGCTTCCCGGCCACCAAATCGCGCGATCAGCGCATCTTGATCGGCCTTGGCGCGCTGGTCTGTGGCCACTGGGTCTAGCATTTGATGGAGAAGCGATGCCATGTGCTCACGGATCGGCCGATAGCCATCATGCGCAGCGAGGTCCACGGCCTGGCCCGGATCGGCCGCCATGTCAAACAATTCAGGCTCGTAGCCCACGTAGTGGTGATACGCCCACTGGCCTTGCCGCACCAGATAAGCTGCACTGGGCGAGCCCACCGCGTGGTACTCGCTAAAACCGATACGCTGTGGATCGTCCTTCTCATTAGCGATCGCCACGAGCGATCGGCCCGGGAGATTGGGATCTGTAGGCAGGTTCGCGTTGTCCAGTACGGTCGGGGCGATATCGATCAGGTTGGCCTGGGTCGCGCAGACTTTGCCCGACGGGATGCCCGGCCCGGCCAAGATCAAAGGAATATGGGTGGCTTCACGGTAGAGCGTCGATTTATTCCACATCCCGCGCACACCTTGGTTGTCACCATGATCGCTGCTCATGATCACCCGGGTGGATGCTTGTAAACCGCTTTGCCCAAGCGCTTGCAGCACTTTGCCGATTTGCTCATCGATGAAGCAGGCCAAGGCGTAATAACAAGCCAAAGCCAAGCGGCGGCGCTCGGGCGTGCCCAATTCATCGTCTGCGTTGGAAAAATCCGCATGCCGCTGCACCCACGGGTGACGCCGGTAGCCACTGAGCGGATGCAGCCGAGGGTCGGCAATGGCATGCACATCGATTTGATCGAGATAGCGCTGGGGCACGACCAAGGGAAAATGCGGCGCGACGAAACCGACGAACAAGGTCCACGGCGCGGCATCTTTTTCGGCGGCCTTGTCATGCAGCCACTGCGCTGCGTGGTCTGCCGAGGAGATGTCGTACAGGTTGTAGCTCGACTGCCCAGCACCGAGTTCGGTAAACAGCCTCGATGGACGCGGCTGACTGGGCAGGGGATTGCGCACCGAACCCCAAACCTGACCGATGCCGTCGGCCAAATGCAAGGGATCATGCTGCGCGGAAAAGCCCGTGGGCGCAGCAGCATTGACATAGTGCAATTTGCCTATCGACTCGACGCAATGGCCTGCGCCCTGCAGTGCATGCCCCCAACCGCCGATCCGCCCGTCGTAGCCCATGGCGTTGTCCCAATGAGCGATGTCATGGACCCAACGCCCCGTTGCCAGCGCAGCCCGTGCAGGCACACAGATTGGTGACGCTGTGAGGGCTTGAGTAAATCGCGTGCCACGGGCGGCCAGCGCATCCAGATGGGGGGTCTTGACGAAGGGATGGCCGGCGCATCCCAAGGCATGCGCATCTTGCTCATCGGTCAGCAAGATCAGGCTGTTCCATGGCTTGCAAGTCATGGGCTAAAGAGGCGCGGTGGCCACGCGTTGCAGCGCTGCTGATAGCTCGTTGGGTTGGGTGACCATCAGGTCATGGCCACCCACAATCACTTCCGAAGTCCAGCCAGCTTGAGCCTGTGCCCACTGGTAGTGGGCTTCAAACCGTGGGTTGGGGTGAGCGCCCGCCAAGATGTAATGCTTGGTTGGAACAACCGTCCAAGCCTGAGTCAGCCGCGGGGCATCAAACATTGTTTTTATAGGGTGGGGGGCACAACACGCGCGCAGCCATGCGACATCGTCCGGGCTCGTGACGCCCCACAGCGCCGGATCGGGAGGGGGGATGCGCAGGCCACCGAGTTGTTCAGCGCCAGCGAGCAGGTCCCTTTGTCGCTGCTCGGGAAAGCCGTTCCAACCGGGCACGCCGTCCTCGGGAATCAGCGCATCAACGTAGACCAAAGCATCGATTGCTGGCGCCATTTGATCGGCCGCCAGAGTCATGATGACCCCACCATAGCTGTGGCCGACCAAAACAACATGGCTCAGCTGCTCAAAGCGAAACAGATTCAAGATGTCTTGAGTGTGGGTGGCAAGGCCAACATCGGGTGTCCACAGGTGTTCGCGCTCACCCATGCCCGTGAGCGTTGGTGTGAAAACCATGTGCCCGAGGTTGCGCAGCTGATCGGCGACCTTTCGCCAGCACCAGCCGCCATGCCAGCCCCCATGAATCAAGACAAAGGTGCTCATGAACCCTGCACGTTATGCGTCGACGGGCTGGTAATTGAGCCGTTTGGCGATGACACCCCAGCGGTCAGTGTCTGCCTTGATGGTCTTTGCAAACTCGGCAGAACTGCTTGAAGTAGGCTCCATCACCAGCTTGCCAAAAGCCTCTTTGATGCGGTCGCTGGTCATCGCTTTGGCAACGGCGGCACTGAGCGCGGCAACGCGACCCGGATCGGTACCGGCCGGTGCCAGCAAACCGAACCATTCCACACCGGTGAGCTGCGGAAAACCTGCCTCCGCAACCGTCTGCACGTTGGGCAAAAGACCCAAGCGCTTGGGTGAGGTGGTCACCAAGACGCGCATTTTTCCGCCCAAATGCGGTTGAACCGCATTTGAAAGTGCGGTCACGAAAGAGGCGATACGCCCCCCATACAAGTCGTTGAGGATGTCGGGAGCACCTTTGTAGGGGACATGCAGCATCTCTACACCAGCGGCACTCGCAATTTGGGCCCCCAAAAAATGCGGGGCCGAGCCAGCACCAGGCGATGCATAGGTGGCCTCTTTTGGATTGGCTTTGCACCACGCAATGAATTCGCTAAGGGTATTGACCGGTACATGCATGCCGACAACGAGGGCATTGGCCGAAAGACAAACGGGGCTGATCGGCACAAAGTCTTTCAGCGTGTCATAGCCGAGCTTGCTGAACACGTGCGGATAAAGCGTCATGATGGACGACGGCGTGAACAGCAAGGTATTGCCATCGGCGGGCGCTGTTCGTACAGCAGCAACGCCAATGCGGCCTCCCGCGCCTGGCCTGGCTTCGACAACGATGGAGCGTCCACCCAAATGCGGCTTCATGGCCTCGCCCAACTCACGGGCAATCACATCGACAATGCCGCCAGCGGGAAAACCCACCACGATACGCAGTGCCTCAGTTTGCGCGACGGCAGGTGCGCCTAGCGTTGCGGCCACGCTGTAAACAGAAAATGTACGGCGGTTCAACATAAAAATCTCCTTCGGTGAAAAGTCAAGCAGGGCCAACAGGCTCGGGCAGTGGTGTGCGAATATCGTCAGGTCGGCTCATGAGCCGCTGCATCAGCTCATCACGCAAACCGCGATGCTTCGGATCGTCAAAGAGGTTGACGCACTCATGGGGATCGCTGCTGAGGTCATACATCTCACCGGCCCCACTGGCCAATTCAACCGTGAGCTTGGCGCTGCGGGTGCGTACAGTGCGCAAGTCCAAGGCCACGCCGCAACGCGATGGCCCTAAGCGCCATTCGTTGTAAGCATGATCACGCTGTGCGCCAGCCAGGCCGGCGAGCAGCGGGCGCAGGCTCTTGCTATGCACGGCAGAGGGTACCGGTGTCGACGCATAGTCGCCAAAGGTCGCTGCCAAATCGATCGTGGATACGGGCTGATCGTTGACTCGATCGACCGCGACGCTGGGGCCGCGAACGACCAAGCCGACGCGCAACAGGCCTTCGTAGTGCATCGGGCCCTTGAGCATGAGGCCGTGATCGCCCAGGAACTCGCCATGGTCAGAGGTGAACACCACGAGCGTGTTGTCGGCCAGGCCGGCATCGTCGAGCGCAGACAAGATCCGTCCCACTTGGTGGTCTACCAAGGAAATCATGCCGTAGTAATTGGCAATGATTTCGCGTAACTGGGCATCGGTTTGCTCTGGCATGCGCGAGTATTGCTCGCGAACTTTGCGGCTTTCCGGGGTGCCACCAGGTGTGTTTTCAAGCGCTGCTTTGTGCCACCACGGGCGCTTGCCGAGATCTCGGCTCCGATACGGCGGCAAGTCAACCTCATCTGGGCGATGCATCCAACACCAGGGTGCAGGCGCATCGAAAGGATGGTGCGGGTCTGCCATCGACACCCAGGCGCAAAACGGCTGTGCTCTCGCCTGCAAATCGGCGGCTTGCCGCTGACGCCGACCTTGCCCAGCGATGTACTCGACCGCGCGATCCCCCACCCAAGTGCTGTTGTGCCAAGCCGTGGGCAAGGCACTGTTGTGCGTTTGGGCAGCCTGGGTTTGCGGGTCAAGGCGCTGGCTGTAGAGGGCGTTTTTCATGGCCCCCAAGCCATCTCGGTGATACCAGCGCTCGTAGTGCAAGCCTCCGGGGCCCGCCTCTGGAAGCCAGTAGTTGTGCCCCAACTGCATCAACTCGACCTGCTCAAAGCCCATGTAAGGGCCCATCCAATCGTCTGCAAACAAATGCGAGCTGGGAACGTTTTCGCAGCGGCCGGTTGGTCGGTTTGCGTAGGAATGGTTGCTCGAGAAATGCGCCTTGCCGATGAATCGTGTGTCGTAGCCCGCTTTGCTCAATGAGCCTGCAAACCCTGCCGCCGCAGTCGACTCGTCAAGATCGATGCCGTTGTCGTGCACCCCACTGGTCAGTGGCAGCATACCGGTCAAGATGGCGGCCCTTGCGGGCATGCACACCACATTGGGCGTGATGCAATTGGTGAATCGGGTGCCCTGCCGAGCCAGTAAATCAAGGTGGGGTGTGCGTACCCGACGCCCTTCGAATCCGAAGCAATCAGCGCGATGCTGATCGCTTGTGATCAGCAAAATGTTAGGCCGTCTCAAATCGTGTCACCGGTGGTTGCAGATAAAACTGCCTCAGTTTTTTGCGGTGTATCCGGTCGCCTTGATGACCGGTCCCCAGCGTTCATAGTCCTCTTTGAGATGGCGAATCAGATCGGCAGAAGACCTGGCGTCGGAATCAAATTCCAGCTTTTCAATGGCGGCGACCAAGCGTGGGCTGCGTGCGGCAGCCAAAATCGCTGCCTCCAGTTCCAGTTGAGTTGCCTTCGGTGTCTTGCTCGATGCAAAAAACGCAAACACCTCAGCAAGCTGTAGTTCGGGGTAACCGAGCTCCTTGAATGTAGGCACACCAGGCAGACCGGGCAAAGCCTTGTCGCCGCTGAAGGCAAGAATGCGAAGCTTGCCGGACTTGTGATGCGTCACCAAGTTGGGCAAGGTGGTGGCGAGGGCGGGGATCGTGCCGCCCAACACATCCGTCATTGCCGCCGCACCACCGCGATACGGCACATGCTGAAAATCGATACCGGCCTTGCGCCCGAACATCACGCCCATGAAATGCATGACCGTGCCGGCCCCTGGTGTGCCGTAGCTGGCCTTGCCTGGATTGGCCTTGGCCCATTCGACAAACTCTTTGAGTGTCTTTGCCGGTGTGCCCGGTCCGACCCCCAAACCAAACTGGAAAGAGCAAACACCTGCCAGCGGCGCGAGATCGCCCATCGAATAGCGCAGCTGGGGATAGACATGCGGAAATATCGTCGCATTACCACCGGGCATCAGCACAATGGTGCTGCCGTCAGCTGGTGAGGCAAGCATCGCCTCGGTAGCCAATTGCCCAGCAGCTCCCGTACGGTTTTCTACGATCACGTTGTAGCCTGCGACGCGCAGCTCCTCACCGACTTGGCGAGCCACCACATCCACAGCGCCCCCGGCTGGGTAGCCCACGAGGATTTTCAAGGGTTTGCCCTGGGCAAAAGCCAGGCTGGGCGCCAAACCTACGCAAGCGCTGGTTCCCATGTAGGTCAGGCAGTGGCGGCGATTGAGCATCAGGATGTCTCCAGGGGAGCTGCTATCAGCTTTCAGGGTGGGCCTATTCGCCATCGAGCCGATGTACGAACGCACCCATCATGTACCCGGCCGGACCTTGCTTCAGTTACTTTGGTAACAATACAGGGATGGCCCCTCACAACTTGCATCCCAGCGACCGCTTCGCGGCAGAGCTTTTGCAAAGCCGCCAACTCGGTCGCAAGTTCGCGAACGCCCTTGCGCAACCGATGGGACTAAAGAGCAGGCCACTGCACCGATTTGACGCGGGCGTTAGCTTGTGCAAAGCGGGAGACCGCGTGACGCAATTGCCCTACGTCATGAGCGGTCGGCTCGATGCCGTGGTGCACGTGCCGGGCGCCCAAGGCGGCCAAATCGTGCCCATCTCATTTCGCGCGGGTGAAATGGCTTTTCTGTCTTACTTGTTCAACCAGTTGCCCAGCGGCAGCGACTTGCTGGTGGGAGAGCCCAGCACCATTCAATGGCTGCCGCTACGAGACATTGAGGCTTGTCTGCTCAATGACCAGAACTTGCTGCTGGTGCTGGTGCGTTTTCTCGGGCAGCGCCTGCGCGAGGTGCAAGCGCGTGAGCGCAGTTGGGCTGCAAAAGGCGTGCAGCCCCGACTTTGCGCCGGCCTGGCGCGCATGGCCGCTGATTTGCCCAGCCGCGCCGACGGACGTACCGTCGTCGTCGCCACACATGAACAGTTGGCGGCCAGCTGCGGGATCAGCCGTCCGAAGGCCTCCATTGCACTCAAGGCGCTGGAGGGCAACGGGATTTTGAAACTTGGGCGCGGCTGGATCGAGGTGCTGAATTTGCGAGGATTGATCGAAAGGGCCGGGTAGAACCCGTTGGCGCAGATGGCCGGCCCCCTTGCGGCAACCGATCCAAAGGAAGGAAGTCCAAGAGTGGAGAATGCGGTCCGCGGTGAAACAGCTTCGCTTTATCGGCGTCCGATCTTCAAATTGAGGATGAGCTCGGGCGCGGTCAGGTTGCCGTATTCCCATGACTTTTGCTTTTCACCTGTTGCCGACCACGCAGACTGCCGTACCTTTCTGAGGATGATTCCGATATCGACTGCCTCCGTCAGGTAATTCGACAAGGCAGCGGTGTAGGGTGAGTTTTTCGATGACCCCACGCCGTCTGAGGCAACTTCACCTGGGCCCGTGGCGAAACTCACCAGCGTCTCGCTGGGTAGCGCGAAGTTCATGAGTTGACTCTTGTTCGCACTGTAGATGTCGATGAAATCAGAGTCGAAGAACACCAGCTTGGTTTTTCCGGGCAGGTGGTTCGAGATGATCCAGGGCAGGGAAATGCCCTGTCTCCTCACTTGATCGGCACTGTCGGCGGCCAAATCCGTGGGCAAGACGTAGGGCTCGCCGTCCAAACTCAAACCATGACCAGCCCAGAAAAACACAGACAGGTCGCTTGACTTGGCGGCCTGCGAATACTGGATCAGCCCCTCAATGAGCTGCTGGCGGGTCACATCAATGAGCGTAGTGACCTCAAAGCCCATGGAACGCAGCGTGGCACTTATGGCATTGGCGTCGTTCGCAGGGTTGGCCAGAGGCGCAGTCTTTGTGTAAGCGCCATTGCCCACCACCAGCGCATGCGCCTTACCAAGGGTGATGCCGCCCGGGACCTCGTTTTTCGGCTTGGACTGCTGCGCCTGCGCGAGAACTGTCAAGAACAACATCAAGGCCGCTGCCAGGTGTTTGAGTAGAGCCATCATCATTTGATCCTTCTGTGGAAAGAGGCAGGCTCGGTTTTAGAGACCTGTTTATGCGCTGATGCGCATTCTGAGGCCCAAACGCCGACAGCCTTGAGCCAGAGAACAACCCCGGCTGGACGTCTAGCGAGTTCGCCTGAACACAAAGTCACCCACAAGGCTCGAGTTGTCCCACGGCACTTGATCGTTGTTGGTCTCTTCGATCACCATGCGCCGCACTTCCTTGAACATCAACTCAATCGGCACGTCTGGGCTCTGAATCGCGCGAAGAAGGCTTTTGGTAAACGGACTGTTTCTTTGACCTTTAGCCCCATCTCCTGCGACTTTTCCCGGAGCTGTAGCAAATGCGACGAACGTTCCTGTTGGGGCGTCCATCCGCGCAAGACCGCGACTTGCAGACCGCCAACTGCGAACCAATTCGTTGTTCCTGCACGCATCAAGGATGACAATGTTGACCCGCTGCCGGTTGCCTGTTTTTATCCCCTCCAACATGTCGAGCCAGCGACTGGCGTCATACGCCTGGTCCTCCAACTCATACTCATGTTTGATTTCAGCACCCACGGGGATAACGTAGTTGCGCCCCTTTGCCTCGATCCCGTGCCCAGCAAAAAAGATCAAGGCCACATCACTTGAAGCGGCAGCGTCCGCAAACTGTCGGGTCGCGTTGCGCATCTGGGCAAGCGTAGCGTCGCGCAGCAGCGTGGTCTCAAATCCCATGGCCCGGAGACTTGCCGCAACGTCGGTCGCGTCATTCACGGGATTGGCAAGCGGTTGATTCGTGTAGGCCGCATTACCGACCACGAGAGCAACTCGCCGTTCCTGTCTCGGGGCTGTAGGTCGGGCGGCTTGTAGACGATCCCCCTCTGCCCTACCGGTGCCCACAGCCGGAAATGCAATTTGGGTGGTCCCCTCGAATGGGAATCGGCTTCTGTCAAGTACAAAAGACTTGGCTAATTGTCCGTTTGCCCACTGCCCTGAGTTAACGATGGTCCTGTTCGCACGGTACTCTATGCCCTGACCGTTGCGTTTATCGTCCTTCCACTCCCCCACGTGCTTTCCGCCATCGGGGAAGGTAAGGGTGCCCTGACCGTTGATCTTGTCGTCCTTGAACTCACCCGCGTACGTTGCACCATTAGGCCATGTGAAGGTGCCCTGACCATTTTGCCTACCGTCCCTGTACGCACCGACGTACTTTCTGCCATCGGCCCATGTGAGGGTACCCTGGCCGTTGAATTTGTCGTCCTTGAACTCACCCACGTACTTACTGCCATCAGGGAAGGTATAGGTACCCTGACCATTGAATATGTCGTCCCTGAACTCACCCACGAACTTACTGCCATCGGGGAAGGTCCGGGTGCCCTGCCCGTCGAACTTGCTGTCCTTGAACCCACCGACGTACCTTCCGCCATCGGGGAAGGTGAAGGTGCCCTGCCCGTCGAACTTGCTGTCCTTGAACCCACCGACGTACTTTCGGCCATCGGGGGAGGTATAGGTGCCCTGCCCGTCGAACTCACTGTCCTTGAACCCACCGACGTACTTTGCGCCACTGGGAAAGGTGTAGGCGCCCTGACCATTGAATCTACCGTCCTTGACCTCACCCGCGTACGTTACACCATCAGGGAATGTGAAGGTACCCTGACCGTTGAGTGTGCCGTCTTTAAACTCACCGACGTACTTATTGCCGTTAGGGGCGGTGAGGGTGCCAAAGCAGTTGTGCCAATAGGCATTGGTATCGGCCGGACACGGCGGCAAAGAAGACTGAGCCCATCCTGCCACAGGCAGCAGGCATAACAACAGGAAGCGGATCAGAGGGCGCATCAGTGCAGTTTATTGCCGATCTGGAGAACCTGTAATA